>JAKDMQ010000189.1 GCA_030452265.1 Nitrococcus sp.
GTACGCTCGCGGGACACGCCGTGAATTCTTCCCTGTAGGCTCGACGGCGGCATCCATGCCGCCGACGGTCCCGCCAGAGCGCACCGCCCCGGGCTGACAACGCTTGTGCGGGCGTAACTACGCACCTCTCGTCATCCTGCGCGCAGCTCAGCGGAGACACAGGATCCACCGACCAGCCCGCGTAGGGCGCAATAGCGAAGTGTAATGCGCCGCATGCGTCTCCACTTTCGGCAAGTCGCGCGGCTTAAGCGTCTATGACCATTACCATTTTGAAGCCGACGCTACTTTTAGAATCCCGCTATACCGATCAAAAGTACCGTAAAGTAACTGACGCGACTGCCGATTACTTGAGATCAGGGACAACGCGCTAGAGAACGGCATTGTATACCTAAAGCCAAGTCGAATTATTCCGATCGATAATGATGATTTTAAAGGATTAAATCATGGCAAACGATCCAAAGACACACGGCATCTTACTCGACGCAGGCACAAATGAAGTTGAGTTCCTGCTCATTACGCTTGGCTCGCAGCGGTACGGCATCAACGTCTTGAAGGTTCGTACTATCCAGGTGTTTGGACCCGAGCATGTTGCGCCTCTCTCAACCCAAACGTCGTCTATCCTCGGCGTGATGCCCTTTCGTGACAGCACCATCTCCATTATCGATCTAGCAGTCACTATAGGGTCATCCCGGGGCGCTACTGAAGGGGCTTCCCGTAAGTTTCTCGTGGTTGCAGAGTTCAACCAGCGCACTACGGGGTTTGTAGTCGATGGTGTCGACCAGATTAAGCGTTTCGAATGGACTCAGTACGAACCGATCGCCGAGACCACCCACAACAGCAAAGACGTGAGCATTCTAGGGACGGTACGCGATCCCGACGGGCTCATTCTCATCTTAGATCTCGAAACTATTATGGCCAGACTCGACCCCAGCATGAGCGTGGAAAACTACGCACCCAAGGAAAATTCGGCGGCCGTGGATCGTAGCACCGTGCGGATCGTGCATTGTGATGATTCGACGTTGATCCAGAAGATTGTGGCCAAGGTGCTCACCGGGGCCGGCTATCAGGGGGTGCAACAGTTCAGCAATGGTGAAGATACCATGGCGTACCTTGCCACTAGCGGGCCTGAGGGGGTCGACGTAATTCTGAGTGATATCGAGATGCCGGGTATGGATGGCCTCTCACTATGCCGGACTTTGCGCGAGGACAGCCGGTTCTCCGACGTTCCCTTACTCTTCTTCTCATCGCTCATCACTACGGAAATGGCTGCCAAATGTGACAGCGTAGGGGGGGATGGTGCCTTTTCAAAGCCGCAGATTAACTTTTTAGTTGAAGAGATCGATAAACTCACCGCGGCCCGCCAGGTGCAGAGCTAAATACAATGCTGGAGGTAAAGTAGGTGGGTCGCCCTACACAAGGCAATATGCACGCACACGGGCAGAGCGCGTAGGGCGCAATAGCGGAGTGTATTGCGCCGCATGCGTCTCCACTTTCGGCAAGTCGCGCGGCTTAGGCGTCAATGACCATTACCATTTTGAAGCCGCCGCTACTTTTAGAATCCGGCGATATCGATCGAAAGTAGCCCAGCGGCCAGATGGGCGAAGTGAAGGCTTATGGAGAACATTCGGCGCATTACGGCCTGCTCGGCCTAATGCGCCCTACGGCAACTGGAAGGTTCGCGGCGGGGGCGCCGCTTGTACATTAGGAAGCCCGTGTAGCGCCTGCCTGCGCAGAATAGATATTCGGCATGGTTATTGCCTGAGATGAGCCGGGATTCGTGCGTTGGGGGCGCATATGGCGGAGGAGAATTCCGGCGGCGAGGAGCGGACCGAAGCGCCGACTCCCAAACGCCGACAAGAGGCGAAGCAGCAGGGGCAGGTTGCGCGCTCGCGCGAGCTCACTACCTTGCTGGCGATGCTAGCCGCGGCGGGGTGCCTGCTGATCTTCGGCAGCCACATGGCCGATAGCCTGCTCGACGTCTTGCGCCAGGGTCTGCATGTGGAGCGCGGCACGATCTTCGATCCACAGGCGCCGATTCGTCTCTTGCGCGAACTGATCGGCAAAGGTCTCTGGGCGGTGGGCCCCCTGGCGTTGGCGATGCTATTTGTCGCCCTGGTAGCGCCGGTGGCGCTCGGGGGCTGGACCTTCAGCGCCAAGGCATTGGCGCCCCAACTCGCCAGGCTCAATCCCCTAAAGGGCTTCAAGCGCATCTTCGGTGTGCACGGCCTTGTCGAGCTCGCTAAGGGTCTCGCCAAGGTGGTGCTGGTGGGTGCACTGGGTAGCTATATGCTCTGGCAGTCGCTGGGTGACTTCCAGGCGTTAGCCACTGAGCCGTTGCAGCCGGCCATGCACGATGCAGCACGACTCTTAATCAACACCTTTTTCCTGCTTGCTGCTGCACTGGGCCTAATCGCGCTGGTGGATGTGCCGTTTCAGCTCTGGGACCACACCCGCAAGCTGCGTATGACCAAACAAGAGATCGAGGATGAGCTAAAGCAAACCGAGGGCAAGCCCGAGGTGAAAAGCCGCATCCGGGCGCTCCAGCAGCAGGCGGCCCAAGGGCGGATGCTGGAGCAGGTGCCAAAGGCCGACGTCGTGGTTACCAACCCGACCCATTTTGCGGTGGCCTTGCGCTATGACCCGCTGCAGATGCGGGCGCCAAAGCTTATGGCGAAGGGTGCGGATCTCATCGCGCAGCGCATCCGCCGGCTAGCCCAGGATAACGGCGTGCCGCTGTTCGAGGCGCCACAACTGGCGCGTGCCTTGCATTACACCACCGAGCTGGATCGGGAGATTCCGGCGGAGCTCTACCTCGCGGTAGCTCAGGTGCTGGCCTATATCTACCAGCTCCGCGGCCATCGCCGTGCCGGTGCGGATCGGCCAGCGCGGCCCGAGCCGGCCGTTCCCGAGGAGTTTCTGAACTACGTCCAGTCGCGTAGAGGGAGGCGATGACGAGCATGGCCGCGGTACTTGTAAAGCGGTGGCGTCAGATCGGCGTGCAGGGCCTGGGAACCCCGCTGCTGGTCGTGGCGTTGCTAGCGATGATGGTGATTCCGCTGCCGCCGCTGGCGCTGGATCTGCTGTTCACATTCAATATCGTGCTGAGCCTGGTGATATTGCTGGCCTCTGTTTATGCGCTGCGCCCGCTCGATTTCGCCGTATTTCCGACGATTCTGCTGATTGCCACACTGCTGCGACTCGCCCTCAACATTGCCTCCACCCGGGTGGTGCTGCTCCATGGTCATACCGGCACGGCGGCGGCCGGACACGTCATCGAGGCCTTCGGCGCGTTCGTCATCGGCGGCAACTACGCGGTGGGCCTCGTCGTGTTCGCAATCTTGGTCATCATCAACTTCATCGTGGTTACTAAGGGCGCGGGCCGGGTCTCCGAGGTGAGCGCCCGCTTTACCCTGGATGCCCTGCCCGGCAAACAGATGGCCATCGATGCCGATCTCAATGCCGGCCTGATCGACCAGGATCAAGCCCGCGGCCGACGCCAGGAAGTCTCACAGGAGGCGGACTTCTATGGCTCGATGGACGGTGCCAGCAAATTTGTCCGCGGCGATGCCATCGCCGGCATTTTGATCCTGTTCATCAACATCATCGGCGGGCTGATCATCGGCATAACCCAGCACGATATGAGCTTCGCGCACGCCATGCGCAACTATACGTTGCTGACCATTGGTGACGGTTTAGTGGCGCAGATTCCATCGTTGCTCCTCTCCACCGCAACGGCCATCCTGGTTACCCGCATGTCCTCCACCCAGGATATGGGCAGCACGATGATGGCGCAGATGTTCGCCAATCCCCGGGCGTTGCTGGTTAGCGCTGCCATCATCGGTCTGTTGGGTCTGGTGCCGGGCATGCCCAATCTGACCTTTTTGCTGCTCGCCGCGCTGTGTTTCGCGGCGGCCTGGTGGCAGCAGCGCGGCCGTGAGCGCGAACAACTTCGCGACAGCGAACATGTCGACGAGCCGCCGTCTGGGGCGGTCGCCCCGGAGCACAAGGAGCTTACCTGGGAGGATGTGCCGCCGGTCGATGTCATTGGCTTGGAGGTCGGCTACGGGCTGATTCCGTTGGTGGATCGCAATCAAGGCGGGCAGTTGCTCACCCGCATCAAGGGCGTGCGCAAAAAGCTCTCCCAGGACATGGGCTTCCTTATCCAGTCGGTGCATATCCGGGACAATCTCGACCTTGCGCCGAGTGCTTACCGCATCAGCGTACTGGGGGTGGCCGTAGCGGAGGCGGAGGTTCACCCCGGGCGCGAGCTGGCCATCAACCCGGGCACCGTACAGGAGCGATTGCAGGGTGGCGCTACCCGTGATCCAGCGTTCGGTCTGGAGGCGATATGGATCGATCCCGGCCAGCGTGACCACGCGCAGACATTGGGCTACACGGTTGTGGACGCGAGCACCGTGGTGGCCACCCATCTCAGTCAGGTCGTGCAAAACCATGCTCATCAATTGCTCGGTCATGATGAGAGCCAGAAGTTGCTGGATAGGCTGGGGCAGTCGCAGCCGAAGCTGGTAGAGGAGCTGGTGCCGAATACCTTGCCGCTCTCAGTAGTGGTCAAGGTGTTGCAGAACTTGCTCGAGGAGCGCATCCCGATCCGCGATATGCGCTCTATCGTCGAGACTATGGCAGAGCAGGGCACGCGCACGCGGGATCCATCCCAGCTCACGCAGGTGGTGCGGGAAGCCCTGGGGCGGATGATCGTGCAGAACATCGTGGGCATGGTCGCGGAGCTGCCCGTGATTACCCTGGACCCCAATCTGGAACAACTATTGCTAGATACGATTCAGGGGGCCACTGAAGGTGCGGCGGGGTTTGAGCCAGGATTGGCCGAGCGGGTGCAACGCTCACTGATCGATAGTGTGCGGCGCCAGGAAATGGCGGGACAGCCCGCCGTGTTGCTGACCTCGCCGCAGTTGCGTGGCTGGCTGTATCGGCTGAGTCGGCACAGTGTCTCGGGCCTGCACGTGCTCTCCTACAACGAGATACCCGATGACAAGCAGGTGCGAATCGTCAGCTCTGTAGGCCAACAGCAGGTGGTCGATCAGGCCGGCTGAAACCGACAAGCAAATGAAGCGTGCGGCCAGGGCCAAAAACACCGGGAGTGCAAGGATGAAGATCAAGCGTATATTCGCCGCTGACATGCGCCAGGCGATCCGCAAGGTGCGCGAGGCGCACGGCCCGGATGCGGTCATTCTCTCGAGCCGTAATTTGGATGGCGGGGTGGAGGTGATTTCGGCAGTTGACTATGACGAGGGCCGCGTCCGCGCCGCCCTAGAAGATGAGCCGGCCGTGCCGCCCAGCACGGATTTTCAAGCGGTAATGGGCCGTGCCATGCGCCAAAAAGCTGACACAGAGACGCCGACACGCCGGCTGAATGTCACCGTGGGAGGCGCGGTCGATCTCGATTTCTCGGCCGTTGAAGCCGATGCCCAGGAGCCCGCCAAGGCGCCCGCCGGCGAGTCGCCGCTGCGCATCGAGTGGACTCAGGAGCCCGCCATGCGTGAGATGCGAGAGGAGCTTCGCACTCTGCGCAGTCTTTTTGAAAGCCAGTTGACTCTGCAAGAGTGGCAGCGGTTGGGGCAGCGGCATCCGCTGCGCGTTACCTTGCTGCAGCGACTCACCGAGCTTGGCCTGGGTTGCGATGTGGCGCGCAAGCTCACCGACCACGTGCCTCAGAGTGATGACCCGGACAAGGCGTGGACACAGGCCATGGTGCTGCTGCGCCAGCACCTGCCCGTTGCCGATGACGATATCGTCGAGCGCGGGGGCGTTATCGCCATCGTTGGGCCCACGGGGGTGGGCAAGACCACGACCGTGGCCAAGCTCGCGGCGCGTTTTGCCCTGCGCCACGGGCGCCGTCATGTCGCACTGGTGACCACCGACAACTTCCGCATCGGTGGCCAGGAGCAGCTCCGCAGCTTTGCCCGCATCCTTGACATGCCGGTGCATGCAGCGAATGACCGGGAGGAGCTTGCGGCCGTGTTGGCGGACCTAGGCGATAAGCATCTGGTGCTGATCGACACCGCCGGAATGAGCCACCGCGACATGCGCCTCGGTGAGCAGTTGCAAGCGCTCGGTACAGCCGGCTCGCCGATTCGATCTTATCTCGTCCTCTCGGCCAACACGCAGCTTCCGGCACTGTGCGAAATCGTGCGCGGGTTCCGGAAGGTCAATCCGGTCGGCTGTATTCTGAGCAAGGTCGATGAGGCCACCAGCCTAGGCGGTGTCATAACGGCCGTGCTGCGCTACCGCTTGCCGGTGGCTTATCTTGGCACCGGGCAGCGTGTACCGGAGGATCTGCAGCCGGCGCGCCGCGAGCGGCTGCTCGAGAATGCGCTGACCTTGATGCGCAAGTATGCGGGCGAGAAGGATGATGAGGAATCGCTTGCGCTGCGCTTTGGCCGAGTGGCGAGCGCGCAGCAGTGACCGGGCATGAATCAAGCGGCGGGACTCAACAGAATGAATAATCCCACGCCCGTTAAGGTCATCGCCGTGACCAGCGGCAAGGGTGGCGTCGGCAAGACGCACGTCTCGGTGAATCTGGCGACCGTGCTGGCACAGACCTCGCGCGGCGTCATGCTGCTGGATGCCGATTTGGGGCTTGCCAATGTCGATGTACTGCTGGGGCTCTCGCCGCGGCTCAATCTCTCCCACGTGATCGAAGGGCAGGCCGCCCTAGAGGATGTGTTGGTCGAAGGGCCCAATGGGGTGCTCATCATTCCCGCCTCTTCCGGCACGCAGCGCATGGCTGAGCTCACCCCGGCCGAGCATGCCGGGCTCATCCACAGCTTCAGCGAGCTGAATCACGTACTGGATTACTTGATCGTCGATACCGCGGCGGGTATCTCCGA
>JAKDMQ010000190.1 GCA_030452265.1 Nitrococcus sp.
CCTACCAGGAAATCCTGGGCGACATTCATAACCTCTTCGGCGATACCGATTCGGTGAACGTCGTTCTGACACCAGAGGGCTATCAACTAACGGACGCCCGTAACGGTGACAGCATCGAGGCGGTGTTGCGCCAGGTCCATTTCGATGCGCGTGAGCTGCTGCAAACCTACCGCCGGCGCGTTGTAACGGCGCCGCTCGACGACGCCGTGCGCAGGGAATGCCTGCGCGAGCTCGAGGCGGGCCTGCAAGGTTACACATATCTCAATGGTCCCTACTCCAATGGCGAGCGCGGCGGGGAGAATACATGATGAAAGTTGGACTGATCGGGCTCGGAGCCATGGGCACGGGCATGGCCCGGCGCTTGGCGCAAGCCGGGCTGCTGAGCACGCTCTGGAACCGAACGGAGTCTAAGGCCGTGGCACTTGCCGCCGAGCTCGGCGTGGTTGCCTGCCCCAACCCGGCCGCGCTCGCGCGTGAGAGTGATCTCATAGTTATCTGCGTCTCGGCGGACGCCGATGTGCTCGAGGTGCTCGAGGCGATGCGCGAAGGCCTCGAGCAGGGCAAAATCATCGTGGATACCTCGACCATCGGCGTGGATACGGTCCTGCAGGCGGCCGAGCGCGCCGCGGACAGCGGCGCTTGGTATATCGATGCGCCCGTCTCAGGCGGTAAGGAAGGCGCGCATGCGGGCACTCTGGTGATGATGGTGGGCGGTGATGGCGCGGCCATCGATCGCGCCATGCCGGCGCTTGCGGCCATGGGGCGCAAAGTGGTCCGTATGGGTGACTCGGGTCAGGGGCAGGCCGCGAAGGCCGTCAATCAGGTCATGTGCGCCGGCATCAATCAAGCGGTTTGCGAGGCCTTGGCATTTGGCCAAGCGCTCGGCCTCGATATGGATACCACCATTGGCGTGCTGAGCGCTGGCGCGGCGGGCAACTGGTTTCTCGATCACCGAGGCGCCACGATGCTGCTGGGATCGTTCGAGCCCGGATTCAAATGCGCCTTACATTACAAAGATTTAGCAATATGCCGGCGCATGCTTGATGAGCTCGGGGTGGCATCCCCGGTGGTGGAAATGACGCTCAAGCACTACCAGCGCCTGCTGGATCAGGGCCATGGGGAGGAGGATATATCGGCGCTCTATCGGCTCAAGCAGGCGATGTTTGCCCTCGGCAACAAGCGCAGCCTGTAAGCGCGGCGCATTCAATGTCACCCATTGCCGATCCGCTGGTGCTCTTGACATCCTTGCATACCTGCATTTAATTACTTTCCCGAGCACACCAGACAACGTGTATACTCCCGACGACAGTCGCAGACGGCATCCGTCGCGCTATGTGAACCGTTATTCACAGCGCCGACGGGTGCGCTTCGGCCGCGACCTACCCGCCCTCCGCGGGGGATACCGCTGCAAATCGGCAATAGGCTATTCGCTCATTCGCAGATCCTGCCCAGGCTTTGCCCTGTGCACAACACCATCCGGATGTGAGGAGAGTGTTGATACGTGAAACGCTACTCGTGGGGATGTCTCGTCCTTGTCAGCCTGGTCGTAAGCCTTGCGCTACCGCTAGTCTTCGGTGGTCTGGATAGCCTCGATGAGCTTGCCGCCCTATCGCCTGCGGTAGTCGCGTTACTGCTCGCAATGATCGTAGCGGGCTGGATACTCAATGCGGGGCGCATACGAATTCTTGCGAGCGGGCTCGGGGTGCGGCTGCCGGGGCTTGTCGCGCTGCGCACGGTGCTCAGCGCCGAGTTCGCCGCGGTGGCGACACCCGCCTCCACCGGCGGGGCGGCAACCTATGCCTTTTTGCTCTCCAGGCGTGGTCTGCGCCTAGGTGAGGCCGCCGCCCTCGTGGCGTTCGATCAAGTTATGGACTTAATTTTCTTCGCAACCGCGATGCCAGTAGCGCTGTTGCTTTACCTCACCGGCCAGGGACTTACCCAGTCGCTAATCGCGCCTGCCATATTGATCGGCTTGCTCGCCCTCGGGGTGGGTGTGCTGCTGTGGCTGCCGCGTCACTACCGTCCCCTGGCGATCTGGCTAGGGCGAGTGATCCGCCGCGTGCCGGGGCTGCGCCGGCTACGCTACCGCCTCGCGCGCTGGCTGATCCAGTTTCGGGCCAGCCTTACCTTGCTGCTTCGCCTCGGCGTGGGCCGGTTATTGCTGGTTTATCTTCTGTGCGTTGGGCACTGGTTGCTGCGCTATGGGGTGCTACCGGTGCTGCTTTATTTCATGGGCTATACGGGACCGTGGTCCTATATCTTTCTCGCTCAAGGCTTGATGTTCCTTATCGGCCACCTGTCGTTTCTACCGGGAGGAGCCGGTGGCGTAGAACTGGCGTTCGCCGCCCTACTACGGCCGTACTTGGACGGCGGCACGACCGCCGCGGCTACTCTAGTGTGGCGGTTTTGCACTTTTTATTGGTATTTGCTCGCCGGCGCCCCGGTTTTCATATTTACTGCCAGCCGACCGGGAGTCGCCGCCCGGCGTCCCGTTGGGTTTGACGCCGAGGATATGGATATCAGCCGTCGTGCTTGAGCACGATGGTGTGAATATTGTTCACCTGCAGCCGCTTGCGGATCTTGCTCAAGCGCTGTCGATTGCTGAACGGTCCTATCCGAACCCGGTGCCAGGTCTCGCCAGTGGCGAGCTTCACATTCTGGATCGACGCTTCGACCCCCAACAGGGCAAGACTAGCCTTTAGCTGATCGGCATCGTCGGGGTTGCGAAAAGAGCCTGCCTGCAATAGGTAACCTGCTTTCGCCTGCTCTATCTCGCGTGGGATCGCCTCTACGATTTGGGGCCGCTGGTGTTGCGCGTCGGCCCAGTCCTCAGCCATGCTCGGCTTAGCCCCAGGCGGCTCGATATTCGGCTTCGGCGTGAGCACGCCCACCTCTTGATTGGGAAGCAGCTTGTAGAACTCGAACCGGGGCAGACTCGACTCATCATTCGAGCCGGGCGTATCGTCAGTCGCCTCACCGAGGGGGGCTCCCGCACTGCGCTCATGGGACCAAAACAGGCTGCTAACGGCCGCGCTGTTGTTTGGCGGCGGATACCGAAGATAGACCCCCAAGGCGACCAACAGACCCACGCTGAGCCCCGCAAGCCCCCAGACCCAACCAGGCAGCAGGGGCTGCCCGTCGCCTGAGTGGCGGCTCGCCTGGTGCATACGCTGCCTAGGTTGTCGGGCCATGGTTACATGCTCTCTGGCGCGGAAACGCCGAGTATCGTAAGGCCATTACGTAGGATCTGCCGTGTAGCGAGTATCAGATTGAGCCTCGCGTTGCGCAACGCCGGGCTATCCACTAGGAACGGGTGCGCGTTGTAGTAGGTATGAAAGGCGTTTGCCAGCTCCCGCAGGTAATGTCCGAGCTGGTGTGGCTCGTGCGCCAAGGCGGCAGTCTCTACGAGCTCTGGGTAACGACCAAGCTCTGCCAGTAACCGCTGTTCGTGTGGCTGTGTGAGGCGTTCTATGGCTTTAAAACCCAGCGCCGGATCATGGCTCAACCCGCGCGCCTCGAGTTGGCTCATCACACTGCAGATGCGCGCGTGGGCGTATTGGATGTAGTAGACCGGGTTGTCCGCCGACTCGGATTTTGCCAGCTCCAGATCGAAGTCGAGGTGTTGCTCGGGTCGGCGTATGACATAGAAAAAGCGCGCCGCGTCATTGCCCACCTCCTCGCGCAGTGCGCGCAAACTGACGAACTCGCCGGAGCGCGTGGACATCGACAATCGCTCGGCGCCGCGGTATAGATTCGCGAACTGCACCAACCTGATCTCCAGCCGATCCGAATCATAGCCGAGCGCGCTAAGCGCCGCCTTTATGCGCGCCACGTAGCCGTGATGATCGGCGCCCCAGATGTTGATCGCGACGTTGAAGCCGCGCTCCAGCTTGTCCATGTGGTAGGCGATGTCCGATGCAAAGTAGGTGATCTCTCCATCGGAGCGGCGCACCACCCGATCCTTCTCATCGCCAAAGGCGCTGGAGCGGAACCACAATGCCCCGTCATGGGTATAGAGATGCCCCTGTGCCTCTAGGCGATCGATGGCGCGCTCGACCGCGCCATTAGTGAGCAGCGCGCGCTCTGAAAACCACTCATCGTAGCTTACCCCGAGCTCAGTCAAATCCTCTCGGATGTCGGTGAGAATGGCCTCTAGACCGATTTGCTGAAGTTCTAAATAAGCGTTCTCCCCGAGCAGCGTCTTCGCGCGCCGGATCAGAGCATCCACGTGCGCCTCGCGATCGCCGCCCTGGCTCGCATCCGCCGGCAGCGCACTCATGAATTCCTCCGCCGCCAAGCGGAAGCGCGCGCCAAAACGGGTCTGCAGATCATGGGCAATCTCGCGGATATACTCTCCGCGATAGCCATTGTCCGGGAAGCGTATGGCTTCCCCCAGAATCTCGAGGTAGCGCAGCAGGACGCTGACGGCGAGGATATCCATCTGACGGCCGGCATCATTGACGTAGTATTCGCGCTGAACCCTGAAACCGGCGCTGGTGAGCAGATTCGCGAGCGCCGCGCCGAAGGCGGCACCCCGACCATGGCCGACATGCAGCGGGCCGGTGGGATTGGCCGAGACGAATTCCAGGAGTATGCGCTGATCCGCCCCGACCCGGCTGAGCCCATAGCGCGCGCCCGCCTCATTGACGGCACGGACGACCGCAAACGCAGCCGCCGGGCTGAGAAAGAAGTTGATGAACCCGGGCCCGGCAATCTCCGCCCGCTCGATGTGCTCGTGGGCGGGGAGCTTCGCGAGGATGGCTTGCCCGAGCTCGCGCGGCGAGCGGCGGGCCGGTTTCGCGAGCTGCATGGCAACGTTGGTCGAGTAGTCGCCGTGCCCCTTGGCGCGCCCGCGCTCGATCTGGATGTCGGCCCTGAGCTCCGCGGGCAGCGTGCCGTCTTGCCTGAGCGCGTCGAGGGCCTGCTGCACGAGTTGGGCGAGCTGATCTTTCATAATCGTCGGCTGTGATTGGCTAAACGAGGTGCAGAACCGCTTATTATCCTGGCTGCGCTGAGGCTTGCAAGGCCGGGGCACGCCACAGCGCGCGAGACGTACGCTGCGCTCCGACGCGCCACGGCCTACAGGTTACAGGTACGACTGCACGGCCGTGAACAGCGTGCCGCGCCTGACGAGCTGCACAACGGCATCGATGTCCTGCGCGGCGAATGCGTCACAGATACGAAACGGCACTTCCCGGCGCAGCCGCTCACGCGCGCTTGCGGTCGCCGGGGCGGGCGTCAGCGGCGCTCTCAAATCCAGCGCCTGCGCCGCGCACAGCGTCTCTATCGCTAATATGGCGGTGACGTTGTCCAGGATGCGAAGGAGCTTGCGGCCCGCGCTCCAGCCCATGGAATTATGGTCTTCCTGCATGGCCGAGGTGGGCAAGGAGCTCACGCTTGCGGGGCTCGCGAGGCGGCGGTTCTCCTCGGCGAGCGACGCACAGGTGTAATGCGCGATCATCAAGCCGGAGTTGACCCCAGGCTCGGGCGTGAGAAAAGCGGGCAGGCCTTGGGACCGTTGGCAATCGAGCAGGCGGTCGATGCGCCGTTCGGCGATCGCGCCCAGCTCGGCGGCCGCAATAGCGAGAAAATCAAGGGCAAAGGCCAGGGGCTCGCCATGAAAGTTGCCGCTGCTCTCGACGCGTCCGTCGGCGAGCACAACGGGGTTGTCGGTGACGGAGCGCAGCTCCCGTTCCGCCACCTGCGCGGCAAAGTCCGCGGTATCACGGGCCGCGCCGTGCACCTGCGGCGTGCAGCGAAAGGAATACGCATCCTGCACCAGGTGGGCGGATCCGCGATGGTGCGCGACGATTGCGCTGCCATGCAAGAGCCGGCGCAGCCGCTTGGCCACGAGCCCTTGTCCGGGATGCGGGCGCAGGCGATGCAGCTCGGCTTGGAAGACCCGATCGGTGCCGAACCCGGCTTCGATGCTCATCGCCGCGGTGAGATCAGCGGTATCGAGCAACTGCCCGAGCCGGTCGAGGCCGAGGATGAGCATCGCCAGCATGCCGTCGGTGCCGTTGATCAGCGACAGGCCTTCCTTGACCTCGAGCGCAACGGGAGTCAGCCCGTGCTGCGCAAGCGCGGCCCCGGCGGCGACGCGCTCGCCGTCGAGCAACGCCCAGCCTTCGCCGCAAAGGCACAGCGCGATATGTGCCAAGGGGGCAAGATCGCCGCTTGCCCCAAGCGAGCCATGTTCGGGAACGAAGGGCAAGACGCCGGCATTGAGCATGCGGATCAGCGCCTCCACGAGCTGCAGGCGGCTCCCGGAGTAGCCCATGGCGAGCGTCTTCGCCCGGATGGCCATCATGGCGCGCACCGTCTCCGGCTCGATGGCGGCGCCGACGCCTGCCGCATGGCTGCGCAGGAGCGCGTGTTGTAACGCGCGGCGGTGCGCCGGCGCGATCGCGGTCGTGGCCAATGCGCCCAAGCCCGTGGTCACGCCATAAACCAACTTGACCCCCGCCGCGAGCGCTTCAACGTGCCGGCGCGCCTGTTCGATCCGCGCAATCACCGGCCGCGGCAACGGCAAGGCGATGCAGCCCTGGCGCCGGGCTAAAGCCAGGACCGTTTGGCAATCGAGCTGGTCGATGCGTACTTGCATGCGCTCAGGCCCCTGCAGCAGTGACCAATCCTGGTACGGTAATCTTCAGCGTGCCAAACCGAGGCCCGGGGCGATTCGCTCTGGCGGGACACGCCGTGAATACCTCCCTGTAGGCTCGACGGCGGCCTCCTTGCCGCCGACGGCCCCGCCAGAGCGTACCGCCCCGAGCCTCGGCGCGCCCCGCGGGCAATGCTTCTGCGAAAATCAGTAAATTACCGGGGACGCTGCGTACAACGCCCCCCGCGGC
>JAKDMQ010000414.1 GCA_030452265.1 Nitrococcus sp.
GTCGGGCCAGCTGTTGAGCGGCGCGAACCGCTGCTGGCCCATGCCGGCGCCGCCGCGGCCATCGCCGGTGCGGTAGGTACCCGCCGCGTGCCAGGCCATGCGCAGGAACAGCGGGCCGTAATTGCCGTAATCGGCCGGCCACCAATCCTGCGATTCGGTCATCAGCGCGTGGAGGTCCTTCTTGAGCGCCTTGTAGTCGATCTTCTTGAAGGCTTCGGCGTAGTTGAACGACGGCGCCATGGGGCTGGTCGCCGGGGCGTACTGGTGCAGGATCTTGAGGTTGAGTTGATTGGGCCACCACTCGCGGTTGGACTTCACTTCGCTTGAGGCAGCGGTAGCGTGGAACGGGCACTTCATTTCGGCGTTCATCGTTTCATCTCCTTACTCGGTATGTCACTCGGACTGTCACTAGAATTACGTTACCCGTTGCAGTCTGATCTGTCCAAGATAACGTTTGAATAACTGTGATAGGATCAGCCTATGAACATGACCCCACACCACTGCACCCTGCGGCAGTTTCAGTACGCCGTCGCAGTGGCCGAGACGCTCAGCTTCCGGCGGGCGGCCGAGCGTTGCCGGATTTCGCAGCCGTCCCTAAGTGCGCAGCTCGCCCAGTTGGAAGAGATGCTCGGCGTGCGGCTGTTCGAGCGTGACCGCCGCCACGTGCTGATCACATCCGTTGGCCAGGAAATTCTGGAGCGGGCAAAGCTCATCCTCCGCGAGACCGACGATCTCGTGGCGCTTGCCAGCCGATCCGCCGACCCGTTTTCCGGCATGCTGCGAATTGGTGTTATCCCCACCATTTCGCCTTATCTCTTGCCGCGACTGACACCCGCCCTGCGTGAGGCTTATCCGCGCCTAACCGTGCGCTGGGTCGAGGACAAGACCTGGGTCCTCACACGACATCTGGAGACCGGACAGCTTGATGCGGCGCTGCTCGCGCAGGAAGCTGATATTGGCGATGTCGAGAAAGTGGTCATCGCCAAGGATCCATTTGTGCTGGTTATACCACGCGATCACGCACTCGCGATAACTACCAGGGACGTCAAGGTTGCCGAGCTTCGTGATACCCTCCTCCTGGTGTTACAGGAGGAGCACTGTTTCGGGCAGCAGGCTGCCATATTCTGCTCGAACAAGAACGCAGCCATTGACGCCTTCAAAGCCACCAGCCTCACCACCCTCGTGCAGATGGTGGCCGGTGGCTTGGGGGCTACTTTGCTGCCAGAACTCGCGTTGCGATACGAGCTTGCGGACGCGAACTTGTGCGTTCGCGCTTTCGGCAAGGCCGCCCCAAGTCGCACCATCAGCCTGGTGTGGCGTAAACACCACCCGTTCGAAGCTGCCCTGCGTCAGGTTGCAGCGACGATCCGCAGCGCATACGCAACCCCGCCCGCCAAGCATGGGGTTCGCGATCGCCGAAAAGTCGTCGGGGCCACATCGCCACCCAATAAGGCGCCGCAGCCCACGCGAGGACCGCTACGTGGTTCCCGCGCGGCTGAGCTTTAACGTGTGTGTGTGTCAGGCAGCCGGGTGGCTCAGTGACGCGTGCAATGACGGTGACACGTTATCATTTATACCAATTAGCGTGCCGACCACCCTCCCCCTTGGCCCGTTTACCCTACTTCACGGATCCTCGGAATCCCCTACCGCATCACGCGGGAGCCGCAACTGAAACGACGCCT
>JAKDMQ010000415.1 GCA_030452265.1 Nitrococcus sp.
GGGCAGCCCTATTGGCGCGATGTGGGAACGGTGGATGCCTTCTTCGAGGCCAACCTGGAGCTGATCGGCAAGGGCCCAGAGCTCGACCTCTATGATCAAGAGCGTCCCATCTGGACCTATCAGGCGCAGCTGCCACCAGCTAAGTTCATCGATGACGCCGGCCGCCGCGGGGTGGCCATTGACTCCATGGTTTCGGGCGGCAATATCATTCAGGGAGCGCAGGTGCACCACTCGCTGCTGTTCTCGCAAGTCGTGGTGTTGCCAAGGGCGAAGGTGCGCGACGCGATCATCCTGCCCGATGTGGTGGTGGGTGAGGGCTGCCGTATCAGGCGCTGCGTAGTCGACGAGGGCTGCCGCATCCCCAGCGGGACCATTATCGGCGAGGACGCCGCGGTCGACCGAGAGCGCTTTTTCGTCTCGCCCAAGGGCGTGGTGTTGGTCACGGCCGAAATGCTTGGGCAGGAGGTAGCGCACGTGCGCTAAGTGGCTGCGGTCACCTCTCGGCTGCGGTAAGCTAACTAGCCAGCATCGACGCAATTGCGCTTAAAGCGCTATGAACAGCACCGATAATTTCCTTCTCCAACGAAGTCTCGACGATGTGCGTCGGCGCATCGCTGAAGCCTGCGCGCGGGTCGGCCGCGAGCCGAGCGAGGTGCGGTTGTTGCCGGTGAGCAAGACGGTGGCAACCGCGCGGCTGCGAGAGGCATTTGTGGCCGGTCTCACCGAGCTCGGCGAGAACAAGATCCAGGAGGCCTGCAGCAAGGCGGAGCAGCTCGCGGATCTGCCGCTTAGCTGGAGCATAATAGGCCATCTGCAAACCAACAAAGCCAAGTACGCCGCCCGCATCGCACGCGAGTTCCAGGCGCTGGACAGTCTGCGGCTTGCCGCGGCGCTCGAGCGTCGGTTGCAAATCGAGAGGCGTTGCCTCGATGTGCTCGTGCAGGTAAACACCTCCGGGGAGGCGAGCAAATTCGGCCTCGCACCCGATTCCGTGGCTGCGTTTATGCAAGAGTTACCCGCGTTTTCGGCGCTGCGGGTGCGCGGTCTCATGACGCTGGCGGTGTTTGAGCCGGACACCTCCCGGGTTCGGGCGTGCTTCCGCGCGCTAAGAACACTGCGTGATCAACTCCGCGACACGGCTCCGCCCAGCGTGGCGCTTGATGAGCTCTCTATGGGCATGTCGGGCGATTTTGAGATCGCCATCGAGGAGGGGGCGACTGTCGTTCGCGTCGGGCAGGCCCTCTTCGGACCGCGCCCGCTACCGGATAGTCATTATTGGCCGGGACTGGGCAATAGCACTACTACGCCGCGCCAACCGGGCTAAACGAGCGCGCGGCGCTGCTTGTCCTATACATCCACTAGGCTACCGGCGGTGGTAATGACGCCACCGCGCTATGTACTGCTGCGATCTGTTCCTGCCTTCAGCCGGCAGGTGCGCATCGAGCTCGAGCGCAAGCCCCCGGGCGGGGAGACACAACCCGCGAGCGCGCATCGAGATAGGAGACGTAGTCGCGCGTCACTTGATCGCGCACACGCTCGGCCGCCCTGATCGAGCGAACCTCCGGAACCTGCTCGAGCGGTCGGCGTGCGGTCTAGTGCGATAAGCCGTGGGCGGTCACTCCCGCCCTCTCTGCCAACATGACTGAGACACCAGGCCCCCGTTAGAATTACTGTAGG
>JAKDMQ010000191.1 GCA_030452265.1 Nitrococcus sp.
GCCGCAGCACCGTTGCGGTTGCCAGATCGCTCTCCTGCCACCAAAGAATACGGCGGATTTCGTGGCGCGTCCAAGTGGCTAGGATTATGGCCCCGTCCCATACGGGCAATCCACCATGGCGATCATCACCTGCCCGGGCGAGTTCTCGGACCGGCCTCCTCGACGCCTGTCGGCTGGAGGCAACAGGCCCAGGCTGGCATGCACACTAAATCGCGCGACTGCACCGGATCAGGCGTAATAGGTTGTTGTTTTTTAGCAAACAACGTTGGGTTGGCGCTAAAGTTGCGTTGCGTTTTCGAGCAGAAGCTGGATCAACCGAATGCGGAACAGAGGGGCCCAGTCCCACCGACACGAAGGAGCAGACGGAGGAGATGAGCCAACCAACCGAACCGACTCGCGAGCGCTCAGCGCGCCCCGACCCATCCTGGCGCTCGCAGCTCATTGAGCTGGTTTGAGACTTCGCCCACCGGGTTGTTCTCTTCCGCCTCTTAGTCACCGCAATAGCCTTAAATGTGGAGCTCATGCTTGGAGCGACTGCGCAAGCATTAGGTGTGTTTGATGTATCGTGCCTTTGACTTTGTTCCACTGATCGTATTGGCCGCAAGCCTGCTTGCGGCAAGCCCTGCCTTGGCCAAGAATTCACCGGAAGGGTTTTTTAGCCGAGTCATCAAGAAAGCCGAGGAACTGGCCGCGCAGCCTTATCAGCCGCCGCAGACCCGGTTGCCGGCGGCACTCGCCAAGCTCACGTACGATCAATATCGGGACATCCGATTTCGCCCGCAGCGTTCCCTGTGGAATGGGCAGGCTCTATTTGAAGTTCAGGTATTTCATCTCGGCTTCCTTTACCATGACCCGGTCACGATCCATATCGTTGACGATGGTCAGGTAAAGACTCTGGAATTCGACCCAAAACTGTTCGATTACGGAAAAAATACCCACCTGAAGAAGCACTTAGAGGACGTTCCCGGCTTTGCGGGGTTCCGTATCCATTACCCGCTCAATAGCTCGAATTACAAGGACGAGCTCATTACTTTCCTCGGCGCCTCCTACTTCCGAATGCTTGGCCGGGGGCAAAACTATGGAATGTCGGCCCGGGGCCTTGCGATCGACACCGGTCTGCCCAAGGGCGAGGAGTTCCCTCGATTCCGGGAGTTTTGGCTGGTGAAACCCGCACCAAAGGCGACAACGATGACCCTGTACGCCTTGCTCGATAGCAAATCGGTAACCGGGGCCTACCGAATGCAATTGATTCCAGGGAAAAATACCGCCTTGGAGGTGCGCTCGCGCCTGTTTGCCCGAGCGGACATCGAAAAGCTTGGCGTCGCGCCGCTGACCAGTATGTTCCTGCATGGTGAAAATCGGGTCAGTTTTGCCGACGACTACCGCCCCGAGGTGCATGACTCCGATGGCGTGCTCATGCATACCGCCCGCGGGGAATGGATCTGGCGCCCTCTGAGCAACCCGAGCCAGCTTCGGATAACGGGCCTTCGGGACACCAACCCCCAAGGCTTTGGTCTGGTCCAGCGCGACCGTAATTTCACCCACTATCTGGATCTGGAAACCCGCTACGAAACCCACCCGAGTCTTTGGGTGACACCTCACGGTGACTGGGGCGAAGGTGCGGTGCAGCTCGTGGAGATACCGACCGGCGCGGAGATCCATGACAACATCGTGGCGTTCTGGGCACCGGATGAGCCCTTCGAAGCGGGCGAGCAGCGAACCTACAACTATCGGCTGGAAACGTTTGACTCCCGCCGGCCCAACCATTTGTTGGCGCGTGTAATACGTACGCGGATCGGCTGGGCCGCGATTCCTGGGGCGCCGCGCAAGCCCCCGCGTAGCCATCGCCAATTCATCGTCGATTTCACCGGCGGCGCGCTGGCGACCTTGACTGCTACGCAGCCGGTGCAGGCCGTGTTAACCAACTCCGCCGGCGAAATAATCCATCAGAACGTGCAACGCCTTCCCCATGGGCGTGGGTGGAGGGTCGCTTTCAAGCTCGATCCAAATGGAGAAGAACCTGTCGACATGCGCCTTTATCTCACGCTGCATGAGCGACGTCTAAGCGAGACCTGGAACTATGTTTGGTATCCCGATGCAATCTAATAACCACTCGAAAGCAACTAGCACAGAGGCAAACAGCGACGCGATCAGGGTACCCTGGCAGCGACTGCGCGGCTTAATCTTGATCGCCTTGGTGCTGACGAGCACCGCGCACGCCGTTGCCATGATGTTTGACATCATTCGGGCAAACGGGACGACGCTCATTGAAGGATCGATCTTGATCCTGTTCGCCGCGGCCTTCGCATGGCTTGCCGCGTCCTTTTGGACAGCCATTGCCGGCTTCATTCTGCGAGCGCTCCGACTCGACCCGCTGACACTGCGCAGACATCCAACGGCGCGGAACGATGAGGCGCCTATCAATACGCGCACGGCCGTGGTCATGCCGGTGCACAACGAATATCCCGCTCGTGTCATTGCCGGCCTGGAAGCCATTTGCGAATCACTTGCAACTACCGGTGATGCGGACAAATTCGATATCTATCTGCTCAGCGACAGCACCGATCCCAATGTGGCGATGGCGGAAGAGGCCGCATGGGCTGCAATGCAGCAGCGTCTGGAGGGCTCGTTGCGCGAGCGCCTGTTCTACCGGCGCCGTCCGAGCAATACCGGCCGCAAGCCGGGTAACATCGCCGATTTCTGCCGCCGCTGGGGCGATTATTACGACTTCATGATCGTGCTGGATGCGGACAGCATCATGACCGGGGAGGCGATGGTCGCCCTGGTGCGCGCCATGCAATCCAATCCGCGCGTCGGCCTGATTCAGACCGTGCCGATCCCGGTACGCCAACAGACGATGTTCGGGCGCTTCGTGCAGTTCGCTTCCGAGGTCTACAACCCCATGCTGGCCACTGGGCTGAGTTTCTGGCAAACCGGTGCGGCGAACTACTGGGGACACAATGCCATTATCCGCGTGCAGGCTTTCACCGAAAATTGCGGGCTGCCGAGTCTACCCGGCGAGCCGCCCTTTGGCGGTGAGCTCCTGAGCCATGATTTCGTCGAAGCGGCGCTGCTGCGCCGCGGCGGATGGCAGGTCTACCTCTTTCCCGAGCTGGGCGGAAGTTATGAAGAGATGCCCAGCAATATCCTCGATTTCGCCAAGCGCGATCGGCGCTGGGCACAGGGCAATCTGCAGCATCTGCAGTTGCTCGCCGCCCCCGGTCTGCGGCCGCTGAGCCGTTTCAATTTTCTGCTGGGCGCGACCGCCTATCTGGCTTCCCTGCTATGGCTGGGCATGCTAGCGCTGAGTACCGCGGATGCCATAGACCAGGCGTTCACGGCAACGCAGTTCTTCGGCTCCGGCTATCAGCTCTTTCCAAACTGGCCCGTCGTCAAGACGGACGAAATCGCCTCCTTGCTCTCGATTACCCTCGGAATGCTGTTTCTGCCGAAGGCGCTCGGGATCGTATCGTGCCTTCTACGACCGCGGCATCGACGCGCCTTTGGCGGCACGGCCTGCGTGCTGAAGGGCGCGCTAATCGAAACCGCATTCTCCGTGCTGATCGCACCGATCATGATGGTCTCTCATGCCTACTTCGTCGTGGGCATCTTGCTTGGTCAAAAGACTGCGTGGGGGCCCCAGGAGCGTATGGGGCGGCGCGTCACTTTGACCGAGGCGCTACGCTACACTTTCGTGGCAACCTTGGGCGCGCTCATCTGGGGCGTCGCAACCTGGATTCTGGCACCGAAGTTTTTCTGGTGGCTAATGCCCGTGCTCACGGGCTTGGTACTGGCCGCGCCCCTGGTTTGCTTGTCAAGCAGCCCGGCCCTTGGCAGAGTCTTGCGGCGCTATGCCATCTTCCTGGCCCCGTCGGAAACGCAGCCGCCGCGGGTGTTGCACCGGCTGCAAGAACTGCTCGCGGTCGAGCAGAAAATCACGCCGCGCACGGGCTGGTTGCCGTCTCTTCCGTTGGTCCGCTATCGGGAAATGCCGATCCAGTGCCTGGAGCGCAGTTCGCAGCTCAAGCGGTACTACTGGCAGTTTTGGGCTCGGCGCAGAGTCTGACTGAAGCGGTATGGGCTCGGGGCGCATCGCCCCGAGCTTGCGCGCTCGCTCTCCGGCAAGCGAACGGAATGCTGCCGACGATTTGCTCGCAAGCGTTTGCCCCCTTGTCACAACCCGCCTGCTGCTTCAAGCTCATCTCCATGGCTCGGCATGTGTTTGCCGCGATTGAGGAGATTCTCATGAAGGTCATAATCACCGTTACATCCGGTACCGACGATCCCACCCGTGCCGCGCTTGGCATGCTGGCGGCGAAGGCGGCGGTCGAGCAAGGTCATGAGGTGACCGTATGGCTGCAGGGTGAGGCTGTCACGCTCGCCAATTACAAAGTCTATCCCTTGCTTATGGGAGTAAACATGCCGCCAATGAAGGAGGCCGTTGAATTCCTGGTCCGCAACAAAGTGCCTCTGTGGGTATGCCAGGCGTGCGGCAAGGGCCGTGATGTCGGGCCCGATAACTGGGTCGGGACAGCCAGCTACAAGAGCATGGGAGATTTTGTGGCCGAGGTTCTTAGCGTGGACAAAAACATCGAGTTCTGATTGCTCTTCCCGGGTGGCCACCTACTTTCCCGCATCGATCCCGAGATAACCCCCGATATCAGTTAAGAGGTGTTTGATATGACAGAGGTTCTACAGCTTACCGATCAGAATTTTCAGACACAGGTTGTGCAAGCCGACTGCCCCGTGCTCGTCGACTATTGGGCAGAGTGGTGCGCGCCCTGCAAAGCCATTGGGCCCATAATCGAAGAGCTCGCCGAGGAATACGCCGGTCGCATCAGGGTAGGCAAGCTCAATGTGGATGAGAATCCCGACGCACCGATGCGCTACGGCGTGCGCAGTATTCCCACGCTGATGCTGTTCAAGGACGGGGAGATTCAGGCGTTGAAAATTGGGGCGGATTCAAAGGCGGAGCTCGCCCAGCTCATTGACGATAACATCTAACGCGGCGCCGCCTCAGACCGATGCGTTAGCTAACGGCCATCGTCAATCAGTAGGCTTCGGCCAGGAGAGTTGAATCCCGGAAAAGGCTTGATATTGCACAGGGCCGCCGGCGGACGGCGCCATATTGTCCGCGTAGCGGGCGCTGCCGCGCAGCGAGATTGTGACGTTAGGCCCGTTGTATTGCGGCGACCATAGAGTCCAGTTGAGCGAGCTCTCCACCGCCACGGTTTCGTGTTCCGCCGCCTTCGATCGATAGCGCCGACGTGCTCTAAGATGCAGCTTTGCCGCGAGCCGCCGCGGAATCAGCGATGCCCGGCCGCCGAGCGTTCCCGTGATCGTGCGGATCTCGTTGTCGGTGCTTTGGCCGTTGATCAGGCTCCATTGCAGCGTCGGTGTTAGCTGCAGCCAGTCGCTCAATGGCAAGTGCAGGTCGAGCCGCGTTTGGTTGCTCGCCATGCGCGTGGTTTGTTGGCCAAGCACACGATGCATCGAGTGCGTGTAGCTCAATTCCCACCACCAAGGTTCCGGTGTGAAACGCACCCTCAGGCTCGCCGTATCGGTAAAGCGATCCGGGATGCTGGCACTGCCGCCTGCCGGGGCATGATCGAGACTGCTGCGCTCATGCTCCAGGTACAACGCGTAACTCGGGGCAGCGAACAACCGCCCAAGGCCGGAGGGGTCAATCGCCTCCCGATCGGTGTAACGCAAATCAGCAGTCACTGTATGCATGGATAACGTCGCGACTCCGGGATCATCGGCGACATTATTGGTCGCGCTCGCGAAGCTCCAGTGGCTGTCGAACTGCCCCCAACGTATGTCCGCGGCGACCTGCGCAACTGCTTTATCGCGTGCAACACCCGCGGCGGTAGGGCTCCAGAACGCACGACCCGCCTGCTGCCAATCCAGGCTCAGGCGCCAGGCAAGAGGTTGGCTGGCAAGCATATGCGGGCGACCCGCGTAGCTCGCCAGGAGCGCATAGGCTTGTGCCGAGTTTGGCTCGGGCAGCGAGCTCCAGGCGCCATTACTCTTCCAGCTTTGCGCGTACTCGCCGTGCAACGTAAGGCGCTCACCTAGCCAGCGGCTGTCGAGCGCAAGACTCCAGGCGTTTTTTTGGCCGGCCGCCACGGAGTCCGCGGCGTGATCGATATAGACGCCATAGATCGCCAAGCGCTGCGCGGCTTGGCTCAACGGCCGCACGCTGACGCCCACCCCTTGCCCGCCTTGATCCGTGTGATTCAGCCAAAGGCGTCCCTGGCCAAATTGCAGCGCGGGATCGTTGCGCCGGCTCAAACCGACAAGCCGAGTGTGCAAGATACGATTGTTGCGCGCCCGCTCGCCGGCGCCCGGCAGGGTCGGTAACTCGGAGCTATCTACAGGCGCGATCGTAAGGGTGTGACGATCGACGCCGGCCTGCTGCTTCTGCGTAGTCGGTGTATTGCCACCCTTGAGGTCGGCTGCTGCCGCACCGTTGGCAGCAACCGCGGCATAGGCGACACTGCAATGCGGGCATGGCACAACAACGCTGCCAATAGCCACCGCCACGAGCATTACGATGAGCCGTCTCAACGCTCTGCCCCGATGGCCGGCGCCGGCTGGCACCTTGCCACTAATCGAATGCGCGCGCGAGACAGAGCCCGAACCGAGCTCCCGCGGCTCCCTCACCCCTGAGAAGAGTGTTCTTCGGCTCCACAGCCCCATAAACCGCATCGTGCGGCTGCAATCAGCCGCACCCCCCTCATTCCACCTGACACCCGGTCAGCGGTGCCAAAAACCCGAGCTTTC
>JAKDMQ010000192.1 GCA_030452265.1 Nitrococcus sp.
GATGCCAACGCGAACATCCATCGATGAAAAGCTGAGCGCCCTCGATGCCCTGGCGGCGGAGCGCGACCGGTCAATTCAGCTTGCTCGAATCAAAGACGCGCTCGGTGATCGGCATTATCGGGTCGCGGCAAGGGCGGCGCGTTTGGCTGGCGACGGTTTAGTCTACGAGGCGGTGCCGGATCTCATGGCTGCCTACCCTCGCTTTCTCGAGCCTCCTGCCAAGCGCGACCCCAATTGCCTGGCAAAAAAGGCCATCGCGCGCGCGCTCGTGAACCTCGAGTGCGATGACGCGGCCTTCTTCCTTGACGGCCTGCGCTATCGCCAGCATGAGCCGGTATGGGGCGGCTCGATCGACACGGCTGTCGATGTGCGCTGTAGCTGCGCAATGGGCCTCGTTGCCACCGGTTACGCGCGCGCGTTGGTGGAATTGGCAGCGTTGCTCCATGACCCGGACGCCGAGGCACGCGCGGGCGCCGCGCGAGCGATTGCCTGCGGCAACCCGCGCGAGGCCGAGCTGCTTCTGCGTGCCAAAGTCCTCGCCGGCGATGCGGACGCCCGGGTCATCGGTGAATGCTTTACGGGGCTACTGGCAACGGAGCCTGACGAATCCCTCGCATTCGTCGCAGGCTATTTGTCGGACCCGGACGAGGTGGTTCGCGAACTGGCCGCTCTGGCGCTCGGCGAATCGCGCTTGGAAGGCGCATTGGAGGCTCTGCGCGAGGCGTGGAATGGGGTGTTAGTGCCGGCGGAGTTCCGCCGCGTGCTGCTTCGCGCCGCGGCCATGCATCGCAGTGAGCCTGCCTTCGATTGGCTTGCCTCGCTCATCGCGCAATCCAGCCCGCGCGTGATCGGCGACATCGTGGAGACACTGGCACCCTACAAGAGCAATGCAAAGCTGGCAGCACGCTTGAGAGAGGCACTCGCAAAAACCGGCGATCGCGCGCTACAGGCGAAATTCGACAAGCTCTGGGAACCGTGAGGCGCCGTGGTTCGTAGCTCCAAGGCAAACGTTGGGGTTCGCGATCTCACCCCGACCTACCGAGCTACTTTTTCTGCAGGTGATCGTCACCGGCGTTCTTGCTGCCAGGTGGCTTATCTAGCCGTTGCCTTCTTTTGGAGAGCGATACACGTACCTGATAGATCACGGCGCCCAGAATCAACAGTATGACCACCCCGAGAATAAACCACCGCTCCATTCCCATTGCATACTGCCCTTTGGCGTTCGGGATTAATATTGAAGCTCTGCCCGGTGAGTTGACTCTTGCGCATTATGCCTTTGAGGGTTCCCCCTGCATAGCTGCTCCTACCTGGGTTCTCCCACCCTTTCATGCGACGCAACCCTTCGCGCGGCGGTGCGTTGGCGGTGGAGCGCTTGCAGCGTGCTCTCGTTGCGTCATCGACCTTTCGGCCCGCGAGGAGCTCGATTGTCAAGCCGAGCAGTGCGCTTGATTTCGACGCCAAGGTAGCTACCAGCGAGACTCAGTGCAACGGGTCGATCAGCGCCCGCGCACCTGGCATCACCTCCTCGACGGACTTGCCAGTGAGTTGCATATAGAGCGCATCCGGACAAAGCTCCACGTCTTCGTCCCATACGATCGCTCCAGCTTCTAACAAGTGTACCCTCACAAAAAACGCCCGCTCGTTCCAAGCCTTGAACACACCGTGACCGGCTAGATGCGACAAGTCGATCTCTCCCGCCGCGCCATCAGAGTAGCGCAGCCAGATTCGGTAGCCGGCTCGGGCTTCCACTTCAGTCGGCCTGATCATGATCCCCTCCGTTACGAAGCAATGACATTGTTCTAACCGCAAATGTCTGGCATCCATAATAGATCACTCCGAGCACTGCCAGTCATTGTCACGATTGGCCCGCGATTCCCTGGGGCTTTTTGCCCAATCCCGGATCGGCAAGCAGATCCACCAGCGCGGCCGTGGAAGGATCACCCACGCCGCCGCCCAGCGCATACTGATGCGCAAGCTCGCCGCCGATGAGGCCATCTTGGCCATCGTCCAATTGGGCATCGAGCAGGCTCTCGGTGAGCGACCAGCGATCGCCTCCCGTGTGCTCGAACGCCTGCGCCAGCTTGTCGAAGTCAAAGCGCTGCACGGGTTTGCTTCGCAGCGGATCGGGCGAGCCCGCATCGAACTCCGCGGATGCCTCCATGACCAACTGCAGCGTCACCTGCGGCAGCTCGTCACCACAGCCGTCAAACCAGTCCTCGAAGATTATGGCATCGCCACGCCGATCACGGTGGCCTCGCCCGCGTCCGGGGCACTTGCCGGTGACTGCGCCGCCTAGGTTGAGAACGAGGTCGTCCCGTGCCCGGGAGAGACGCAATTGATCGAGGCTGAAGGCGCCGCCGAGGGAGACCGTATACCGCGTGTCGCCCTGTGCGCCGATGCGATCACGGCCGTCGCCCGCGTTGTAGAGAACCACATCGTTGCCACGCCACACGCGGATCCTATCGTCACCGGCGCCGCCGGCGAGGATGTCATTGCCCGCGCCGCCGTCGAGACTATCGTCGCCCGCGCCTCCGAGCAGCAGGTCACTCTGGTAACGCCCGAAGAGCGCGTCCCTATCTTGGCCGCCGAACAATCCATCGAAGCCCATGCCACCATCGAGCCGATCGGCGCCCATGCCGCCGAAGAGGCGATCGTCGCTCGCCTCGCCGAAGAGACGGTCGCGGCCGCGCCCACCATAAACCGTATCCCGACCGGCCCCGGCCGCGACCCGGTCGTTGCCGCGTCCTAGAGCGAAGCTATCGTCCGCGCGCCCGGTGGTGAAACGGTCACGATGGCGACTCCCGGCGTGATGCGCGCTCACCGCCCACAGCTCATCGAGGGGCAGGCGATCGCCGTCCTCGAGCTCGACCCGCGCAATCGGCAAGCGCCCATCGGCACCGAGGACGAAGTCCACGCCCTGATCCGGCATCTCGTTGCCGTAGCGATCAAGCAGCCGCACATGGACGGTGGTTACACCTTCGGCCGTGCTGCGCCGGACAATGACATTGTCGCGGCTGAGCGGTCCCTCGAGACGCAGCGTGTTGGTGCCGTTTACATCCTCGATGCGATCCAAGCCATCGCCTAGGCGGTAGACATAGGTGTCCTCACCCGCGCCGCCGCAGAGCCGATCCGCCCCGCCACCGCCTTGCAGCAGGTCATTGCCGCCGAGCCCGGCGAGCGTATTATCCCCCTCGTTGCCGCGTAGCCAGTTGGCCGCGGCGTTGCCGCTGCCGGAAGCGGCGGTGCCGGTGAGGATCAGGTTCTCGAGTGAGACGCCAAGCGCATAATTTCCGGCGCTGAGCACCGTGTCCGCGCCCTCAGCGGAGCGCTCACGGACTACAACACCCGAGTTGTCGATTACATAGGTATCATCCCCCGCTCCGCCGATCAGCAAATCCGCGCCCGCGCCCCCATCCAGGCGATTGGCGGCGGCATTGCCGGCAAGGCGGTTATCCAGATCGTTGCCGGTGGCGTCGATCGCCGCCGAGCCGATCAAGGTCAGGTTCTCGACCTGCTCAGGGAGCACGAAGGTAGCGCTGCTATAGACCGAGTCCACATCGTCGCTGGCCGCCTCCACCACCGTGTCGGTATGCCAGATGGTCCGGCTCTCGTTGGTACTGCCGTTATCCCCGCCGCCTTCGCCCGCGACGCCGAAGTCACCGAATTTGGCGCACGCGCCCGCATGATCGCCGCAGCCTGCGAAATCGGGTGCTTCGCGGTCGTCATCGTGGTCATCGTCCCAGCCGTGGTGCCGCCGCGACGAACCGTGGCCATGGTGGCGTGCTTCCCCAAGATGGATTCCCGACCGGCGGCCGGGATGACCGGGAGAGGTTCCAGGGCCGTCATTCCAGTTGCGATCGTGGCCGGGCGGGGGTGGATCCTCACCGTTGCCGACGCCTTCATTGCCCTTGCGCTCGAAGCGGCAACCGTCGGAGTCGTCGTCGTCATTGCCGCGCTCCCCGGTGTCGCCTTCATCGCCATCGCCAGGGCTCTGAATGACCTCCCGGTAGCCGTCCACGTAGTAGACATCATCGCCGCTGCCGCCGTGCATCTCGTCGATGCCGGTGCCGCCGTCGAGGATATCCTCACCCAAGCCGCCGCTTAGGAAATCGGCGCCGGCATTGCCGTAAAGCCTGTCGTTGCCGCTGCGGCCGCTGCCGCCGTAGACGATGTCGGCCCCGACTAGGCTCTCATCACCGCCGTAGAGATAGTCATCCCCCTCGCGCCCCCAGAGCTCGTCGTCGCCGCTGCCGCCATCCAGGTGATCCTTGCCGGCTCCGCCGTCGAGATAATCGTCGTTGGGCGCAAGCCGATAGCCGACCGGCCCTTCATCGTAAGACCCGTCGTAATAAGGCCCGCCATCGTCGTACGCGCTGTACTCACCATCCTCGACGTACTCGCCGTCCTCACCTGAGCGCACGGCATCATCGCCGCCATATAGATAGTCGTTGCCGCTATTACCGAGCAGAACATCGTTGCCGGCCGCCGCATCGATGCGATCATCGCCGTCCATGCCCGTCAGGGCGTTGCGCTCGTCGTTCCCGACCAAGTGGTTATCGAGTGCGTTGCCGCACCCGTCGATAGAGTTGGCTCCGGTCAATTCCAGGTTTTCGACATTGCTAGCCAGGGTGCGTGTGACGGCACTCTCGACGCTGTCGTTGCCGCCGCCGACGGCCTCCACCACCGCATCGCCCGCGGAGTCGACGATGTAGCGGTCATCACCCGCGCCGCCCGCCATGCGGTCGATCCCATAGCCGCCGTCCAGCGTGTCGTTTCCGGCCGCGCCGATTAGCGCATTGCCGGCGCTGTTGCCGTAGAGGCGATTGTCCCCGCGGTTACCCGTGCCGGCGCTATTCCCCGTTCCTATGAGGTAAAGATCCTCGATCTCGGCGGCAAGGCTATAGCTCGCCGAGCTGCGCACCACATCACGGCCGGCGCCCGGCTGCTCGTTGGCCACATCGGCCGCATCATCCACGATGTAGGTGTCATTGCCCGTGCCGCCGCTCATGCGATCGGCACCGACGCCGCCATCGAGGTAATCCGCTTCCGTCCCGCCAAACAGGGCATCGATACCCTCCTCGCCGAATAGGCGATCGCCGCCGGCCGCACCATAGAGCGCGTTATCCCCGCCATCGCCGCGCAGCACATTGGCGAGATCGTTGCCGCGGCCAACGAGCGCATCTCCTGTCAACGTCAGATTCTCGATATTTTCGCTCAGGGTACGGTTTACCGAACTCATGACATGATCGGTGCCCGCGGAGGAAGCCTCGATCACGCTATCCTGCGCATCCTCGACCCGGTAGGTGTCATCGCCTTGGCCACCGCGCAGACTATCCGCGCCTTGCTTGCCGTCGAGCACATTGGCCCCATCACTGCCGATCAGGACGTTATCAAGGGTATTACCAGTGCCTCCGATATCACCTTGGGTCAGCACCAGCCGCTCGAGATTCGCGCCGAGGGTGTAGGAGGCGGCGGACTCGACGCTGTCCATGCCGGCACCGGCGAGCTCGGACACCGTGTCCGCGCCATCCGCCACATAAGTGTCATCGCCCGCGCCGCCGGCCATCCGGTCGCTGCCCGCGCCGCCGATAAGGCGGTCGTCGCCGGTCCCGCCCCGCAGATTGTCCGCGCCGCGTCCGCCCAGCAGCGCATCGGCTCCCGCTGCGCCGAACAGAGTATCGTCGCCGTCGTTGCCCCGCAGCCGATTATTCTGCGCATTGCCATCGATCCGGTTGGCGTCTTGGTTGCCCGTTCCTTCTATCGCGTTCGGCCCGATCAGACGCAGATCCTCAACCTCGTTTTGGAGCTGATAGGAGACGGTGCTGTCCACGGTGTCGTAGCCGCCGCCCACCGCTTCCGCAATGACCTCCCCGGCATCGTCCACCAGATAGCTATCGTCCCCGGCGCCGCCCGCGAGCGTATCCGCACCCGCACCGCCGTCGAGCAGATCGGCGCCGCGCCCGCCGGCGAGCGTATCGGCACCAGCCAGGCCCTGCAGCACATTGTCGCGGTCATTACCCGATAAGCGGTTGTCCAGGGCATTACCGGTTCCGCGCACCGCTGCATCGACCAACGTGAGCTCCTCCACATGGCCGCCGAGCGTAAAGTCGATGCTCGATTGCACCTGATCCTCGCCCTCGCCGGCCACCTCGATCACCAGGTCGGCCGAGTCGTCAACGAGATACTGATCATCCCCGCCCTTGCCCTGCATCCAATCAGCGCCGGACCCGCCATCGAGCACGTCGGCTCCATTCAACCCAATCATCTGATCGTTGCCGCCAAGCCCTTGCAGTCGATCGACCGCGCCGGTACCGCGCATAACATCTCTCTCGGCCGTGCCGCGAAAATCGAACCCCCGGCCAATGAGCTGCGCGAAACTCAGTACCGTGCCGTCGGCGAACTCGAATCGGTCGATGCCGATGGCCTGATAGGGATTGATCGAATCGAAGCCCTCGATATGCACCGCGCCGCCATAGCCCTTGAAGCTGATCTCGAGCGAGCCGAGGCCAAGGCGGATGTCGCCGGCCGATAGCCCCGCGCCAAAGCGCAGGGTGTTGGAGCCGCTGTCGGTGATCCGCACCACGCCATCGCCAGGAGCATATTGGTATAGATCAAGCCCCGCGCCGCCGGCGAGCCGGTCATCGCCGCCACCGCCGGATAGCACGTCAAAGCCCGCTCCACCATC
>JAKDMQ010000193.1 GCA_030452265.1 Nitrococcus sp.
AGTGGAAAACTCCGGCTTCGTCTTCATCGGCCCCCGCACAGAAACGATTCAGCTCATGGGCGACAAAGTCTCGGCGATCCGGACCATGCAGGACGCGGGAATGCCCTGCGTCCCTGGCTCCGGTGGCGCACTCGGCGATGATCCGGAAACGAACCTCAGGCTAGCGGGCGAAATCGGCTACCCGGTCATCATCAAGGCGGCGGCGGGAGGCGGTGGCCGGGGTATGCGCGTCGTCTATAGCGAGGCCAACTTGCTCCACGCCATAGCCGTGACTCGGGCCGAAGCTCGCAGCGCCTTCGGTAGCGTCATCGTCTACATGGAGAAGTTTCTGGGCCAGCCACGCCATATCGAGATCCAGGTGCTAGCGGATCAATACGGTAATGCCATCCATCTGGGCGAGCGTGACTGCTCCATGCAGCGGCGCCACCAGAAGGTAATCGAGGAGTCTCCGGCGCCCGGGATTACGCCCGAGCAGCGCCAAGCAATCGGCACGCGCTGTGCCGATGCCTGCCGGGAGATTGGTTACTGTGGCGCCGGAACGTTCGAGTTTCTCTACGAGGACGGCAACTTCTTTTTTATCGAGATGAACACTCGAATACAGGTCGAGCATCCCGTAACCGAGATGGTCACGGGAATCGATCTCGTCAGAGAGCAAATATTGATTGCCGCCGGCGAGCGCTTGCGATATCAGCAGGAAGACGTGCGCATGCGCGGCCATGCCGTCGAATGCCGCATCAATGCCGAGCATGCGCGGACCTTCATACCCTCGCCAGGTCGGATCACCCTATTCCACGCCCCTGGCGGCCCCGGTGTCCGGGTCGATTCTCACATGTACACCGGTTATGTCGTGCCGCCTTACTATGACTCTATGATTGGCAAGATCATTACCTGCGGAGAAGATCGCGCCAGTGCCATCGGGCGTATGCGCACAGCGCTCTCGGAGATTGTGGTCGATGGCATCGAAACCAACATAGCGCTGCACCAGGACATTTTGAACGATTCCGCGTTTGAGCAAGGCGGCACCAATATCCACTATCTGCAGAAAAAGCTGGGCCTAGCTTGAGCGGCGTGGTCGTGCCCGCGGGGCGCGGTTCTCCTGATCCGGACGAGCGTGTTTCTCGGTGAGCGCGGTATAAACTGTCAGCCGAAAAATAACTCCATGCCGACTACGGCCAAGAACACCGCGAATATCCGTTTGAGCACGTGCCCGGGCAGGCGATGCGCGAGTTTCGCACCGAGCGGCGCGCACAATATGCTTGCCACCACGATGGCGCCAACGGCCGGCCAATATACGAAGCCGGAGGCGCCGCTCGGCAGGGCCGGCTCACCCCAGCCCGTAATGATGAAACCGCTAGCCCCCGCCAGGGCGATCGGCAAAGCCGTGGCAGCCGAGGTGCCGACGGCTTGGCGCATCCGCGCTCCGCACCAGGTCAGGTAGGGCACCATCAGGCTGCCCCCGCCGATGCCGACCAGGCTTGATATCGAACCGATCACCAGCCCCGTGCCTGCCAACCCATACTTGCCGGGCAGGCTCTGGGAGGCTCGTGGTTGCGCACCAGAGGCCATCTGCGCCGCCACAATCAGTAAGAATATGGCAAAAACCCGCTTGAGAATGAGCCCGGAGAGTAACCCCGCGAGTTGCGCCCCCAGCAGTGCCCCGATCACCAATCCGAGCGCAATGGGTTTGAAAACACCCCAGAGCACCCCTCCGAGGTAAGCGTGAGTGCCGGCGGAAGAGGCGGAAGTGGCCACGATACTCGCAAGTGAGCTGCCGACGGCGAGGTGCATCGCCACCGACTCCGATATGCCATGGGCGCTAAAGACGAACAGCAGGATCGGCACGAGTATCAGGCCACCGCCGATGCCGAATAACCCGGAGGCGAACCCGGCGAACGCCCCTGCCGTCAGATACAAGAGGTAGCTGTGCAACTTCAACCTTCGTCGGCGTCGTAGCGCATATCTGTAGGCTATTATGGCAAAGATCGGCCCGCCCCGGCCGCGGGACCGATATCTGTGATAATCCGCCGGGGCGGCTCGCGCTATTTGTGGACACAGTGAGCTACTAACGCACCGGAGAACAGCCATGCGAGTCGAAACCATCTGCATCCTCGGGGGTACCGGGTTCGTCGGGCGTCACATCGCCGCTCATCTCGCCAATACCCGGTTCAAGATGCGCATCCTGACTCGCAATTGCGAGCGCAACAGACAACTTCTGCCCATCCCGAACCTCCAGTTGATCGAGGCGGACGTCTACGATGAACAAACCTTGGCCGAACAGTTCGCGAATTGCCAGGCTGTAATCAATCTGGTCGGCGTGCTGAGCTCTGGTAGTAGCACTGGGCATCGCTTCGAGGATGCCCACGTGCGCCTTCCGGAGCGCATCATAGCCGCCAGTCGCGCGGCCGGTGTCAGCCGGTTGTTGCACATGAGCGCCCTTGGCGCCGCGGCCGATGCACCCAGCCGCTATCAACAGACCAAGGCTGACGGCGAGCGCCTGGCAATGGAGGCCCACGGCGAGAAATTAGCGGTTACGGTGTTTCAACCGTCGGTGATTTTTGGTCCGGGAGACAGCTTCTTCAGCCGTTTTGCGCAGATGCTGCGGCGCTCGCCCGTGCTGCCTTTGCCCACGCCGCGGATGCGGCTCAAGCCCGTCTACGTCGGCGATGTGGCCAAAGCCTTTCTACACTCGCTAGAGGATGACGCGACGTTCGGGCAGCGTTACGAGCTTTGCGGACCCAAGGTCTACACGTTGCGCGAGCTGGTGGACTACGTCGCCGCGGTGCTCGGGGTAAGGCGCCTCGTCATCGGGCTCGACGATCCATGGTCGCAACGCCAGGCGCGCCTGCTAGAGCGTATCCCAGGCAAGCCTTATAGCTATGACAACTACCTCTCGAGCACGGTTGATAGTCTCTGTAGTCAAGATGGGTTAGCCAAGCTTGGAATCCACGCGACGCCCGCGGAGGACGTGGCTCCGGGGTACATCGCGCGCCGGCGCGCCCAACAGCGCCACAGCGATTTTCGCCGAATGCGCCGGCGCGGCTAGTGGGGGCCGCCAGATGCGAGCGGGGCGCCTTGCCGGGACACGCCGTGAATATGGCCCTGTAGACTCGAAGGCCGCCATCCGGGCGGCCTACGTTCTCGACAAGCCACCCCCTCCCATCTGGGCACGATGATGTTTTTATTGATGCACGTCTTGATGAGCGTGTATGAGCAGGTGCAGAACGTTATGGAAACCTATTTGGTCGGCGGCGCCGTGCGCGATCGCCTGCTCGGTCTTTCAGTCAAAGAACGGGATTGGGTGGTGGTCGGCACCGAGCCGTCGGATTTGATCGCCCGGGGCTTCCGCCCAGTGGGCCGGGAATTCCCGGTGTTTCTACATCCCCAGACCGGCGAGGAGCATGCGCTTGCCCGCACCGAGCGCAAGGTGGGCCGCGGCTATCATGGCTTTACTTTTCATGCCAGCCCTGATGTGACCTTGGAGCAGGATCTGCAACGGCGCGATCTTACGATCAATGCCCTGGCAGAGGATGCAGCCGGCCGGGTAATCGACCCGTTTGGCGGCGGGGAGGATCTCGAAGCGCGCATTTTACGCCATGTCTCAAACGCCTTTCGTGAGGATCCAGTACGAATCCTGCGCCTAGCACGCTTCGCCGCGCGCTTCACGCAGTTGGGTTTTACCATCGCGCCGGAGACGCTGGAGCTCTGTCGAGAGATGGTGACGGCTGGGGAGGTCGATGCCCTGGTGCCGGAGCGCGTTTGGCAAGAGCTCGCGCGGGCGCTTATGGAGCCGACGCCATCGGCTTTCGTCCGGGTGCTGCGTGGGTGCTCTGCATTACAGCAGCTTTTTCCGGAGCTCGACCGTCTCTTCGGCGTGCCGCAGCGCGCGGATTTCCACCCGGAGGTGGATACGGGGGCGCATGCCCTGCTTGCGCTTGATCTGTCAGTGCAGCTATCGGATCAGCTCCCGGTGCGCTTCGCGGTCCTACTGCACGATCTGGGCAAAGGGACCACGCCCGCCACGGAGCTTCCCCGGCACAGAGGGCACGAGGAGCGCGGCGTTCCGCTGGTGGAGGCGATCTGCGCGCGCTTGCGAGTTCCGAGCGCTTGCCGCGAGCTGGCAAAGCTGGTTGCCCGCCATCATCTCAAATGCCACCGTGCGCTGGAGCTGCGGCCCACGACGGTTGTGGCCTTGCTAGAGGCGCTCGATACATTCCGCCGCCCTCAGCGCCTACCCTCGTTCCTCGCCGCCTGTGAGGCCGATGCCCGGGGTCGAACCGGCTTCGAGCACCGCGATTACCCGCAGGCGCGCTACCTCACCGAGGCCTATCAGGCAGCGGCTGCCGTGCCGATACAACCGCTTCTCGATCAGGGCCTGCAAGGCCCGCAGATCGCTCAGGCATTGCGCCGTGAGCGCATAGCCGCGGTGGCACGCCTGCGCCGGCAGTGGCAGCAGCCCTGAACCGTGCGGATTGATTTAGCTAATCCATGGGGAGGATAGGGGCCGACAAGGCCCCGTGGGGAAGTCTGTGCCCTGGGCGCTTGACTGTGAGGTGGAGCGGAGCCTCGAGCAACGGATAATCGTCGGCGGGTTTTTTACACCCCAACGAACCCCTACGTAAGCCGAAGTCCATAACGCTGAGGAATTCGTGAATGCCATGCTCGCCGAGCTCAGGGTCACCGCAGCGTTAGATCGAGGAGCGGATCTCGCCGAGGCGGCGGGTGAGCAGTTGGTTTTCACGATAATCGATTGGGATGACGATCAGCGACGGTCCGCGGTGAGCGAGCGCGGCAGCGATCGCAGGGCGCAGGTCACGGGCGTTGGCGATGTATTGCCCCTGCCAGCCGAAGCTCTCGGCGAGCCGCAGCCAGTCCGGGTTGCCGAAGGCAAGATCGGTGTGACGGCCAAACTCATCGTCCTGCTTCCAGGATATCAGCCCATAGCCACCATCCTCCCAGACCATGAGCGTGATATCCGCATCGAGTCGCCGCGCGGTCTCCATCTCCTGGACGTTCATCAAGAAATCGCCGTCGCCCACAATCCCGAAAATCTTGCGCCGCGGATCGACCAGGTGGGCGCCTATCGCGCCCGGCAACGGCATGCCCATCGAGCAGAAACCATTGGGGATGAGGCAAGTGTTGGGCTCGTAGCAATGATAATAGCGCCCAATCCACATCTTGTGCGCACCTACCCCTGAGAGCAGGACGTCCTGTTCGCCGAGCGCCTGGCGCACATCCCAGATCGCCTTTTGCGGGCGGATATATCCCTCGGTGTCATCCTCGGCGTGGACCGCGAAGTCCTCCTGCATGCACCGCCGCGCCCAGCGCTGCACATCAAGCTCGTGGGCGGGCATGCCGCGGGCCGCCACACGCTCGTTGAGTGCCCAAAGCGCGTGGGCGATGTCTCCCACCAGCTCGATCCGCGGGTGGTATTCCCGGTCAATTCCCGCGGGCGTGAAATCCACATGCAGTATGGCTTTGTCGGCCGTCGGGTTCCAAAGCCGCGGCGGGTACTCCACCAGATCGTAGCCGATGGTGATCACCAAATCGGCACGGTCGAGGGCGTAACTGACGTAATCCTTCTGCTGCAGACCGATTGTGAACAGACAGTAATCCGCATCGAGGCGCACGCTGCCCTTGCCCATGAAAGTGCACATGACACCGATGCCGGTCTGCTCGCAGAAGCGGCGTAGCTGCTGACTTGCGCGTTTGCGGATGGCGCCGTTGCCGGCAATGATGATCGGGCACCGTGCCGTGTGCAGCAGCTCGAAGGCCTGATCCACCACCTTATCGTCGGGTCCCGGCCGGCGAAAACGGCGCGGCTCCAGCGCAATCTGTGCCGAATCGAGCTTGGCGATGTCCTCGGCGAGCTCGATATGCACCGCGCCGGGCTTCTCGGCACGGGCGGAGCGTACGGCTTGGCGCACCACCTCGGGGATGTTGTCCGGATGGCGCACGGCATGAGCCCATTTGGTCACCGGCCGATACATGCTCACCACGTCCATGATTTGGTGGCTCTCCTTGTGCTGCCGGGTGGTGGCTCCTTGACCGGTGAGCACAAGCATCGGGGCATGATCCATGTTGGCATCGGCCACTCCGGTGATGAGGTTCGTCGCCCCCGGCCCCAAGGTGCCCAAGCAGATAGCCGGGTTGCCGGTCAGCCGCCCATAGGCCTCGGCCATGAACGCCGCCCCCTGTTCGTGGCGCGCGAGCACGAAGCGAATGCTTGAGCTCTGCAGCGAGAACATAAAATCGGCGTTCTCCTCACCCGGTACGCCAAAGGCATGCGTAATACCCTCGCGCTCCAGGCAATGCACAAGCAAATCGGTGGCTTTCATCGCTTTACTCCCTACAGCTCGACCGCACCGCAAATCTACTCAGCAAGCTTAACAGACCGGATATTTACTAACGATTGCACAAGCATTGTCAGCTCGGGGTGGTGCGCTCTGGCGGGGCCGTCGGCGGCAAGGATGCCGCCGTCGAGCCTACATGGACGTATTCACGGCGTGTCCCGCCAGAGCGCACCGCCCCGGGCGTCGGTACGGCACGCTGACACCAGCAATGCTAGGATTGGCAGCGCGAGGGCTGCGATGGATTTCGTTTTTCTGCGCGAGCTGCGAATCG
>JAKDMQ010000194.1 GCA_030452265.1 Nitrococcus sp.
AGGCGGAGCAGCTCGAGCACCTTGGCGCGAATCTCCCGCTTGCCGGGCCGCTCTCGGCGCGGCTTCACCCGCAATCCGAACGCTACGTTCTCGAATACGGACATATGGCGGAACAAAGCATAGTGCTGGAAGACGAATCCGACCTGGCGGTGGCGCACATGAGTGCCGGCCACATCCTCCTCATGAAACCGGATCGACCCGCTTCCCGCATCCGCTTGCTCCAATCCGGCGATGATGCGTAGCAGCGTCGTCTTGCCCGAGCCCGACGGACCAAGCAGTGCGACGAGTTGACCGGTCGGCACAGCCAAGCTGACGTCGTCGAGGGCACGATAGTCACCGAAGGACTTCGTGATGCGGTTGATTTCGATACTCATGATGGATGCTCCTCGGGGGCTATCGGTTTGATGGGATCGTGCAATGCGGCGCGGCTGCGCCATTCGACCAGCGACTTGAGGACCAAGGTCAACAGCGCCAGCAGGGCCAAAAGCGATGCAACAGCGAAGGCGGCGACGAAGTTGTATTCGTTGTAGAGGATCTCGACGTGCAGCGGCATCGTGGTGGTCACGCCGCGGATGTGGCCGCTGACGACCGACACCGCGCCAAATTCCCCCATCGCGCGCGCGTTGCAGAGGATCACGCCGTAGAGCAGTGCCCACTTAACGTTGGGCAGTGTGACGCGATAGAAGGTTTGCCAGCCGTTTGCACCCAGGGTCAGCGCGGCCTGCTCGTGCTCGCTGCCCTGCGCCTGCATCAGCGGAATCAGCTCGCGCGCGACGAAGGGGAAGGTGACGAATACCGTCGCCAAGACGATGCCCGGCACGGCGAAGATGATCTCGATTCCGTGCGCGTCCAGCCACGGACCCAGCCAGCCCCGCGCCCCATAGAGCAGCACGTAGATCAGGCCGGCAATGACCGGTGAGACCGCAAAGGGCAGGTCAATCAGCGTGATGAGCAAATGCTTGCCCTTGAACTCGAACTTGGCGATGGCCCACGAGGCGGCCAGGCCGAATACGAGATTCAATGGCACGGCGATGGCGGCAACCAGCAGTGTCAGCTTGATCGCGGCGAGCGCGGCCGGGTCGGTGAAGCTCATGAGGTAGGCGTCAATGCCATTGCGAAACGCCTCGACGAACACCGCCGCCAGCGGAACGAACAGGAACAGTGTCAGAAAGCCCAACGCCAGCGTGATTAGCAGCCACTTCACCCATGCCGCCTCGGTGGTGGCGTAGCGCGGCGCGGCCGCGCTGGCGGTGTCGCCGGATTGCAAAGCGATGCTGCTCGCCATGATTAGACTCCTCCCTGATGACGAGCCGACCACCACTGAATGAGGTTGATGGTGAGCAGGATGACGAACGAGATCACCAGCATCGACGCGCCTATGGCGGCGGCCTCGGCATACTCGAACTCGAACAGCTGGGTGACGATCAGGAGCGGGACGATCTCGGTCCTGAACGGCATATTGCCGCTGATGAAGACCACCGAGCCGTACTCGCCGATGGCGCGGGCAAAGGCGAGGGTGAAGCCGGTCAGCAGCGCCGGCAGGACGCTGGGCAGGATGACCCGCCGCAGCGTCTGGAGCCGGCCGGCGCCGAGACTCGCCGCCGCCTGCTCCACCTCGGCCTCCAGATCCTCTAGCGCCGGCTGCAGGGTGCGCACCACGAACGGCAGCCCAACGAACGTCAATGCGATCAGCACGCCCAGACGCGAGTAAGCCGCATGGATGCCGAGCGGCTCCAGGTATTGCCCGATCCACCCATTACGGGAGTAGACCGCCGTCAGCGCGATGCCCGCCACGGCGGTGGGCAGCGCGAAGGGCAGGTCGACCATCGAGTCCACGATGCGTTTGCCGGGGAAGCGGTAGCGCACCAGCACCCAGGCGATGACGAAGCCGAATACGGCATTGATCGTCGCGGCGAGCGCCGAGGCGCCGAACGTGAGCTCGTAGGCCGCCAGCACGCGCGGGGCGGTCACGATTTCCCACAGCTCGGCCAGACCCAGATCCGCCGCGCGGATAAACAGGGCCGACAGCGGGATCAGCACGATCACGCTCAGGTAAAAGAGCGTGTACCCGAGCGTCGGCCCGAAGCCCGGCAACGCCGATCGTCGAATTGGATTACCGGTTGTGACGCTCATCGTTCGTTATCCAAGTTGGCCGGGTTATTGAAACCGGGCGCGCTGGTAGCCGGTCTACGTTGCCATGAACCATCGCGCCCTCGAGGCCTTTACGGCGCAGGTGCATAGATCTGGTCGAAGACGCCGCCGCCACTGAAGAACTTCTCTTGGGCTTTTGCCCAGCTGCCAAACGCCTCCGCGACAGTGAACGTCTCCACCGGCTTGTAGAGATCGGAAAACTCATCGAGGATCTCCGCATCCCGTGGCCGATAGTTGTACTGGGCGATGATTCGCTGGCCCCAGTCGGTGTAGAGACCCTTGACATACGCGCGAGCCAACTCCGTGGTGCCGCTCTTGGTCGCATTCCCGTCCACGACGGCCACCGCCGGCTCCACGAGCACCGTGCTCGATGGCACGACGATCTCGTATTGACCTTGCCCGAGCTTCTCGAGGATCAGCAGCGCCTCGTTCTCATAGGTGATCAGCACGTCGCCGATGCCGTTGCGCACGAAGGTATTGGTCGCGCCTCGAGCTCCGGTGTCGAGCACGGGCACGTTGCGGTAAAGCTTCGTTACGAACTCTCGCGCCTCGGTGTTGCCGCCGAGATTTTCACGCGCGTAATGCCAAGCGGCGAGGAAGTTCCAGCGCGCGGATCCGGAGGTCTTCGGATTGGGCGTGATGACAGCGACGTCCTCCCGGATCAGGTCGTCCCAGTCCTCGATATGCTTCGGGTTACCCTTGCGCACAACGAGAACCTGCACCGTGGTGTATGGAGTGATGTGCTCGAAATCCTGCCGCCAATCCTCGTTGATCAAGTCCGTTTTGTTGGCGATGGCATCCACATCGACGGGGGTGGCGAGCGAGACGACATCCGCCTCGAGCCCGTCGATGACCGAGCGGGCCTGTTTCGACGAGCCGCCGTGAGACATGCGAATGGTTACGTCCTCGCCGTGCTGTTGCTCCCAACGTTTGGCGAACTCGGCGTTGTATTCCTGGTACAGCTCGCGCGTGGGGTCATAGCTGGCGTTGAGCAGTGTCTGCTGCGCGTGGGCGGCAGCTGCGATGGACAAGCCGATCGCCGCGGCAATCGAAGTTAGAGGCTTGATGGGTATTCGGTTCACGCTACGTCTCCCGTTGAATTCCTGTGACTGCGTTGGATTGCGCCGGCAACGAATTGCAACTCTAGTGCCAGCCTGGCGCGCATTATTTAATTCGTTGTTTTTTACCGATTGTGTTGTATCCGAACTCGATTGATTGACAGATACCGTTAAATAACACAGAATTTATGCAGCTTATTTACTATATTTTCCGTGTTATTTCGCGGAATATAATTCATGGACCGATTCTACGAGCTGCTGCTGGATGTCTGGCGCGAAGCGTGCCGGCACATAGAGATCGAGCGGTCAGTTCCCACGATCGCGCGACTCCTCGCTCACCGCATGCCGATCCACCAACTGCTGGTGCTCGCATTCGATGGGCGGCGACCGACGGTCGAGGTACGCGCGGGTCTGCGCGTTTCCCCCGATGCTGGATCGATGGTGCGAGCGCTCAAACCCGCCGAGCATCGGCGCTTGCTAGCGTGGGCCCGGAGCGGGGAAATCTGGAAACATGCGGAAGGTCAGGCCGGCGATGCGCTTCGGCCGATGCTTCTATTTCAGCCCCACATGGAGGGTGGGGAATGGCTGGCGGGGCCGCTACGCAACGAACGCGGCCCTGTCGGAGCGCTGCTGCTGCGAAGCCATCCGATCGAGGGCTTCGAGCCACTCCACGTCGAGATGCTTCAGTCCCTATGCGAGCCGTTCGCCGCCGCGCTGGAAAACGACCACCGACTCCACGAGGTCAACTCGTTGCGCGAAGCCGCCGAAGCCGATAAGCGCTCGGCGTTGTCGCGCCTGGGCCGCACTGCGCTGAGCGATAGCATCATCGGTGAGAACGGCGGACTCAAGCCGGTCATGGAGCGCGTGGCGTTGGTGGCGCGCACGAACATCCCCGTGCTCCTGCTCGGCGAAACCGGTACCGGCAAGGAAGTCATTGCCCGCGCGCTGCACGAGCAGTCCCCACGCCATGAGGGGCCATTTATCCGCGTAAATTGCGGCGCCATTCCACCGGATCTGATCGATTCGGAGCTCTTCGGGCATGAGCGGGGCGCCTTCACGGGCGCCGCATCCACCCGCCGTGGCTGGTTTGAGCGCGCCGACGCAGGCACGCTGCTGCTGGACGAGGCCGGTGAGCTGCCTCCCGCGGCGCAGGTTCGACTACTGCGCGTTCTCCAGGAGCACGCCTTCGAGCGCGTGGGCGGTGAGCAGCCTATCCGGGTCGATGTCCGCATCGTAGCCGCAACCCACCGCAACCTGGTCGAGCTGGTGCAAAACGGCCGCTTCCGGGAGGATCTTTGGTATCGCATCGCCGGCATGCCTATAATTCTGCCGCCGCTGCGCGAGCGCCACGAGGATATCCCGGCTCTGGTCGAGCATTTCGCCGGTCGGGCTGCGAGGCACTTCGGCCTCAAACCCCAGCGGCCGTCGGCGGGCGAGCTGAGTTTACTGACTGCCTATCACTGGCCGGGCAATGTGCGCGAGCTGGGCGCGGTGATCGACCGCGCCGCGATTCTGGGCGACGGCGAGCGGCTCGAGATCGCCAAGGCGCTGGGCGTGATGCCGAATGCAGCGATGAAACCCCTCCCGCCCGCAGCGCAACCATCGCAGTCCAATACACTGTCACCGTCTGCCGACGTGGTCTCTCTCGATGCCGCGATGCGCCACCACATCGAAGGCGCGCTACCCGCTACCCATGGCCGCATCGAAGGAGCGCATGGTGCGGCGAAGATGCTGTTGATAAACCCCCATACCTTGCGCGCGCGTATGCGCAAGCTCGGGATCGACTGGAAACGCTTTCGCTCGCCAGGAACCCGGCCTGCGCCGGGGTGACGGAGCGCTAGACGCCGGGCGCCGGATCGGAGTCCGGAAAAGGCTATGCCGGCGTGACGAATAAATGAACTCTTTCCCAGAAAGGGGCGATTTCGGTAGTCAAGCGACGGCCGGCTGGTTATCCTCTGCTCGGCATTCTTGAAGATAATCGACGCCATTATGACCAAGCGACCATCATCTCGCTTCGCGCAACGCCCCGGCCATTGGCTGACGCTGATGCTTATCGCGGCCTGTCTCATGGTCTCGGCTGCCGCGCAGGCGCGCGCAGCACTTGCCGCTACGGCGCCGGCGTCTTTGCCGGACAACCGAGGGACCGTCGCCGAGAACGCCGCGACGCCCACTGACGCCAGGACGACTGGCGAGACCCCGGCCAGTGACATGGCCGTGCCAGCCACGCTGCCGCGGGATCTGTCGCTATTGGGGATGTATCTTCAAGCCGACTGGGTCGTGAAGGCGGTGCTGATAAGCCTCTTCTTCGCCTCCATCGTCACGTGGACGCTACTCATCGCCAAAAGCCTCGAGCTTCGCCAAGTGAGCACGCGCCAGCAGGCGATGCTAAAGACAATGGATGAAGCCCGCACCTTGACGGAAGCGTCTGACCGCCTCAGGGGCGAGCACGGCACCCTATCGACGGAATTGCTCGCCGTCGCCGCCGAGCTGAAGCTCTCCGCCGACGCGCTCGACGATCGCGAAGGAGTGAAGGAGCGCATCGCCTCCCGGCTGGAGCGGATCGAGGCGCAGACCGGCCGGAGGATAATCAAAGGCACGGGTGTTCTCGCCACGATCGGCGCGACGGCTCCATTTGTCGGTCTATTCGGCACCGTCTGGGGCATCATGAACAGTTTTATCGACATATCGAGAGCCCATACGACGAACCTCGCCATCGTCGCACCGGGCATCGCCGAAGCCCTGCTGGCAACGGCGCTAGGTTTAGTCGCCGCCATTCCGGCCGTGGTCATCTACAACCACTTCACTCGCCGCATCGCCGCCTACAAGGCGCTCGTCGCCGATACCACAGCGGCGGTGCTGCGGCTTGCCTCGCGCGATCTCAGCCGGGGTACCGCCGGCAGGGCCGCTCTTCACAGCGTGGCGGAGTGACGAGATGCTCACCAAGCTCAATCATCATGACGACGACCTCGCCGAGAGCCACGAGATCAATGTCACCCCTTTCATCGACGTCGTGCTGGTGCTGCTCATCATTTTCATGGTGGCCGCGCCGCTCGCGACCGTCGATGTCAACGTGAATCTTCCGGCCTCGACCGCCAACTCCACGCCAAGGCCGGATAAGCCGATCATTCTTACCATTAAAGCCGATCACAGCCTCATGCTCGGTGGCGAAGCGGTCAACCGGAGTGCGCTCGGCGTGGCGCTCGATCACGCCGCAAAGGGCAACAAGGAACGGCGCGTCTTTTTGCGCGCCGACAAAAGCATCGACTACGATACCCTCATGCAGACACTGAACGCGCTGCGCTCCGCCGGTTATCTCAAGATCGCCCTGGTCGGCCTCGAGCAGACCCAGCGATGATCCATCGCGCTTGCCCGCTGCGGTTACT
>JAKDMQ010000026.1 GCA_030452265.1 Nitrococcus sp.
CGCCTGCGAGATGACCAAGTGGTTCGATACCAACTACCACTACATCGTCCCCGAGCTGGCGCGCGACCAAAGTTTTACTCTGCACTCGCGAGCGCTCGAAGCGCAGATCGAGGAGACGCGTGATGAGGGTCTGCGCAGCAAGCCGGTGCTGCTCGGCCCGCTGAGCTACCTATGGCTTGGCAAGCCCCGAGGCGAGCCGTTTGATAAGCTCACCTTGCTGGAGCGGCTATTGCCGGTCTACGGCGAGCTGCTGCGGCGACTCGCCGGACGCGGCATTGAGTGGGTCCAGATCGACGAACCCATCCTAGTCTGCGACCTCGACGAAGCCTGGCGAGCGGCTTTTCAACAAGCTTACCAGGCGCTTGGAGCCCAAAACCCGAAGTTGCTGCTAACCACTTACTTCGGCGGGCTCGGCGAAAACCTGGAAATGGCCCTGCAACTGCCCGTGAACGCATTGCACGTCGACCTCGCGCGCGCACCGGACGCGCTCAGTGAAATCCTGCCACGGCTTCCCGAAGGCAAAGTGCTATCCGCCGGTGTGGTGGACGGGCGCAACATTTGGCGTACCGATCTCGATGCCTGGCTCGATCCCCTGCAGCGTGCGCAGGAGCGGCTCGGCGAACGCCTTTGGCTCGCGCCGTCTTGCTCGCTGCTGCACGTGCCCGTCGACCTCGCCGGTGAGACCAGGCTCGATGGTGAGCTCGAGAGCTGGCTTGCATTTGCCGTACAAAAGCTCGACGAGGTGGCGCTCCTGGGCCGGGCCCTGGCCCAAGGCCGCGCGAGTGTTGCCGAGGACTTGGCGGCCAACCGCGCTGCGATCACCGCCCGGCGCGCCTCGCCGCGCATCCATAACGCCGCCGTGCGGCAACGCCTCGATTCCATAACACCCGCCATGGGCCGACGCGCCTCCCCCTACCCGAGGCGGGCAGCGCTGCAGCACGCACGGCTCAATCTGCCGCTTCTGCCGACCACCACCATTGGCTCGTTCCCGCAGACTCAATCGATCCGGGCGGCACGGCGTGATTATCGCTCCGCACGGCTGAACCGGGCCGGCTATGAGGAGCGCATGCGCGCCGAGATCGAGCACACGATCAGGGGGCAGGAAGAATTGGGCCTGGACATGCTGGTTCACGGCGAGCCCGAGCGCAACGACATGGTGGAGTACTTCGGCGAGCGCTTGGAGGGGTTCGCGAGCACACAGCAGGGCTGGGTGCAGAGCTTCGGCTCACGCTGCGTGAAACCGCCGATCATCTACGGCGATGTCCGCCGCGCCGGCCCCATGACGGTGGAGTGGATCCGCTACGCGCAGTCGCTGACCCAGCGCCCGGTCAAAGGCATGCTGACCGGACCGGTCACCATCCTGCAGTGGTCGTTCGTGCGTGATGACCAACCGCGCCCACTTACGTGCCAGCAGATTGCCCTGGCATTGCGCGATGAGGTGCACGATCTGGAGGTCGCCGGCGTCAAAGCAATCCAGATCGACGAGCCCGCCTTGCGCGAAGGCTTGCCACTGCGAGCGAACGAACGGCCGGCGTATCTGGAATGGGCCGTGGGCGCTTTCCGCTTGGCAAGCGCGGGCGTGCGGGACGAAACGCAGATTCACAGCCACATGTGCTATTCGGAATTCAATGACATCATCGAGGCCATCGCCAAGCTCGATGCCGATGTGATCACCATCGAGGCGTCGCGCTCGGACATGGAGCTGTTGGAAGCCTTCGCAAAGTTCGACTACCCCAATGAGATCGGCCCCGGTGTCTACGACATCCACTCACCCCGAGTGCCGAGCGTCGCCGAGATGATGGCTCGGCTGAAAAATGCCGCTGAGGTAGTAAACCGCCAGAGGCTTTGGGTAAATCCGGACTGCGGCCTCAAAACCCGCGGCTGGGAGGAGAGCCGAGCGGCACTTACCAACATGATCGCGGCCGCGCGTCAGCTTCGGGCTCAAATGCAGGGGTGAGACACTGACGGTAGAGTAACGACCAGCAGCGATTTCCAGGCAGCGAGCAGAAGGCGTCGCGATGACGCAGTCAAACCACATCGCGGCACCCCTGAATAGCAACGCCTGTTGCTATCGCTCGTAGCCAGGCACTCGCAACGAGCGCCGCCTTGCGACAGACTGCAGCGCATATGTATCGATCCGGACATAACGAGCCTAATATAGCCCGTGCAAGGGGGGTAGATCGCAGCGCCCAGCGATATTAGCCTAAGGGGGCACGAGATACACTTACGGGGCGCGACGATTCGTTTGTGTGGCTATATTTGTGAGCATACAACGTTAGGTGGGTCCAATGACCAACCCGGATTTGTTACTAGCCGCAATGGGCCGTGCGCCTATGGCGATGGCGCTCGCCTTCATGATGCTTAGCCTACTGGCAAGTGCGCAAACCAACTCCGGTGAGCGCCCCGATACCGCGGTGCGCTCGATGATAAGCTCCGTCCTCGGCGAGCTGCAGCGCTGGCTTGACACCCTGCGTGGCGATGCCGTGCTCACCCGTCAGCTAATCGAGCGGGCCACTTTGCCGCATCTCGACCTTAACCATATGGCGCGCTACGTGCTCGGGTCGTTTCGGCGGAACGCCACGCCGGCGCAATGCGAGCGCTTCAGACGCGCGCTGCGCGCACATTTACTCCGAATCTGCAGCCAATCTATAGAAACCTACGCCACGGAGCTCGACCAGCTCGCCCATTATGCGCGCGTCCACACTTGGCTCTTGCGTCATGATCCGGATCGGGGCACCGCGACCGTGCGGGTGCTCCTAATGGCCCCGCGGTTGGGCTGGATCCACCTCGAGCTGCAACTGCACAGTCAGGATGGAAGCTGGAAGGTCTACGAGATCACTTCATCCGGCGTTAATCTTCTGGTGGGAATCCGCTCGGACATCCAAGCCCAGTTACGCAAAGATGGCCTGGAGAGTGTTATTCGCCGGCTCGAGCGCCGGACTGGCCTGTTGTCTGCGAGCCATAACCCACCAGCTCGAGATAGCCAACGCCGCTGACATCCTCCCCGGATGCCGTTACCGCCCCTTCCCAATAGCGCATCTTCATGTTGAGCTCTTGGTTGGGCATGCGTGCCTCTACCTCGAGGTCCAGGTTCGCTGACGGTACCTGCACCCGCCAGGCCACGGGGTAAGACACCCCGGTCGCTTCACTGCGCCAATAGCGTAAGGGTGTCATTTCAAACTCCGCGACTGAGAGGTCATGCGGCTCACCCGCCTTGCCGATCACCACACCGGCGGAGTACGGACCGGCGGAGCCATCCCGCTCCCGCAGGCGATAGAGCATAAGATCTCGGCCATCGTCGAGCTGCAGCGAGATCCAATCCCAGCCCACCTGATTCTCCGCCAATGCGCTGGTACTCCACTCGCGGTCCATCCATGCGGTTCCGCTCACTTGGTATGTCTCACCGTCGACGGTGAGCGTGCCCTGCGCCCGCAGCCGGGTATACGAGTAATAGTAAGAGGCGTTTTCGGGATCCGCGCTCTTGCGGCTATAGCCTGCATCCCCTTGGAGAACCAAGGGCTTCTCACTGGTCAGCCGCAGGTCGATCCCGGCGTCTCCTTGCTTGGCCTGCAGCCCAGCGGGGAAAAGGCTCTGCGCGGACAGGGCGCGCAGCTCCCAATTATCGAGCCAGATGCGCACGGGCTCAATCTGCGCACCCGCCAGCCCCAGCGCGCCACGCTGTGAGCGCTTAAAGAAATGGAAACGCTCGGGTTTGATATCGCTGATGGCGAAATTGGCCACCCACATCTGCCGGGTGGCCCAATCCGAGGCCCTAGGGGGCTGGGACGGCGCCATGGCAAAACGAAAGAAGGTGAGCTCGAAGCCGAAGGGGCGCCCCTGTGCCGTGGCCAGATTGCCGGTAAAATACCACCACTCGACTCGGTAGTCGGGGTGAGCGCCGTGATCGCGCGGAAAGCGCATCGGCCGTGGGCCGCTCACCTTGGCATAGCCTGCCATATCATCGCTCTCCGACGTGCGCATAGCCGATGTTTTAGTGGCGCTTTGCTGATCTTGATCGGTCGTTGCGCCGGTGAACTGCCACCAGCCCACGCCGATAGAAACGGCGAGCAGCAAGAGCGCATAGGGCAGGTAGCGCATGTCATTCCTCCCGCAGAGCGCGGGCTGGCAGCGTATGTGCCGCGCGCCATGCCGGGTAAAAGGCGGCAAGCAAAGCCGCGGCAACCGCGAGCCCGACCCCCTCCAGCAACGGCATGGGGTTGACCGTGAGCTCCATGCTCCAGCCGAAGGCACGATAGTTAATGACGAACACCAGCAACCAGGCGAGAACCAAGCCCATTGGGATCGAAAACAACCCTGCCGCCAGCCCCAGCAATCCGCTTTGGGCGGTAATCAGGCTGCCAAGCTGCATGCGCGTGAAGCCGATCGCGCGCAGCACCGCAAGCTCGCGCGTACGATCGAGCTGCAGCGCCATCAGCGCGCCGACCACGGCGACGAAGGCCACCAGCGCCGCCAGCAGGCGCAATACCGACGTGATGACGAACTCTTGATCAAATACCTCCAGGGAATGTTGCCGAATCGATTGATTATCACGCACCTGCACTCCGGCCAAGCCGCGGACGGCCGCCTCCAGGCTCTGGCGCACGGCAGCACGATCGCCGCCTGCGGCAAGATAGACGCCCAGCCCCGAGAGCCGATCGTCAGCGAAGAGCCGCTGATAGACTGGCCGATACATCAGCACGACGCCATAGGGCGATCCGTAATCCCGGAAGATGCCCGCTACCTCGAATGTTCGCTTGCCGAGCGCGGTTCTAAGGGATAAGGCCTCCCCCACCCTCAGTTCATGATGGTAGGCATAGGGCTCGCTGATCAGCACACCCGAGCCGGTGCGAAATGCCTTCCATGCGGCATCCCGATCACCGGCGCGAATATCGATGCCCCGCCAGCCGCGGCGTTCGATACCAAGCGCCCAAATGGCCGTGAACCCGTCGGCGCTCGGCAGGCGATAGTGGCGCGAGCGGGTGACATAGGCCACCCCGCGCAGGGATTCGATGCGCTTCGCCAAGGCATCATCCACCGTATCGCCGTCGCGCGTCGTGGCGATGTAAAAATCAGCGCGCAGAGACTGCTCGAGCCAGGCGATGAAGCTGCCCCGAAAGCTATCGATCATGATCGCGACCCCGATAACCGCCGATACCGCCACCGCCAGCGCGGCAATGGCCACGCCGGTGCGACTGAGTGAGGACGCCACCCCGCGCAGCACCAGGCGTGTGATCGGCCGGCGCGGCACGATCCGGGCAAGCCCGGCGGTCAAACGCTCGGAGGTCAGCGGGGCCAGGAAAGAGGCGCCCACTATCACCGCAAACAAGCCACAGAAGGCAGCTACTAGGCTCGAGCTCAGCGCGAGTATGAGGACGCCGGCAATGAGCGCAGCCACGCCAATCCTCGCAGCCAGCCAGGCGCCGCGCTGCACCCGCCGCTCAAGCTCGCTTCGATTCATCGCGCTCCGCGGGTCTACCATCGCGGCCTCAACGGCCGGCGGCGCGGCGGCAAGCACCGAGCCAAGAATGCCAAGCAGGCAGCCTTTGGCTAGGCTCAAGGGCTCGATTTGAAAGCGCGCGAGCGTTTCACCGAAGGAGAGATCGGTAGTGCTATGACCCACCAGATCGACCAACCCGACGCCGAGCACAAGCCCCAGCGGTATGCCGAGCACCGTGCCGAGCAGCCCGATGAGCCCCGCATCGCTCACCACCTGGGCGAGAATCTGGCCGCGGGTTGCGCCCACGGCGCGCAGTATGCCGATCATCGCGCGCCGCTGCACCACCATGAAGGATAGGGTGTTGAACACGAGAAAAAGGCCAATCACCAGGGCCAGCAGCGAAAAAGCCGTCAGGTTGGTTTGAAAGGCAGCACGCATCTGCTGCATCGCGTTCGCCCGTGCGGGGGCCGGGACTAAAACGGCGCCGGGCGGCAGCAGCGCGCGCACCGCCTCAACCTCGCCCGCCTCGAGTATCAAATCGATGCGTGAGAGCCGCCCGATCTCGCCGAGCAGCTCCTGCGCGGTGGCGATGTCGGCGAAGGCATAGCCGCTCAGATCCTGCTCGGGCGTCTCTACCACGGCCACTACCTGCAGGTGCCGCCTCTCCCCGCCGACCTCGACGGCGAGACTATCCCCGGGTTCGACGTCCAGGCGGCGGGCCTCTTCGGCCGGCAACGCAATGCTTGCCGGATTGAGCAGCAGATCCTTGAAGACTCCCGCGTCGTCGCCCCCCTCCCCTTGCGCGCTGATTGGCTCGCGCAGCTCCGCCTCGGCGAGAGGGGCGATTCCAAGCAAGGTCAACGACCGATTGCCGGCGCCCGGAACCGTCATACCGCCCTCCAGCAGCGGCGCGGACTGCCATATGCCAAGGCGCGTGCGCAATTTGACGTAGAGCGATTCCGGCAGCCCCTCGGGGCCACCAAATATCCGGTGCGTAACCCGCCCGGTCACCGCCTGCATAGACTCACGCATGGCCGAGCTCGCGCTCTGATTGGCGAGATCCATGCCGATCACCACGGCCACGCCCAGAGCCACGCCCGTCACGGCCAATAGCAACTGCATCGGGTGCCGCCAAAGCGCCCGCCGCCCGGCGCGCAGCACGCTTGCCGTCACTCCCGGACCTCCTCCAGGCGGCCCTCGCGAATGGTCAACATACGGTCGGCCTTGCCCGCCACCTCGCGGCTGTGCGTCGCCATCACCAGTGTCTTGCCGCTGCTGCGGCAAAGCTCATCGAGCAACGCCACCACACGGGTTGCATGGTGCAAGTCGAGATTACCGGTCGGCTCGTCCGCGAGAATGAGATCGGGCTCATGAACGAGGGCTCTCGCAACGGCAACGCGCTGCTGCTCGCCACCGGAGAGCTGATCCGGATAGGCTTCTTCCATGCCCGTGAGGCCGACCCGCTCGAGCCATTTGGCCACCGTGTTCCCGACCGCCAAGCCGTTGAGCTCCAGCGGCAACAGCAGGTTCTCGCTCACCGTGAGTGTCGAGATCAGATTGTAGGCCTGGAAGATAAACCCGATGCGGCGCCGGCGCAGCAAGGTGAGCTCCCGGTCGCTGAGCGCGCCGAGCGAGCGGCCGTCCACGCTCACATGACCGCTGCTCGGGCGATCGAGCCCACCAAGGAGGTTCAAGAGCGTGGATTTGCCCGAGCCACTGCGGCCGACGACGATCAGGAACTCGCCGGGCTCGATGCGGCCCGATACCCCATCGAGCACGACCCGGCCGTGCGGGAGCTCGTAGCGTTTGCTGAGATCGTGGAATGCGATCAGCGGCGTGCCGGACTCATGGCGCAACGCCGCACGCCGTACATCTGCCAGTGGAGTTGCCATGTTTTCGTAACCCTGTCAGTATTATTTCGGCGGGTGGCTAATCGCAGCTAACCCCTCTTATCGGCAATAGTGCCGATGCCGCCACCCGAATTCGCGCATGCTGCGCTGCTGTAAAGCACCGCGATGTGCCCCCCGGCCAGATTTATTCAGTTGGACCACGATCTACCCACAAAATATCCGATCGTGACCCTAGCAGGGGCGGAGGATCGCCACGGGTTCCGCGCCATATTTTGAACCGACGCGACTCGGCAATTGTCGACTGACGCGCACTATGGCAGCGGCGGTGGTACTGCTCGTGCTCGGCGGCTGCGTCCAAGTGCAGCCTTATCTGGCAAGAGAGATCACGCCCCCCGCAAAGCCCGTGCGCGTGTTGCTGATGCCGCCCGACGTTGCCGCCCTGGAGCTGGCCGCGGCCGGACTAGCCTTGCCGAGAGCGGATTGGACCACAACGGCGCAGGATGCCCTGGTCCAGGCGGTTGAAAACACCCTCGCGGGCCATGGTGCGGAGCTGGTTCACTACCGCCGTGCCGAGGGAATCGTACCCTATGCCGAGGAGCACCTCGAGGCCGTCGCGCTGCACGAGACGGTATTACAGACCATTCTGACCTACCGTTATTCGCCCGCGCGGCAGCGACTATCGCTGCCGACCAAGCCGGCGGGATTGGACTGGACCTTGGGTGAAAGCGTAGCGCCGATTAGAGCCGATTACGAAGCCGACTACGCGCTTTTCCTGATGTACCGGCAAGTCACCTCCACGGCCGCGCGCGCCCTGCTCACGGCGGTGAGCGTTGTGCTATTCGGAGCGATCCAGCCCACCGGTCAGTCGGTGGGATTCGCCTCGTTAATCGACCTCGATTCCGGGGCGGTAATTTGGACTAACCTGCTGCAAGGTCAATCGTTCGATGTCAATGCACCGGACGGCATCTACGACCGCGGCATCAAATTACTCTCGGGACTGCCGCTATGAGGTACCGACCGTGCTGCGCCACGCTGATCCTGGCCGCCGCGCTCGTTGGCTGTGCCGCCCAGGTCGCCAAGCTCGAGCCGGGTAAAGGCGCGCCGACGGAGGTTTCCGAGCAGGGCCTGTGGCTCGCCTCGCGCATGGCGGAGCAAAGCACGGCTGTCTCGGGCAGGCGTATCGAGGATCCTGCGCTAAGAGACTATGTGGCGCGCGTGCAGTGCCGGGTCAGCGCCGATTACTGCCCGGAGGTTCGCATCTATACCATGCAGGTTCCGGACTTCAACGCCTCGATGGCGCCCAACGGCTTTGCGCAGGTCTGGACTGGGTTGTTGTTGCGGGTGGAGAACGAGGCCCAACTCGCCACGGTGCTCGCGCACGAAACGGCCCACTACATACAGCGTCACACCCTGGAACAGTTCAAGACCACACGCCAAACGGCCAAGCTGCTGCTGGCTACCCAATTTGGCTTGCTTTTCGGGGGCGTCGGCGTAATCAGCGCGGGACCGGTTGGGCTCAGCACGGGCGCTATCAGCCAACTGATTGCCATGGGCTATCTCGCCTCCTATTCGCGCGAACAGGAGGCCGAGGCGGACAGAATCGGCTTCGAGCTGATGACCCAGGCCGGTTACGCACCCGACGAGGCCGCCGAAATCTGGGCGCATCTGATCGAGGAGCAGCGCGAATGCGATCTGCCCGCCCCGCCGGCCTTGTTCGCAACCCATCCGCCCTCGGCCGAGCGGCTGCAAACCCTGCGCAGACTTGCCGAGCGGTCGGGCAAGAGCGGCGTTACCGGGCGTGCCGATTTTCTCGAAGCCACATTGGCGCACCGTGGTACATGGCTGCGCATGGAATTGGCCGCACGCCACATTTGCCGCGTGCGTGTGCTGCTCGAGCGCCTGATCGAGCAGGGTGAGAACCTCGGTGAGCTGTACTATTACCGGGGCGAGGTCTACCGGTTGCGCGGCGGGCAAGGTGACCTCCAGCGCGCGATCAACGCCTATCGCAAGGCCTTGGATTATCCGGCCGCTCCTGTCGAGACCCAGCGCGAGCTTGGACGCGTGCTGTGGCGCGCCGAGCGCCCGGTCGAGGCCCGGCGGGCCTTCCTGCGCTATCTTGAGGTGGCGCAATCAGCCAACGATGCGGCCATGATCGAAGCCTATCTCGAGCGGCTGCCGTGAGTGCGCGGCTTGTGGCACTGTTAGGCCTCGCGGCCACGCTGCTCGCCGGTTGCAGCAGCCTGCTCACGAGCAACCCCAACCAGATCGGTGACGCCTACCGGGTCGAGCCGCAGATCGAATGGAGCCGCCAATGGGGCTACAAGCTACAGATCTGGACCGTGGACGGAGCGCTGCTCGAACAATTGCGTCTGTACGCGAGCATCGAGGAAGGCGACACGCTATTGCCGGTAACGAGGACCCAGGCTGGAAGCTGGCAAGGCGAGCATTGGCCGGAATATCGTCAGGGCATGCGCGCCCATGACGTGATGGAGCTCGTCGCCGCCACACTGCAGCAATCGGGCTCGGTCGAGGTGGCGGCCAAGCGCTTGCGGCCCGCCGAGTTCGGCGGCCGCCCGGGGTTTCGCTTCGAGCTGCGCTTCGAGTCAGAGAATGGTCTGGACTATGAAGGGCTCGCCCTGGGAATGATTACCGAAGACGAACGCCTGCACCTGATTCTATATATGGGTGCCCAGCCATATTACTTCGGCGCTTATGAGACCATTGTCGAGCGCATCTTGGACTCGGTTATTTTGTTGTAGAGTCAAGAACTGTTCATCTATATAGGAGAGCCGCATGCTTAGCCTCGCGACCCTGGGCGGTGGCTGTTTCTGGTGCCTTGACGCGGTCTATCGCGAGCTGCGCGGGGTCGAGGAGGTCGTCGCCGGCTACGCCGGGGGTGAGCTTGCCAACCCGACCTATCAGCAGGTCTGCTCCGGTCACACGGGCCACGCCGAGGTCGCGCAGATTCGTCATGACGCCGAGCACATTACTTACCGCGCCCTTCTCGAAGTCTTTTTCACCATTCACGACCCGACGCAGCGCGACCGCCAGGGCCACGACATCGGCTCGCAGTACCGCTCCATCATCCTCTATCACGATGAAGAGCAGCGGCGAACCGCCGAGGCGGTTAAACGCGAGATCACCGAAGCCCGGCTCTGGCCGCGGCCGGTCGTCACGGAGATCGTTCCATTGCGTGCCTTTTATGAGGCTGAGCCGCAGCATCAGGATTACTTTGCCCGGCATCCCGATGCCGCCTATTGCCAGGTGGTAATCGCCCCGAAAGTGAGCAAGCTGCGGGAGCGCTTCCGGGAGCGGCTGCGCAGGGGTCAAGTCTAGTATTACGCATTTAAAGTCTCAAGCCTATGACTTGGGTCAGCCCGTGCGTTAAATGCATAATACTAGACTTGACCCCGTCGGCACTAGGTGGTAAGTGGGGTCACTTTGGGAAAAATTCTGTTGCGCCACCCAAGACAGTGTGCTCAAATCCGCCAAGGAGCGTGTCGGGCGCAAATACGTGACATAGTTGATTATATTGTTACGGAAAAATTAGTGATAAAACACGAAAACATACGCGAGATCAGTAGGATGATGTCTGGAGTAGACGTAAGGCCGGCAGGCTGCTAGATAGGGTTTTGGATGTATTTTAATTCTTTGTTTACTCCAGGGCGTATTTGGAACATTCGCGAGAGCTCGAATCGGCAGAGAGCTCGACGTTTCGCGTATCAACCGGGGATTTCTCTAGTCTTGAATCGGCCTGTCAGGTTCCGGGTCCGCCGGCTTTGCGGCGCCGAGCCAATACCAGCCCCTTGTCGCATGAGGTTCCATTTATGACCGAATACAGCGGCTCATCGTCTCAAAGTGATCGCGGCGACGTGCCGCGCGGCAACTTAGCAGGCCTCATCAAGTACGCCAGGTTCGATCTCATCTCGGGCTTTTTGGTGTTTCTGATCGCCTTGCCGCTGAGCCTGAGCGTCGCGCTGGCCTACGGCTATCCGCCCGTGGTCGGCGTGTTCACCTCGATTATCGGCGGCCTGATGGCGACTTTCATCAGCAATGCGGAACTGGCGATCAAAGGCCCCGCTGCTGGGCTCATCGTCATCGCCGCCGGTTGCGTCATGGACTTCGGCGGCGACGGCATCGTGGGCGGCTTCACCGATATAGACCAAGCAGCCTACCAGGCCGCGTTGGCGGTCGGCGTGGCGGCCGGAGTGCTGCAAATCCTCTTTGGCGTCTTCCGGGCCGGCGCGCTGGGATCTTTCTTTCCGTCCTCGGTGGTCCACGGCATGCTTGCGGCCATCGGTGTAATCATCATGATCAAGATGTTCCCCCTCACACTGGGCGTCTCGGTCAAGGGCACACCGACGGACCTGGTCATGAACGCTCCCGAAATCCTTTCCAGCTTCGACCTGGAAATCGCCGCGGTCGGCGTCGTGAGCCTCGCAATAATGTTTCTCTGGCCGCTGTTGAAGAAGGTGAAGAGCGTGAAACGCCTGGGAGCCGTTCCGGCACCTTTGGTCGTGTTGATGGTGGCAATCCCGCTGGCCTTGGCTCTGGATCTCAACGCCGCGCACACCAACCCTGTCACGTTGACGGAGGAACCCTCCGAACAGTTGACTGAGGTGCGCGTCTCAGAAGAAGAAAAAGCCGAAGCCGACCCCGACGCGCTTATTCACGTACCGGCATTCGGCGAAACCTTCAGCGCTTTGGCATTCCCCGACTTCTCGGCGCTTGCCCAAATGAAAGCCTGGAAATGGGTCATCCTGTTCGCGCTCATCGGCACCATCGAATCCATGCTAAGCGCCAAGGCGGTGGACATCATGGACCCGTGGAAGCGCAAGACCAACCTCGACCGCGACAATCTGGCGATCGGCGTGGCCAACACCACCTGCGCCTTCGTTGGCGCCCCTCCGATGATTTCCGTGATCGTGCGTAGCACGGCCAACACGCACGCAGGAGCGCGGACTCGCTTCTCGAACATGTATCACGGCGTCTACCTGTTAATATTCGTGGCCCTGTTGCCCGTCGTGGTCGGGCTGATCCCCATCGCCGCCTTGACGGCCATGCTGATCTACACCGGATCTCGGCTGGCCGCGCCGCGCCATTTCCTGCACGCCTACCGAATCGGAACCGAGCAACTGGTCCTCTTCGCCACTACCGCTATTGCCGTGATCGCCACAAACCTGCTGTACGGCATACTGATCGGCATCGCGACAAAGCTACTCATCCACATCATCAACGGCGTGCCGATCCGCTCGCTGTTCAAGCCGTACGTCGATGCCGAAAAGACCGATGAGAACACCTACACCATTCGGGCCAAGCACTCGGCGGTGTTCAGCAATTGGATAGCGCTGCGCTACCAAATCGAGATGCTGGGGTTGCAGCAGAATTGCCACGTTATAGTCGATCTCTCCGGCACGCACCTGATCGATCACGATGTCATGGCCCGGCTGCACGAAATCGAACAGGAATTCACGCAGCAAGGCTTGCGCTTTGAGGTTGTCGGCCTGGACGACCACCGCCCGTTCTCCGAGCACCCACACGCGATCCACAAGAAAGTGAGTGCAAGCCGCTCAAACATTCCAGCCTGACACCATTTCCAAACCGCAGGGTAGCGCCCCGACGCCTTAACGGCTCGGGGCCGTCCTGCGGAGTGTCGCAAGCGTAAATCTAGTATTGTGCATTTTTAAGTCGTAATCCTTTGGGTCGGCCGGTCCGTTAAATGCGTATTACTAGACTTGACCCCAGATGGGGCGCCCTCGCGTTCGCCCTGTTGCTAAGTCTGCTCGGGACTGGTGTTACGTGGGGTCAGGAACCGGGGCGCGTCGCGTTCGACGATCTCCTAAAAGGCTGGAATCAGACCATCCAGCATGCCACGAAGGCACTTGAAAACGATTTTGCCCGCGTGGAGGTGGCCGAGATCAAGGATGATCTGCAAGCCACTCTGGATTCCGCGCGCGAGGCGCGCAGCCAAGCCATGGAGCGCTTGGAAAGCGCGAAGCAGCAGCTACAAAGCGTAGCGCCGGAGCCCACTCCCAAGGCATCCAAGGAAGCAGTGGCGGCCGAGGAGCCGAAAGCGGCGGGACCAGAAGTGCCGACGACGCCGCCGGCGACAGAAGAGATCGTCGAGTTGCGCAAGGAGATGCGAAGCCGTGTGGCCAAATTCAATGCCCAGGTGACACAGGCTAACCTGATCATCAGCCAAGCCAACGAGCTGCTGGAATCGATTGCGGATTGGGAGCAGGCGCGCAATCGGGCGATATTTCTCAAGCGTAGCCCTCCGCCCTTATCTCTGGGGATCTGGCAGCAAGCCGCGGCCAATGCGCGGGCGTTTGCCAGAGAAGCAATCGAGGCACCGCGCACGTGGTGGAATACCCATGATGTTGAGAAAGGCGCTTGGCGGCTCCTCGCCCCACTGTTGGCGGTGCTTTTGCTTGGCCTGGTGATCGGTTGGCCAACCCGGCTCTGGCTAGAGCGGCACTTCGGCCGTGACGCGGCAGAAACCGAGCCGACTTACGCGTGGCGGATTGTCGCGGCCGTTGCCGACGGCTTTGCCAACGCCGTCATACCCGCCGCGACCGTCTCCTTGATCTTGCTGGTGTTGTATCTGCAGGGCGTGCTGACGGGCCTGTTCGCCTTGCTGTTCTATTCCGGCGGCGTGGCGCTCGCCGCCTATCTCATGATCATGGGTATCGTTCGCGCCGCCGTATCCCCGCATCTGGTCGCCTGGCGGATAGTCCCGGTACAACCGGCTTATGCCTTCCGTGTGCTGCACGCCATTCGCGGCATCAGTGCGAGCTTGCTGATCACTCTCGCAGTGCTAACGCCGGCCTATTTGTCGAATATGCTGACGCCGGAGCTGGAATCGGCCTTTTTCGTCATACAGATCACCTTGACCAGCCTGCTGCTGGTCTGGGCGCTGGCCCCCGGCCATTGGGAGACCACGCTGGCGGGTTCTCAGCGTGCCGGTAGCGTGAAGGAGGCCGCCGAACACAAGGAGGACGAGCCGACGGCAGGCGATGAAACCGAGGCGGTGATTGAGGAGGAGCCCGCTCGGCGCTCCTGGTTCGACACCAGCCGCAAAGCCCTCCGCGTGATCATGCTGCTCACCCCGTTCTTGGCGCTCGCGGGGTATGGCCGCCTCGCCTTCTATATCCAGTCTCGAGTAGTTGCGGCTGCCAGCCTGATTGGTTTTGCTTTGCTTCTGCGCCTGGCGATCGGGGAGATGAGCGAGCGCTGGCTCGTCCGCCGCCGACCGATGCCGGCCGGGGCGGCGCGAAAAGCCGAGGAGGCAGACCAACGCAAGATCCGCGGGAGCCTGTTCTGGACTGGAATGGCGGTGGACCTGGCTATCTTCCTGCCGCTGATCTACGTTCTTCTGCTTCTCTTCGGCGTACCCGCCACGACCTTGCACCTGTGGATCGATCAGCTGCTCTCCGGCATCCAGATCGGCACTATATCGATCTCCCTGGGCGCGATACTGCTCGCGATCCTGGTGCTGATTATCGGTGTGGTCATAACGAACCTCATCCGCCATTGGCTCGCGAACCGGGTATTACCCAACACCCGCTTGGATATCGGCGCGCGCAACTCGATCGCATCAGGAACCGGATATCTCGGCGTCGCCATCGCGCTCCTAATTGCCATCTCCACGCTGGGCGTCGATTTCTCCAGCCTAGCGCTGGTGGCAGGCGCGCTATCGGTTGGTATCGGTTTTGGCCTACAGAATGTAGTACAGAACTTCGTAGCGGGCCTGTTGATGCTGATCGAGCGGCCGATCAAGGTGGGTGACTGGGTTGTCGTCGGCGCAACCGAAGGCACGGTAAAACGCATCGCCGTGCGAGCGACCGAAATCGAGACCTTCGACCGCTCCTCCGTGTTCGTGCCGAACTCGGAGTTCATTTCCTCACCGGTCACCAACTGGACTCACCAAAACCGCCTGGCGCGGCTGATCGTCCCTGTACGGGTCGCCTACGGAAGCGATACCAAGGCGGTGGCCGCGATTCTGCTCCGCTGTGCCAAAGCACATCGTAGTATCTTGCGCTATCCGCGCCCGGCCGCCTATTTCCTCGCCTTCGGCGATTTCTCGCTGAACTTCGAGCTGCGCTGCTATGTCAATGATACTGACTACTACTTGGAAGCTATCAGCGAGCTCCACTTTGCCATCGACGAGGCTTTTCGCCAGGAGGGTATCAAAATCCCCTTTCCGCAGCGCGATCTGCATCTACGTACTAGCGGGCTTGCGCCATCACTCGAGCAGCAGGGCGCAGGAGAAATCACCACAGACGAGCGACGCTCCGACAAGCGTGGCTAGCCAGTGGTCGTCACGGTTTCGGTGCAAAAATGAAACTGATGCAGAGTTTCCCCGCCGACCCTTGCGCCGATACGCCGAATCGGCTCGTGAGGCCGAGGTTGGGCGTGTCTTTTCCTAGGAATTGCGCATGGATCACTTTCTAATTGCGCCCGCCATTTTGTATATCCTCTTGGGCATGGTCATCGCCGCGCTGATGCTGGCCGAAACCAGGCTTTTCGGACATACCGACTCCCCCGTCAGCGTCAATCGGCGTTACATCCTGGTGCTGCTGCTGCTATCGTGGCTCGGCAGCTACAGCGATATTCCGCTGGCGCAGACACCTTCACATGGGTACATGGCAGAGCATGAATTCTACTTTTTCGGGATCAAGTACAGTGTGGCGGCGCCTGGCACCGTAATCGCTATCAACGTCGGTGGAGCGCTGATTCCGATCGTTCTATCCATTTATCTGCTGTTTAAGAACAAGCTCTATATCGCTTCCCTGCTCGGCATCGCGGCGGTTGCCTGTACGGTTCATCTGCTGGCCGCGCCGGTGCCTGGAGCCGGGATTTCCGTGCCGGCTTTCGTTCCCGGGCTCGCGACCACGATCGTCGCGTTGTTGTTGTCCAGGGCCTATGCAGCGCCTTTGGCATACGTTTGCGGTAGTCTCGGTACCTTGATCGGTGGGGATTTACTCAACTTGGGCCAGGTACAACAACTTGACACCGCGGTTGCATCAATTGGCGGCGCGGGCATGTTTGATGGGATTTTCATAACCGGACTGCTCGCTATGGTGCTCGCAAGTCTTGCGACGAGGGGTAGATCACTGCTTTTTCGGTAGGCCCTGCCGCCGTGCGGGCGCGAGGATGCGATGCGGCGCGCGTCTCTGGCATACAATTGCTACCTCTTCGGGCTGCGCACGAGAGAAAACATGGACGAGGAATGCGTGCTGCGCACCTTGGCGGCACCACCGCCGGAGCACAACGAGCGCTATCTCCATCCCGGCGCCTGCCCTGGAGCCGAGATTGCCGCGGCGATGCACGGCGATCAGCACCAGCGTGACGCTTTGATGAGCCCCCGGGTCGCGGCCGCACTAACCGACATAGGCATTATCAGGATCGGCTTTCGTGACGGCGGATAAGTCACAGCGTCACGCCACGCTGCTCGAGCAGGCGGGTGATGCCTACTTGCGCTTCGTGTGTTGGTTAGTCGATGGCTCGAGACGCGCGGCCAAGCGGGTGCTATTGGGCACGGTGGTAGTGACAGCGGCCGCGGCGTATTTCGTCGTCACGCATTTCGCATTCAACCCCGATACCAGCGGCCTGCTCTCGCGCGATCTAGCGTTCCACAAGTTAGAGGTCGAATTCGACCGCGCTTTCCCCAATCTGAGCCAGAACATCGTGGTGGTTATCGACGGCCAGACCGCGGGGCTTGCGCGCAAGGCAGCCGAGCAGCTCGCCCGTTGGTTCGAGCAGCACCCCGAGCTGTTTGCGGATGTCTATCAGCCGGGCGGGAAATTTTTCCTACAAAACGGGTTGCTCTATCTCGAGCCGAAAGCGTTAAATGAGCTCAGTGACCGCCTATCCCAAGTCCAGCCATTTATTGCCAGGCTCGCGCAAGACCCAAGCCTGCGCAGTCTGTTGACGCTGCTCGGGCAGGCACTCGAGCGCCATGCCTCCAGTGGCGAGTCCATGCCCGGGCTCGCTACGATCGTCCAAGAGCTCACGCGCACGATCAATGCGCTGACCTCCGGTGCGTTTTATCAGCTCCATTGGCAGCGTCTGATGTTCGGTGAGGCACGGGCAAATCAAGCGCAGCGACAATTGCTTCTCGTCAAGCCGCGACCCGATCCAAGCGCCGTGCAACCACTGCAGCATGCGATCAGCGCGACCCGGCAAGCTATCCAGTCCTTGGGCCTGAGCCACGCGCCGGGGGTGCGCGTGCGCCTTACCGGTGCGGCCGTGCTCGACAACAGCCAGCTTGAGACCGCCGCGTCCGGCATGACGTTCGCTACCGTGTTGTCGCTCACACTGATCGTTGTCCTGCTGCTCGCCGGACTGCGTAGCTGGCGGATGGTTATCGCGACGCTCGTGACCCTGATCGTCGGCCTGGTTTGGACCACCGCATTCGCCCTCGCCGCGATCGGACCCTTCAACATCATCTCCATAGCCTTTGCGGTCTTGTTCGTCGGCATCGGTGTCGATTTCAGCATTCAATTCTGCATGCGCTACCGCGAAGACTTCAGCTACACGCGTAGGCTCGCGACAGCGCTGCGCCTGTGCGCGCGCAACATGGGAGGAGCACTCACCCTGGCCGCCGTCGCGGCGGCGCTGGGTTTCTACTCGTTTCTGCCGACAAACTATGCCGGCGTCATCGACCTTGGCCTCATCGCCGGCACCAGCATGCTCATTGCGCTGTTCGCCAATCTCACGCTGCTTCCGGCCCTGCTCAGGCTGCTGGGCGCTTATCCGCGCGCGAGCCGGCTCGAGAACCGCCTGAGCTTCGCACCGTCGATGCTCGAGCGCAGCGCCTGGGGGATTACCGCCGCCGCCGTGGTGGCCGGCTTGGCGGCTATCCCGCTCGCCCTCCAGGCCCAGTTCGACTTCGACCCGATGCACCTGCAGGATCCGACCTCAGAAGCCGTCAAGACCTTTCGCTCACTGCTCGCCGAGAGCGAGCACTCGCCCTATACCATAGAAATCCTGCAGCCCAACCTGGCCGCCGCCCAACAATTGGCCGAGCGCGTCTCGCAACTGCCCTCCGTTGCACAAACCGTGACCTTGGCGAGCTTCGTACCCGAGAACCAGGCCGAACAGCTCGATATCATCCAGCGCCTAGCCATTATCATTCCGCCATATACCTTGCTGCCGCAACCCGACGTAAAACCACCCGGTCCAGCCGATCTACGAGTGGCTTTGCGTGATTTTCGCGCCCGCCTGGCGCAATGGCGCTCGGCGCACGCGCAGTCCAATTTAGCAGGCGAAATCGCCGCATTAGGCCAAGCAATCGATGCCTATCGAGCGCGCTTTAGCAACGGCCCCGAGAAGCTCATGGTATTGCAAAGCCGCATCATCGGCACGCTGCCCGCCGAGCTCAAACGCCTCAGCCTCTCCCTGCAAGCGCAGGAGATCACCCTCGATAGTCTTCCGCGGGAGCTGCGTGGGCGCTACCTCGCGCCCGATGGCCGTGCCCGAGTGCAGGTTTTCTCGAGCCTGGACCTGAATGAGATTCCGAGCTTGCGCCAGTTCGTCCGTGAGGTACGCGGTGTCGCACCGCAGGCAATCGGCGCACCGGTCATACTGAAAAAAGGCGGTGACGTGGTGATCGAGGCCTTTCGTCAAGCCTCCATGATCGCGGGCGGGGCGATCCTCGTCTTGCTGCTTCTGGTCTTGCGCAACCCTTGGGACACGCTGCTGGCGTTAGCCCCGCTCGCCCTCGCCGGGGTGTTGGCGGTAGCCACCATGGTGGTCGTAGGTATCACCTTCAACCTTGGCAATATCATCGTATTGCCGCTGATCGCCGGGTTGGGTGTCTCCTATGGCATCTACTTCGTGCTGCGCTGGCGCCGCGGCGAGCCGGTGGACGCAGTGCTGCTGAGCAGCACACCGGCCGCCATACTGTTCAGCGCGCTGACGACGATGAGCTCATTTGGTAGCCTCGCGATCGCCCCCGATCCTGGGGTCGCCATGCTGGGCCGCACCTTGAGCATCGCGCTGGGCTGGATCCTGATCTGCACCTTGATCGTGCTGCCAGCGGTACTGTTGCTTGTGTCCCCTCGTAGACGATGACATCGGTGGGCACCGCTCGCTGCCCGCACCACCCGCGCGACCGAGCGGCCTTTCTAATGTTATCCTTACATCTTTATGACCGGGATGGCGTTTGCACGCATGGCACAGAAACAGTTCCAGGTCGTTTTGCAGTCGGCCCGCATGATCACCCCGCGTGTTCGGGAGCTGACTTTCATACGTGAAGACCAGAGTCCGCTGGATTACACACCGGGGCAGTTCATCACTTTTTTCGTCGACTGCGCTGGCGAACGACTGCGGCGCAGCTACAGCATCGCCAGCATTCCGGGCCGTGAGCCGGACGCGATACGCATTGCCGCGACGCAGGTGGACGGCGGACGCGCGACAATGCGGCTGTTCCGGATGGAGCCGGGCGAGCAGATGCAAGCCATGGGCCCTTTCGGCCGTCTGGTGCTGCGCGAGGATCCGCCGGGGCGCTATCTATTGGTGGCGACCGGTACCGGCGTGACCCCCTACCGAGCCATGCTGCCGGAGCTCGAACGGCGCATCGAGCTCGAGGATCGCAGCGTCGAGCTGCTGCTCGGCGTGCGCGGGCCGGAGGATCTGCTCTATGGCGATGAATTCGCCGCTTTCGCCAACCAGCGCAGCGGGTTCACCTTCCGCGCCTGCTATAGCCGCGAAATGCCAAAGCCGGCCAGCGAATTCGAGCACAGCGGCTATGTGCAAGGATTGTTACCGAACATGGATCTCAACCCGGAGCGCGACATCGTCTATCTCTGCGGTAACCCGACCATGATCGACGAGGCGACCGCTTTCTTGACCGAGAATGGTTTCCCGATGCGCAATGTGCGGCGGGAAAAATACGTTTCGTCAAACTGACCTTCCATCTCCCCCTCGATTCAAAATCGCCCACACCATCAGCACTCACCTTTGTCAAAAGACATCCGGCGACATTGTGGAGAAGGTCTGCGAGGACCACACCTCCGTGATCATCACCCGTAAAAGGCCCAGTCCGTACTCATGATGTCGCTGGACGACTTTGAAGCCCTGCAAGAGACGGCTTCTCTGCTCCGCAGCCCCGAGAAGGGGCGCCGGCGGCTGGAGTCACCGACTGCTTCCGACCCCATCCGGCCGTTTGCTGATGCTGACGAAGTCGATTTGGTCGCTTATAGCAAAGCGCTTGGGTTTATGTTAGTGTTTCTTAATGCCGACTGTCCTACGTATCGGCGCTCTGCGGGTCGTTGTATACCCAAACGATCACCGACCTTCACACGTCCACGTTATCGGCCAGGGCGGCGAGGCAGTTTTTAATCTGCGGTGCCCGGACGGCCCGCCGGAGCTACGTGAGGGCTATAAGTTCAACCGACCCAAACTGATCCGCATCCGAAATGCACTGCCCACCGAGCTGGCGCATCTAGGCGCTGAGTGGAGACAGATCCATGGACCTAAATGAGCGGGAACTTGCACAAGCCGAAAAGCGCATGGCCACGACTCGAGCAGCATATGCCGTGACGGCCTGGTACGATCGGCGCACGTCTCGTGTGGTCGTGCGGCTCAATACCGGCCTCGAACTGGCTATTCCACCCAAACTGTCTGAGGGTTTAGCCGATGCTAAGCCAGCAGAGTTGGCCAATATCGAGATCAGCCCGGCCGGTTTGGGCCTGCACTGGCCGAAACTTGACGTCGATCTGTACCTCCCGGCGCTGCTCCAGGGGGTATTGGGCTCGGAGAGCTGGATGGCCAAGCGACTGGGCAGCGTTGGCGGGCGCGCACGCAGCGCGGCCAAAGCGGCCGCATCGCGGGAGAATGGCCGCAAGGGCGGTCGCCCTCGCATGGATACGGCGGGCCGCTAAGCAATGGTCAGCATCCAAATCCGCTCGCTACGATTGGCCACTGCTAGTAGCCTTGGGGTTCCTACTATAGCGGGCGCCTCGCGCCGTGCTTGGCGGCTGTGATGATGATCCATCAGCGCGTTGTCCATCACCGTCACGGGCGGGGGCGGGTCACCGGCGCGTAGAGCCCAGCGCCGTCGCCGCCTGTAGGTCAGCGATCTTGACCCGCGGGGCCAACCCAAGTTGTAGCTCGCGAAACAGGCTATGCCGGTTTCGACAGTCGGTTTGCGGACTTTGTGAGCCCCCCGCGCCCCGCCGTGATGTCAGCGAACGTGTGGGTAAGGGTCAGCCCCAGATCCCAATGAACCAACTAGGGCTCAGAGTCATTGCCACCAAGCGAGGAGCCGACTTACACAACCTACAACTGGGCGCGCAGTACGCGCGGCAAGCCCTCAATCGGCAAGTCCGATTCACGGTACTTGCAACTTAAGACACGTCTTCGGTTTCTTTTGTGCTCCTACGGTCCTACTTCCACCGGATGGCCCGCCACGAGCCACTCCGGAAACCCATCCTCCATACGTCGCGCCTGGCGCCCCGCGCGCCGCAGACGTGCAACCGCCTCGAACGCGAGCA
>JAKDMQ010000195.1 GCA_030452265.1 Nitrococcus sp.
GGCCGGGTGTGGAAGTGCAGTAATGCATGAAGCTAACCGGTACTAATTGCCCGTGTGGCTTGGCCACATAACACCCAAACGGTTTGTGTTGTCACGATGTTGGCATACCAAGGCAACTTCCCTATATTCCGTTCCCGCCTCTGCGCGTGTTCGTGGCGGGAACATGAGCCAGTTTGCCTGGCGACCATAGCGAGCGGGAACCACCCGATACCATCCCGAACTCGGAAGTGAAACCGTTCAGCGCCGATGATAGTGCGGCCTCGCTGTCGTGTGAAAGTAGGTCATCGCTAGGCGTTTAATGCGAACCCCTTCGCTCTTTGAGCGGAGGGGTTTTTTTATGTAGTTTCCAGAGGACGGCCCACGATTTTGTCGTACAATTGCGGTTTGTCACCCGTCACTATTGCTCCCCCCTAATCGTTACCTTCGCTGTAGCTTTTGGCAGCGACCCCTGATCGCAACAGCCGCGGCCAACGCTCCCAAATGGGCACCACCCCCTGCGGCAGCGGTCTGATTCCTCCCAGCTGATTCCAAGGCTGCTCCAGGGTGTGAAAATCCGAGCCCAAGGAACCTGCGAGATCCATACGCCGGGCATAGGCCGTGGCGGCTGCAATCTGCTCTGCGGTGCTGCCACCCGTGACGACCTCGATCGCATCCCCGCCGGCGGCAGCAAAGGCTGCCAGCATTCGCCGCAGAAAGGCACGCGGATATCGGTATTGTAGTGGATGCGCCAATACGGCAAGGCCCTGCGCATGATGTATTAAGTCCACGGTCTCACCGAGCTTGGCCCATTCAACTTCGACATAGCCGGGACGCCCGCGGCCTAGATAACGGCGGAATGCCGCGCCCGGATCTTTTGCCAAACCGCGCTCGACCAACAGCCGAGCATAATGGGCGCGCCCCACGAGATCACCCTGGGCCAATGTCCGCACCCCCTCCCAGGCATTCGCGAGCCCGGCTCGCTCCAACAATCGGCTCATCTGCCTGGCGCGCCACTGGCGGGTCGAGCGGATTTCAGCTAGGCCGCGTTGGAGCAATGCGTTTCGCACATCGATACCAAGCCCGAGGATGTGCAGCGTGCGCCCGGCCCAGGTAACGGAGATTTCCACCCCAGGGATCAGTGCTATCCCATGGAGCCGGGCCATCTGCCGCGCCTGCGCCAGACCGGCGGTTGTATCGTGATCGGTAAGGGCGAGCATACGCACACCGTGCGCGACCGCGCGTGCCACTACCTCCGCCGGCGGCAATGCCCCATCCGATGCGATCGAGTGCGCATGCAGATCGATTGAGCTGCTCAGGATGTGACCCCCAGCGCGGCGATAATCTTATCGACAAGGGCCGTTGGTGTTTGCGCTATCGGGATGATGATGGCCTGCTCCTCGGGCGCGGGCTCCTCAAGCGCATCGAATTGGCTCTCGAGCAGGGTTTTGGGCATGAAATGGCCGTGCCGCGCGACGAGCCGATGGGTGACCAAGCTGCGATCGCCTTGGAGATAAACGAGACGGACATTCGGGCGATCACCAACGATGATGTCGCGGTAGCGGCGTTTGAGTGCCGAGCAGACGATAACGGCGTTGCGGCGCTCCGCGCGCCAGCGGTCGACCTGCGTGCCGATCGCCTGCAGCCAAGGCAGGCGGTCCGCGTCATCGAGCGCAATCCCGCTGTGCATCTTGGCGACGTTCCGCGGCGAATGAAAATCATCACCATCGGCAAATGCCCAATGGAGCTGCCCCGCGAGCATTGCCCCGACCGTCGTCTTGCCGGAGCCCGATACACCCATAACGACGACAACGGTTGCAAGCCGTGATTGTCTTTCTGCTTTAATCATCTTGCCCCATGACCTCATCCGATCAGAAAAGCCGCTGATTGTCGTTCGAGCGGTTGGGGTTCGGGTGCGAGATTCCAGCGTACCTATTCGGCTGGTCCCGCGTGATCGCCTGCCTCCCGATCGTGGCGCAACGGGCAGCGTTTACTCATCCCATGGGGTATCGGGCATCGTAACTGCCCGCGATGCAAGGAGATCATTTGCCCGGAGGCGGCTTCAGCAGGCGGGCAAATCCAAAGTGCACCCCATGATTTGGCGCATTGGGATAGAAAGATTACTACGTCTGAGGAGCTCCGGCGCGATCCTATAGCCAATACTACTACTGACATAAGTGGACTCTATTCAAGCTACGTGGAGAGAGCGTCATGGATATGACTCAATTATTGGCCAATGACCACCAGGAGACAGGCCGATTATTGCAGCAGCTCCAGGAGGTAGCGGACAGCGCGAGGCGTGGCGTATCCGGCGACGGGGAGGCCAAGAGCCAGACGGCCAGCAGGCGCAGGAATATGACCGCAGAGTGCGCGAGCGGGGCGAGGCCGCGTTCGAGCAGGGCGCGGGAGCCGCCGCAAGAGATCAAATCTCATGACCCACCCTTGATGGGGCTTTTCTCCGAGCTGCTGCAGGAGACGTCCGATCTCGTGCACAACGAGGTGGCGCTCGCGCGGGCGGAAGTTTCCCAGAAGGTATCGCAGGTTCAATCCGGCGTCGTTGCCTTGGTGCTAGGGGCCGTATTCGGGATACCCGCCATGACCGTGTTGCTGGCGACAGGTGTGTTGGGGCTTGCCAATGTGGATGTGTTGACGCCCTGGGCATCGGCGCTCATTGTCGGAGGCGCGGCCGCGATTGTCGCCCTCATCTTGCTGATAGCCAATGCCCAAGCGCGCGCCGGCGAGATCGGCGCTAACGCGATCGCGCGCGCGAGAACCCCATCATCGTGGCTGGAACCGGTCTCGTTCTGGGCGCAGCCCTAGCGGCGCTGTTCCCCGCCACCCAAATAGAGCGCGAGAAGCTGGGCCCGGTCAGGGATAGCGCCGTGCGCCAGGCGCAAGAGGTTGCCGCCGCGGCGGGTCAAGGCGCAAAGAAGGGCACCGGCGATGGGGAGGCTGGCCGAGCTCATTGGTGAGAAACGAAGTGAACGCCGATTGCTACCTGGATCGCCGAGTTGAACTCGGCAAGCCGGGGAGCCGACTGCCAGCCGGCGATCCCAGGGTGTGCGCGGCGTTGCTTTATATCACCGTACTATCCCCGCCCGCAAAACGCGGCCTCTATCAACTCTTCGACGAGCTGCTGCGCGGTTTTTCGCTCCTGGTCGATTGCCTCGCAAAGCTCGGCGAAGCGGGCCTCGTCGTTACGTGCGCTTTTGAGCATCTCCGCTCCTATGCCGATTACGTGCAGGCACTGACGAACGTCATGGGCCAGTTGGTGCAGTTGCTCATCGTGCTGCCGTGTTTCTTGCCCAGGCATGGGAAAGCCCTCCTGCTAAGCTCAGTTATTTGTCACCCGCGCGCGAGCCGGTATCCGCCTCTTCTTGCAAGAATCCGACGAGCAGCGCCTTGAGAGCGGACGGTTCAACCGGTTTGGTCAGATGATGATCGAATCCCGCCTGCCTCGCGCGCTGCCGGTCGCTGTCCTGGGCGTAGCCGGTGACGGCGACGATACGCATGTCCTTCAATTGCAGTTCCTTGCGGATGAGACGGGCTACTTCATAGCCGTCCATGTCGGGCAGCCCGATATCGAGCAAGATGACCTGCGGGTGAAATTCCGCCGCCTCCCGCAAAGCGCCGGCGCCGTCGTCGGCGACGCACACCTCATGGCCCCAGGTGCGCAGCAGCATGGACGCCATCTTGGCCGCATCCGCGTTGTCATCGACTATTAGGATCCGCAGGCGGGCGTTGCTACCGGTAGCCGTGTCGCGCGTCGCGGTAGTATCTGGCGGCCGTGTCTGCGATGCGGCGAGCGGCAGGCGCACGATGAATTCGCTGCCCTGGCCGAGCCCATCGCTGTGGGCCTCGATACGGCCCCCATGCAGCTCGACCAGGCTTTTGACCAGTGCCAGACCGATGCCCAGCCCACCCTGGGAGCGCCCCAGTGATTGGTTGGCCTGGGTGAACAGCTCAAAGATATGCGCCAGCGTATCAGTCGCCATGCCGTCGCCGTCGTCACGCACCCGGATGATGGCCTGCCCATCGCCGCGCTCGATGCTGAGCGCGATGTGCCCGCCAAGGTCGCTGTACTTCGAGGCATTGTCGAGCAGGTTGCCCACGACCTGTTCCAGGCGGTCACGATCAGCGTCCAGCCACACCGGCTCTGACGTCGGGGGGGAGATAGATAACTGCTGCCCGCGCCGGTCGATCGCAGGGCGCAGCCGCTCCACGGCGTGATCTATAACGCTATTGGCATCCAGCCGCTCGATGCGCAGGCGGATGCGGCCGGTGGTGATGCGCGAGACATCCAACAGGTCTTCGACCAAGCGGGCCATATGTCGGACCTGCCGCTCGATAATGCTATACGCTTCGTGCTGCCGCGCTCGCTCGCCTTGCTCCTGGCCGATGAGCTGCAACGCGTTGAGCATCGGCGCCAAGGGGTTGCGCAGCTCATGCGAGAGCATCGCCAGGAACTCATCCTTGCGCCGGTCGGCGGCGGCCAACTCTTCGGTCTGCTCCTGGATCTGCCACTCCAGGCGCTTGCGCTCGGTGATGTCGTGCGCGATCTTCGATGCGCCCGCGACCCGCCCCCGCTCATCGAGGACGGGGGAAATGGTCAGCGCGACGTCCTTTAACGTGCCGTCTTTGCAGCGGCGCACCGTCTCGTAATGCTCGATGGGCTCGCCGCGGCGGATGTGCGCCAGAATGTCCGACTCTTCATCGCCGTGCTCCGGGGGAATGAGCATTGTGACCGGCTGGCCGATCGCTTCCTCGGCCGTGTAGCCGAAGATGTGCTGCGCTCCGGCGTTCCAGGTCTGAATGATGCCCTCGAGGTCTTTGCTGATGATGGCGTCTTCGGACGATGCGACGATGGCCGCAAGCTTGACATTCATCCTTTCGGCCCGCTTGCGTTCGGTGATATCCACCAGCATGTTGATGCCACCCACCATCTGGCCGTCGGGCTCGCGCAGCGGCACCGGATAGGGCATGATCCATCGGCGCGTGCCGTTCGGGCGCTCGGTGATGATCTCCTCGCCGCGAATGGCGTCATTCTCCTTGAGCGCGATGGCCATGGGGCATTCATCGTGCGGCATCGGTGTGCCATCGGCATGGTAGAGCTTCCAGCTCACGCACCACTGGTCCGTGCCGAGCTGCGGCGTGCGCCCGGAGAGCTCGACGGCGGCGGGGTTGAAGTGCGTGAGGCGGCCTTCGGCGTCGGTCGTGTAGATCGCCGCCGGCAGGGCGTCGATCATCTCACGGAAGCGCCGCTCGCTCTCGCGCGACGCCTCTTCGGCCCGCTTGAGCGCGGTGACGTCCACCAGCACCAGCACCGCGCCGTCCACCTTGTTGTCGAGCGTCAGGTAGGGGCGCACGCGCAGGGAATACCAGCGCCCGGTTTTATCCCGTGCCTCGCGCACCGCCCCGCGCACTTTGACGATGACTTGATCGATGATCTCCTCCAGGTCGGGTGCAGATTCTTCGCCGGCTTCGGGGACCAGAGCCAGATTGTGCCGGACGTGGCCGATGGGCCGGTCCAAGTCGCTGGCCCGCAGCTGGAACTGCTCTTCGGCCTGGGCGCTGAAGCGCTTGATGCTCAGATTGCGTCCGAGCAGCAATATGGCGAGCTCGGTCGAGTTCTGGAGATTGACCAGGTCGTCGTTGAGGCGGTTGAGCTCGGCGTTGCGGTTGGCCATCTCCTCGTTGACGGTCGCGAGCTCTTCGTTGGATGACTCCAATTCTTCCTTGGAGGTTTCCAGCTCCTCGTTGATGCTCTGCAGCTCCTCGTTGGAGGACTGGGCCTCCTCGTTGGCGGCGTGGAGCTCTTCGTTGGCCGCCTCGTGCTGCTCCTGCATGGACTGCAGGTAGTCGCGCGTCTCGGTGAGCTCGGTTTCGAGATCGGCAATGCGCTCGGTCGCTTCGTCGCGCGGTAAGCGCTCGGCTGCAGCCGGCGTAGGCTCGGCGGGCCGGCGCTCCCCTTGCGCTTCCTCGAACAGAACCAAGAAACAGCGTTCGCGCAGGTTTTTGAGCGGAATGACCTCCACGCTCACCGCCCGCATCGCGCCGTTTTGGTTGACCCGCACGTTGTTCCTGCGCGCGGCCTGATCCCCCTTTCTCGCTTCATTGATCGCCTCGCGCAGCGGTAGCATCAGACCCTTCCGCGCCATCTTGAGGACATCGAAGCTTGCCTTGCCGCTGGGCGGGGCAAGGTAGCGGCTCGTCGCCCCGCGGAATTGCAGGACTTGCAGCTCGTCATTGACGAGCACGCCGGGCGGGGTGTAGCGGTTGACGACGACCCGATCGGCCTCGCGCTGTGCGTTGAGCTCGCCGCGCAAACCCTCCGCCGGCTCGCTGCGCACCGTCGGCAGCGGGGGCAGGCCGCGCTCGCCGTGCTCCTTGCGCAGCGGCAGGTGAAACGCCGGCACTGGGGCGGCCTTCTTGACATAGATCTTGTGCTTCTTGTCCAGCGGCTCGAACAGATCGGTGCAGCCGCCGATGGACTCCGATGCACCGAGCCACAGGAACCGCCCCGGCTTGAGCGCGTAATGGAAGGTGGGGATTGCCTTTTTCTGCAGACTCGGCTCGAGGTAGATCAGCAGGTTGCGGCAGGTGATGA
>JAKDMQ010000196.1 GCA_030452265.1 Nitrococcus sp.
ATCGGCAGCGGCCGCGAAGTGACGGCGCTCCATTCGAGCGGTGAAACGTTCCCGATCGCGTTGTCGATTGGTGAGGCACTTAGCGATGGCCGGCATCGCTTTGTCGGCAACATACGAGATCTGCGCGCAAAACGTACCACGGAGCTGAACATACGCTCGCTCGAGGCCAGGCTTGCCTGGGCAGACCGGCTCAATCTCATGGGAGAGATGGCGGCCGGGATAGCGCACGAGATCAACCAGCCATTAAGCGCCATCGCGACCTATGCGCAGGCGCTGGGGAATCTACTGCGGCTCGAGCCGCCCGATGTTGAGGTCGCCGCCGAAATCTGCGAGAAGATCGACGCACAGGCGCGCCGGGCCGGACAAGTGACGCAAAGCGTGCGCAATCTCATCCGCCAACATGATGTGAGCGCGGAAATCGTCGACGTCAATCGGGTCATCGCCGACGTGCGAAACCTCATCGAAGCGGATGCTCGGGCCGCCGGCATCCGCATCGTCGTGCGTTACGACGAGGGTTTGCCGCCGGTGCGTGCCGACGCCCTGCAACTGCAACAGGTGGTGCTCAACCTGACGCGTAACGCACTCGATACGATGCGTGGAGAATTGTATGCGCACGGCGATATAATCGTCGAGACGGTCCGGGCGGCCGCCGGTGGCGTCCGAATTACCGTAACGGATCATGGGCCAGGTGTATCGAGGGCTCTGGCTGACAACATCTTTTACCCCTTTGTTACCACGAAAGAGAACGGGCTAGGCGTTGGCCTTGCGATTAGCCGTACAATTATTCAGGCACATGGCGGCACTTTGAGTTTCGGCGACAACCCCGAAGGCGGTGCGATTTTCACGATCGACCTGCCGGCCGCGGACGACGGAGCGACAACGTGACCAACGACAAACCACTCGTATATGTCATCGACGACGACGCAGCCGTTCGCGAGTCGCTCGGCCTTTTACTCGAGTCGCTGAGGCTTGCCAACGAAGTGTACGGCTCGGCGCTCGAGTTCCTGGACGCGTACGACCCGGGCAGGCATTCCTGCCTGGTCACCGATATACGCATGCCCGCCATGAGCGGCCTCGAGTTGCAACAAAAGCTTGCACAAGACAAGGCCGAGATTCCTATCATCTTTATTACGGGGCACGCTGACGTACCGATGGCGGTGAGCGCAATGAAAGCCGGGGCCTCCGATTTCCTACGAAAGCCCTTCCGCGATCAGGACCTGCTCGACTGCATCCACAAAGCCCTGTGGCAAGACAGAGAACGGCGTGTGCTGCTGCAGGAGGAGGCAACGATCCGCGCCTGCCTGAAGACGCTGACTCCTAGGGAACTGGAAGTGATGCAACGCGTGGTGAGCGGCCAGGCCAACAAGGTTATCGCGATAGACCTCGACATAAGTGCGCGGACCGTGGAACTGCACCGGGCGCGAGTCATGCAAAAGCTCGGCATGCGCTCGCTGGCGGAGCTCGTCAGGACGGTCGACAAGGCATCGAACGCGCAAGGAGTCAACCCACCAACCGGTTGACAGGCGTTAGCACTCCTCGATGAAGCCGTAGCGCTTGACCAACAACAATTGATCCTCCGGTTTGGGGCCAGCGCTCAACAGATCCCAGCGCCGTCCGCGACCAGTCCCTGGATCGCAGGAACACGCTCGCAGGGCGCCAGCCGTTTGCGGCAAGTGTCGGATACGCACTATTACCAATGTTGCAATCATCTGCGATAGCCAATAATAGTGCCGTGCAGGAGCCGGCGATTGCTAGCGACTGTAGCGATCCGGGCAACGATATGAAGCGGGTTTGCCGCAACGCCTAAAGAGGGTAAGCCGATGTCAGTTGGCCAACTCAGTGCCGAGGAGCGGCAGAAAATGATTGCCGAGGCGGCCTATTTCCGCGCTCAGCGGCGCGGCGTCGACGGTGGGGATGCCGTGGCGGATTGGGTCGAGGCCGAGTCCGAGATCAATGCTCGTCTGCGCAAGATGGAGCACAGCGCGCTCATCGAGCGCCTTCGGGAGCGGCTTGCGGTAGCGGGCGAGAACCTCCGGGCGTTGCGCGGGAAAGTCTCGGAGCTGGGCGATCGATTGTGTGCGCGTCGCCGCGGTCCGCCGAAAGGCTAGTACCGGCACCGCCGGGGTCAAAGCCGGCTACCCATCGCGCCACCACTCAAACAATTCGTCCAGGTCGATGGAACCGTTGTCGGAATGGTTGTAGGCGAAACTCTTGGCGCGCCTACGCGCATTCACTGATCGCGCTCAACGAAACGAGGTAGACATGGCACTCGCATCGCTACTTGCAACCGGCTCGAAAGTCTGGCTGGACGGCGTCGCCCCGGACGCGATTACGAAGAACCAGGCACTTGGGATTACCGGCGCAACATCGAACCCGGCCATCATCGCGAAGATCATCGAGCACGGCGAATTCGACCGGCGCGCGGCTGAGCTGCTGCGCCGCGGGCTGGCGAACGAGGATGCCGTATGGCAGTTGAACGACGAGCTGGTCAAGTCGGCGCAGGGCGTGTTTCTTCCCGTATGGGAGGAAACCGGCGGCAATGACGGGTACGTGAGCTTCGAGCTCGACCCGTTGATCGAGGATGAGGCCGCGGGCCTCGACCACACGGAGCGTGTGGCGCGCTACGTCGAGCTCGCGCGGCAATGGTCGGCCGGGCACCACAACCGCATGATCAAAGTGCCGGCGACCCGCGCCGGCCTCGAGGCGCTGGAGCCGATTGCCGCCGCCGGAGTCACGATCAACGTGACCTTGATATTTACCGAAAGGCAGTACCGGGTTGCCCGCGATGCGATCTGGCGCGGTGCGCAACGGCGCGAGAACGGGCTCGGCGATTTCAAGAGTGTCTACAGCATTTTTGTCTCGCGGGTGGACGTTTGGACAGCGAAGCAGGTTCCCGAACTTTCCGCCGCTGCTCAGGGCTTGGTCGGGATTCTGAATGCGAAGCGGATCTGGCAGGAGAACCGTGAATTTTGGGCCGACAAGGACTTGCGGCTGCAACAGGAGATCGTGTTCGCCAGCACGGGCGTCAAGTCAGCCGACGAGCCGCCCGACAAGTACGTCCAAGCATTCGCCGGTGACGGGATTCTCACTAACCCGCCTGCCACTAACGATGCCGTGGAAGCTTCGCAAGCAGCGTACCGGCGGCGTGTCGACCAGATGCCGCCAGACGACGTTATCGGTGAGATCGATCGCCGCGTCGACATGGAGACCCTGGAGCGCGAGCTGATGGAGGAGGGGATCCGGAAGTTTGCCGATCCCCAGAAGGAGCTGATCGCCCTCATCGCGCAAAAGCGCGCGGCCGTCTCGTAGACTACGCGCGGATCCCTAATGGCGGGCATCGGCATCAAGCGTGTCTATGATCCGGACTCCCGCGGCGACGGGCGACTTTCAGTCGTTCACAATACAGATGGGCGCGCAATGCCGTAGGTATGCCTGAACCAGGCGAAGAACGGAGGATCACGATGTTGGTAGCTTTTTCTGTCTGGCCGAACGGCGGACCTGGGGGCGATTCCGTGCGCGAGGCGGTTGCCGCGGCAGTGAGCGTTGTTCGTGCTTCTGGGTTGCCAAATCGCACCGATTCGATGTTCACGACGATCGAAGGCGAGTGGGACGAGGTATTTGACGTGATCCATCGGGCGACCGATGCTGTTTCAGCATACGGTACGCGCGTCGATCTGGTGATCAAGGCGGATATCCGACCCGGGCATAACAATGAGCTTACCGGCAAGTTGGAGCGGCTGGAGCAGGCCATCGCGGACCGGAACGAGACACCAGGTAGGGTATAACGTTCCGGTCCGGAGAGTTGCCGCGCGCGGCGCGGCCGGCGTGACGGCGGTGGCTAGCGCTCAGCATTTCGCTCCATCGGCCTTGGCTCTCTACAGCAGTTGCCGCAGCACGTAGGGCAGGATGCCGCCGTGGTGGTAGTAAGCCGCCTCGGCGGGGGTATCGATGCGCACGGTAGCTTCGAACTCCTGGGCCTGGCCGCGCGGATCGGTCGCGGTGACCCGCAATTTGCGGGCAGGGGTGTCGGTGCCCGCCAACCCGGTGATCGTAAAGGTCTCCTCGCCGGTCAGCCGGAGTGATTCCGCGTTTTCTCCCGCGACGAACTCTAGCGGCAGCACCCCCATGCCGATCAGGTTCGAGCGGTGGATACGCTCGTAGGATTCGGCGATCACGGCGCGCACTCCGAGCAGGGCGGTGCCTTTGGCCGCCCAGTCGCGCGACGAGCCGGAGCCGTATTCCTTGCCGGCCAGGATTACCAGCGGTGTATCGGCCGCGGCGTAGTGCATTGCGGCGTCGTAGATTGTGGTAGTAGGGGCGTCGGCCTGGGTGAAATCGCGGGTGAAACCACCCTCGGTGCCGGGCGCGAGCTGGTTGCGCAGGCGAATATTGGCGAAGGTACCGCGGATCATTACCTCGTGGTTGCCGCGGCGCGCGCCGTAGGAGTTGAAGCTCTTGCGCTCGATGCCGTGCTCGCTGAGATAGGCTCCGGCGGGGGAGTCGGAGGCGATCGCGCCGGCCGGGCTGATGTGATCGGTGGTCACCGAATCGCCGAGTTTCGCCAGCACCCGCGCGCCGGCAATATCCGATAGCGGCTCGGGTTCGCGGCTCATGCCGCTGAAAAACGGCGGTTGGCGGACGTAGGTCGATTGCCCCTGCCACTGGAAGGTGTCGCCACCGGGGATCTCCATGCCCTGCCAGCGCTCGTCACCGGCAAAGACATCGGCATAGCCCTTGCTGAACATCGCCGGCTGCAGACTGGCGGCGATCACCCGTTCGATTTCCCGCGGCGAGGGCCAGATGTCGCGCAAGTAGACCGGCTTGCCGTCACTGCCGGTACCCAGCGGCTCGTGCAGTAGGTTGATGCGCAGGCTGCCGGCCAGTGCGTAGGCTACCACCAGCGGCGGTGAGGCCAGGAAGTTCATGCGGCATTGCGGGTGGATACGGCCCTCAAAGTTGCGGTTGCCCGAGAGCACCGAGCACACGGTGAGGTCGTTATCTTTCACCGCGGCGCCGACCTGCGGGATCAGCGGCCCGGAGTTACCGATGCAGGTGGTACAGCCGTAGCCGACCAGGTTGAAGCCGAGCTGATCCAGGTATTGCGTTAGGCCGGCGCGTTCGATGTAGTCGGTAACCACTCTTGAGCCCGGCGCCAACGAGGTCTTGACCCAGGGTTTGCGAGTTAACCCTTTGTCGATCGCGTTTCGGGCCAGCAGCGCGGCACCGAGCATTACCGACGGATTGGAGGTATTGGTGCAAGAGGTGATCGCCGCGATCACCACATGGCCGTGGTCGATCTCGACTTCGCCGCCGTCGCCCAGGGTGACGGCGACCGGGTTAGACGAGAAGCCGGATGCGCTGCCGTCGTCGGTCAGTGTTAGCGGCGCATCGCTTGGGTGGCCATGTCCGATCGCGAGCGGATCGCTGGCCGGAAACGACTCGGCGCAGGCCGCATCGAGACCCACTTTCAGCGCCTCCGCGTGCGACTGGCCGGAGAGCATGGCGCCGACCGCATTCGGAGCGATCCGCAGCGGCACCCGGTCTTGCGGGCGTTTGGGCCCGGCCAGCGACGGTTCGACGCTGCCCAAATCGAGCTCCAGGGTCTGGGAGTAGTCCGCTTCGTGGTCTGGGTCATGCCATAGACCCTGTTCCTTGGCATAGGTCTCCACCAGCCGGATTCGGTGCTCAGGGCGCCCGGTCAGGCGCAGATAGGACAGGGTCTCGGCGTCAATTGGGAAAATCGCGCAAGTGGAGCCGTATTCCGGACTCATGTTGCCGATGGTGGCGCGGTTGGCCAGCGGCACGTTGGCCACGCCGGGACCGTAGAACTCGACGAATTTGCCCACCACGCCGGTGCGGCGCAGCAGCTCGGCGACCGTGAGCACCAGGTCTGTGGCGGTGGTGCCCGGCTGCAGCTCGCCGGTGAGCTTGAGGCCGAGCACCTGCGGCAGCAGCATGCTGATCGGCTGGCCCAGTATCGCCGCTTCGGCCTCGATGCCGCCCACACCCCAGCCAAGCACACCCAAGCCATTGACCATCGGAGTGTGGGAATCCGTGCCTACCAAAGTATCCGGATAGGCGAGCGGTCCATCTGGGCCGTCACGAGTGAATACCACCCGCGACAGGTATTCGAGGTTGACCTGATGACAGATGCCGGTATCCGGCGGCACCACCTTGAAATCATCGAATGCCTGCTGACCCCAGCGCAGCAGTTGGTAGCGCTCGGCATTGCGCTCGAATTCCAGCTCGGCATTGATCGCAAATGCATCGGCGCGGCCGAAGACCTCGGCGATGACGGAGTGGTCGATGACCAGCTCGGTGGGGATCCGCGGGTTGATGCGCAGGGCATCTCCGCCCAGCTCAGCCATCGCGTCACGCATCGCCACCAGATCCACGACAGCGGGCACGCCGGTGAAATCCTGCATCAGCACGCGTGCCGGGGTGTACTGGATCTCCTGCGTCGGTGCCGCGGCGGGCCGCCAACCGGCCAGCGCGTCAATTTGCTCGGCGTTGATCAGCCGGCCGTCCTCATTGCGCAGCAGATTCTCCAGCAGCACCTTCAGGCTGTAGGGCAAATTG
>JAKDMQ010000416.1 GCA_030452265.1 Nitrococcus sp.
CGAACTGGCGCATGAGCACCACGCGGCCGCCGGCATGGAAGACCGGCGTGAACGTGTTCCAGCCGCCGATATGAAACAGTGGAAAGAGCAACAGCTCGCGCCGAGCGCCCAGCCCCTGCGCCGCTGCCAGGATGAGCTCGAAGGAATTCCAGACCATCTGCCGGTGAGAGATGATACAGACCTTCGGCGTTGCCGTTGTCCCGCCCGTGTGGACGAGCAGAAACGGGTCGTCGAGTGCGAGCGCGATATTGACTTCCTGGGGCGCTGTGCTCAGCACCTCCCGCTCGTAGGCTGAATGCTCGCCGGCAAAGCCGATGGTATTGGCCAAGCAGGCCGGCCGGGTCAAGCAGTCGCATAGCTCGGCAAATGTTTCCTCGTAGAACAGCGCTTTGGGTTGAATGCGCTGCAGCAGCTCATCGAGCTCGGCCTTGCGCAGCCGGAAGCTCAGTGGAGCTAGGACGACCCCGAGCTTGCCCGCCGCCAGTTAGAGAGCGATGGGCTCGACGCAGTTGCCGCCGATGAAGGCTATCCGATCGCCCTTGGTCAAGCCGAGGGCATCGCGCAGGTAGGCTCCGACCCGATTGGCGCGCTCATCGAGCGCGGCGAAGGTATAGCACTGTCCACTATCGCCATCGATCACGGCGCGGCGCTGCGGAGTCAGCACGCGGCGGCGTCCGGCCCAGTCGCCCACCCAGTCCATCGGCAATTGGTCATAGCTGCAGCGCTTTACCATACTCACACGCCTCTCAAACGAAGCCCGGTCATCCTCTTGCCAATTTTCGATCGAGCCGGTGCTCGGCTCACCTTGCCAGGGTTATTAGGGCCTGTTGACATGCACCCGCGACGCCGTGGGTGGATGCCAACAGGTGCTGCACTCGCTACCATAGCAGCTTCCGATAGCACCCGAATCAGCGTTGGGAGGCGGTGTCGGCTGCATGCGGACACGCTCCCGGTACGCCTTTTCCGGGAACCTTACCCGCCGCGCCGTAGAGGAGTTGGCATGAGCAACGCCTGCGAGCTGGTCGACATTGGGGTCAACCTGACCCACCGGCGCTTCGACCGGGATCGTGATGCGGTCATCGACCGCGCCATCGATGCCGGGGTTGCCACCATGATCTTGACTGGTGTCGATGCAAATGAGTCAAGAGCGGCGTTGGATCTCACTCGCCGGCGCCCGGGACAACTGTGGGCAACCGCCGGGGTGCACCCCCACCATGCCCGCGACTGGAGCGCCGAGACGGGCTCTGAGATCCGGGAGCTGGCGGCGGATCCGCGGATGGTCGCCATCGGCGAGACCGGCTTGGACTTCAACCGCGATTTCTCACCGCGATCGGTACAAGAGCGGGTGTTCGCCCGCCAGCTCGAGCTCGCAGTCGAGCTCAAGCGGCCGGTCTTCCTCCACCAACGGGATGCCCAAGATCGTTTCCTGGCGATCCTCCGCGAGTGCCGCGATTCGCTGCTAGAGACGGTCGTGCACTGCTTTACGGGCGGGCGCGCGGAGCTCTGGTCGTACCTCGACCTTGATCTCTACATCGGCGTCACGGGCTGGGTCTGCGATGAGCGCCGCGGCGAGCTCCTGCGCTCCTGTGTCTGCGATATTCCCGATGATCGTTTGCTGATCGAAACAGATGCTCC
>JAKDMQ010000197.1 GCA_030452265.1 Nitrococcus sp.
TACAACCGCTACGCGAGCCAGATCGAGCGGCTCATCAGTCACTACGAGATCTTCATGGAAGAATTCGCGAGCATTCTCCAACGCCACGTGCACAGTGCGCCACTGGCTACCAAGACAGTCCCCGCGGACAAAACAACCCCAGCGGACAAAACAGTCCCCGCGGAGTAAACGAGGAGATTGTCGGGTGCCGATTTCGACCGTGATGAGTAGGCGCCGTCATCGCCGCGGTTTGTTGGCCGAGATCAACGTCGTGCCGTATATCGACGTCTCTCTGGTATTGCTGGTCATCTTCATGGTTACCGCGCCTTTACTCTATCAAGGCGTGGAGGTAAGTCTGCCCCGGGCCAACGCCGAGCCGATACCACCTCGACAAATCGAGCCAATCATCGTCGTGCTGGATCGAGACGGCAACTACTACCTCAATATCGGCGAGGACCGAGGCAAAGCGTTGACCTCCAGGAGCCTGTTGGTAAAGGTCGCCGCCGTAATGCGCCAGCGGCCAGAAACCCAGGTTCTGATTCGCGGCGATGAGCAAGTGGCATACGGCAAGATCGTTGCCATGATGGCAAAGCTGCAACAGGTGGGCGTTGCCCAAGTCGGTCTCATGACTCACCCTCCCGCGGAGCGCTAATGGGCATTCGCGTACGTACTTCGCTCAATTTCGGCTATTCCTTGGCGCTGCATGTCGCGCTTCTGCTGCTGCTGGGCCTGAGCTTTGCTTTTGCGCCCGCACCTTCGCCGCACCCCGGCCAAGAGGCGATGCAAGCCGTTGTCATAGACAAGCACAAGGTACAGGCGGCTATGGAGCGCATGCAGGCCAAGCGTCAAGAGCAGCGCAGCCGCAAGGCGCGGGAGCTTGCAAAGCTGGAGAAGCAGGCAGAGCGGCTCCAGCAGCAACGGGAATCCCTGGCCGCACAGCGTGCGGCTGAGCAGCGGCGCCTTGCTGCGCTAAAAGAGCGGCGCGCGCAAGCAGAGCAGCGGCTGGCCGAGCTGCATAGACAACAGCAGCAGCAAGCCGAAGCCAAAGCGCGGGCAGAAGAGCAAGCCCGCGTTGAGCAGCAAAAGCGCCAAGAGGCCGAGGCGAAGCGCGAGGCCGAACAGCAACGTCTTGCCAAGCTGGAGCAACAACGCGCGCAAGAGGAACGCCAGCAGGCGGCCGCGGCACGAGAGGCAGCCGCGGCACGAGAGGCAGCCGCGGCACGAGAGGCAGCCGCGGCACGAGAAGTGACCCTCGAGCGCAGGATGACCATAGCGAAGAAACAGTATATTCCGGCCATAGCGCGCAGTGTGGAGCAAAGCTGGCTGCGCCCGGTCGGCATCCCCCGGGGCCTTTCTTCCATAATCCACGTGCGAATGGGCACTGGCGGGATCGTGCTACAAGCGCAAGTGGTGCAATCCAGCGGCAACACGGCATTCGACCGCTCGGCTGTACAGGCCGTTCTCAAGGCCTCGCCGCTTCCGGTGCCGGACGACCCTGAGCTCGCCGCCGCTTTCCGTGATCTGAACTTCGAATTCCAACCAAGCTCCTAGGTGCCGCTTCATGAACCTCACGTGGACATTTGTCCTCAGCGCATTGATTCTACTGCTACCCATTCAGACTTCGGCACAGGTAACCATACAGATCACGGGCGGAGCTATAGGAGCCCTGCCAATCGCCATTGTTCCCTTCCGAGTGGAGAACGGAGCGGCGGCGCCACGCGAAGATATCGCCGCCATTATCCACGATGATCTCTATCGTACCGGACTGCTGGCGCCACTGCCGCGCAAGGATCTCATCGCCCATCCCGCGAGCTTGGCGGATGTGCGTTTTCAAGACTGGCGTGCCCTTGGGGTGGACAACTTGGTGGTGGGCAGCGTGTCGGCGGATCCGGGTGGCGGCTATCAGGTGAGCTTCGAGCTGTTGGATGTTTACAAGGCGAGCCGGCTGGCCGGTAAGCGCTATCGCGTGCAGCCGGATGCCCTGCGCACGCTGGCGCATACCATCAGCAATGTAATTTTTCAAAAGCTCTTCGGCCGCCCGGGCGGTTTTAACACTCAGATTGCCTATGTGGCGACCGAGCGCGGCGGTGGCAAGACTGTTCATAAGCTCGTCGTTGCCGATGCCGATGGGCATAATCCTCAGATTATCCTAACCTCCGATGCACCCATCATGTCACCGGCTTGGTCGCCGAATCGGCAGTATATCGGTTATGTCTCATTCGAAAACGGGCGCTCCGAGGTCTATGTGCAGGAGGTGGCTAGCGGCGAGCGCCACACGGTGGCAACGTTCGATGGCATCAACAGCGCCCCGGCTTGGTCGCCGGACGGCACGCAGCTTGCGTTGACGCTTTCTAAAGACGGCGACCCGGATATCTATATCCTGGATCTGGCGAGCGGGGATCTGCGCCAGCTCACACACAACCCAAGCATCGATACCGAGCCGGTATGGACACCGGATGGTCGCCAGATCATTTTCACGTCGGATCGGGGCGGCGGGCCGCAAATTTATAGGCTTGCGGTCACTGGGGGTGAGGCCGAGCGCTTGACTTTTGAGGGAGGCTATAATTCCGATCCGGCTCTCTCGCCCGACGGTCGGCTGCTGGCGATGGTGCATCGCGAGAATGGCAAATTCAAGATCGCGGTGTTGGACCTCAAGACTCGGCTGATGCGCGTGCTTACGGATGGTCCGCTCGATGAGTCGCCAACCTTCGCACCCAATGGAGCTACACTGCTCTACAGCAGCGTGCTTGGCGGCAAATCCGTATTGGCGACCGTATCGGTCTACGGTAGAGCGCATGAGCGGCTGGGGATGTTTAGCTACGATGTAAAGGAACCCACTTGGTCGCCTTTGTGAGTCGAGATCCATCCCGAATCACCCGGAGGCGCAATCAAAGGAGAAGATAATGCCTCGATTGAATTTCCAGATGGCTGCCCTGTTCCTGGCGTTGGCGCTCATGATGGGCGGCTGTGTCGGCACCGGCAATGAGCGGGCCGCGGGGGGGCCGCTAGGGATAGAGGGATCGGGCACCGCGGCCAGTGGCGCTCAGCGCGGTCAATCGTTCCAAGGCACGGAGTTGGATAATCCAGCGAGCCCGCTCTCCAAACGGGTGATCTACTTCGAATTCGACAGCAATATCGTCCAACCGGAATACCTGCCAATCCTCCAAGCCCACGGCGAGTATCTGGCCACCCACCCCGAGTACAAAGTAACGATCGAAGGCCATACCGACGAGCGTGGCTCGCGCGAGTACAACCTCGCGTTGGGCGAGCGCCGCGCCGAAGCGGCGCAGCGAATTTTGCTGCTAAATGGAGCCGCCAAGGAACAACTAAGCACCGTGAGCTACGGAGAGGAAAAGCCCGTGGACCCAGGGCACGATGAAGCCGCCTGGGCCAAGAACCGCCGCGCCGTGCTAGTGTATTACCAGTAGCCATGAAGAGCCCAATCAAACACCGCTGGCTCGTTTGCGCTCTCGCTCTGGCGTTGCTGGGGGTGAGCGGGGCAGGCTTTGCGCAGAGCCTGGAGAGCCTCGATAAGCGGTTAACGCTCATCGAGCGCAAAGTGGACAACGCCGCGCTGGGCGGGCTGTTCAATGAATTGGAATCCCTGCGTCAGCAAGTGCAAAATCTACGTGGCGAGATCGAGCTGCTCCGACACCAGCTCGAAGAGACCAAAGAACGCCAGCGTAATATTTACTCTGACATCGATACCCGCTTGCGCAAGCTGGAGCAAGGCGCCACCGGCGCGGCGTCGAGTGGCGAGCCGCAACCTAATCCGTCCTCATCCAGTATGCAATCGTCACAGGCGGACCGATCCGCACCCGGGGCCATGAGCACGTTGCCCTCGGAGTCGGTTACGGGCAACGTGTCGTTGGCGGAAGTCACGCCCGAGAAGGCGAGCCAGGCAAGCGATGGCGGCAAAGCGGCGGCGCGCCGCCTTAGCTCTCTCGAGACTACGGGAGAGCGCGCGGCTTATGAGCAGGCGTTCAATACGCTCAGAGAAGGCCGATACGCGAGGTCACAGCGGCAATTCGCGGAGTTCCTGCGCGAGTATCCCGATGGCCACTATGGCGATAATGCCCGCTATTGGCTGGGGGAGTCCTACTACGCGCAGCGCCAGTTCGACCAGGCCATGGAGCAGTTCCAGAAAGTGCTGGAGAATTTTCCCCACAGCACCAAGCGCGCCGGTGCGCAGCTCAAGATCGGGTTCATACAATATGAGCAAGGCAAGCTCGATCAAGCCCGAAAAACTCTCGGCAAAGTAATACAGCGCTATCCCGACTCAACCGTTGCGAGTTTGGCGCAGCAACGCCTGCGCCTCATTGACGAGGGCGATCCCTAGTCGCCCGCTCGCTACCTTGCCTTGGCGAATATATAATCCGTCTCATGCCAAGCGTAGCTCTACGGCCGGCGCCGAACGCGCTGCGCGTGACCGAGATTTTCTATTCCCTCCAGGGCGAGGCAAGCACGGCCGGCGCTCCGACTGTATTTGTGCGCCTTACGGGTTGCCCCCTGCGCTGCCGCTATTGCGACACCGCCTATGCCTTTCATGGCGGCGAGACGATGAGCATCGCGGGAATTCTCGATCGGGTCGCGGAGCACGGGGCCAAGCTCGTCACGATCACCGGTGGTGAGCCGCTGGCCCAAAGAGGCTGTCTGTGCTTGCTGCGCATGCTCTGCGACCGCGGCTATCGGGTTTCGCTTGAGACCAGCGGCGCACTTGACGTCAAGGCCGTCGACCCGCGAGTCATCAAGGTGATGGACATCAAAACGCCCGCATCGGGAGAAGCGCGGCGCAACCGTTGGGAGAATCTCACCTACCTACAGCCACACGATGAGCTGAAATTCGTAATCTGCAACCGTGAGGATTACGACTGGGCACGGACTCGGGTGCTCGAGCTGAAGCTTGGGGAGCGCTGGAGCGTTTTTTTCTCCGCGAGCTATGGCGAGCTTTCATCCCGCGAGCTGGCCGACTGGATACTAGTCGACCGCCTCGACGTGCGGCTGCAAATCCAGCTGCATAAATTTCTCTGGGGAGATCAGCCGGGACGCTGAGCATGACCGACGCCAAGCCCCGCGCCGTCGTGCTGTTTTCTGGCGGTCTCGACTCCACCACAATCCTTGCCATTGCCAAGGCGCGGGGCTTTTCTTGCTTCGCGCTTTCTTTCGATTACGGCCAACGTCATGGCGCCGAGCTTTCGGCCGGGCGAGCCATTGCCAAGCTCATGGGCGTCGCCGGACACCGGATCCTACGCATTGGGCTGGATGATCTGGGCGGTTCCGCGCTTACTGACACCACGCGGGCGGTACCGGAGCCACCAGGCGAGGGCATCCCGGAAACCTATGTGCCGGCCCGTAATACCGTCTTTCTCGCATACGCGCTGGCCTATGCGGAGGTGCTTGGCGCACGCGATATTTTCATCGGCGTCAATGCGGTCGACTACTCAGGCTATCCAGACTGCCGCCCGGAGTTCATCAGCGCATTCGAGCACATGGCGAATCTTGCGACTAAATCCGCCGTGCAGGACCATGTCCGCTACCGTGTCCACACCCCACTGATTCGCCTCACCAAAGCGGAGATCATCCAATGCGGCAAGCGCCTTGGCGTGAGATATTCGATCACCGTGTCCTGCTACAACGCCGACGAAAGCGGCCGCGCTTGCGGCCACTGTGATGCGTGCTATTACCGTGCGAAGGGCTTTTGCGAGGCCGCAATAACCGACCCCACCCGCTACCAGCCCGGTGTGTGATTGCTTGCCCTCTCGGCGACTGCGCGCGGAGCGGCCCAGCGCGTCCGGCTCGACTCGCGGGAACCGGTCGCTCCGGCCTTGGCTGCTCAGACGTAGAAGTCGAGATCCTCTTGATGCTTGAGCAGATCCCGCAATTGATGCGGATTCTCACCGAAGAAGAACACCAGCCCCCAATGGGTGCCGAAGGCGGTGCGCTTGGTGACGGTCTCCTGTAGCGGCGGGCTCAGCTCGTGGTAGTCGAAGTAAGGATGTTCCTCTGTCTCCTGCGGTAGCTCGAGCTTGCTGACCACGCGACGGCGCGGATAGACGCCGAAGCAGCCGGCGTGGCCCTTGGCATCCTCCACGGGCCTGGGGAAGAAGCCCTGGATTTCCTCCTCGGTGGTTTTGGGGTCGAATACCAGAATGGAGGCCTGATAGGCGTTGAAGCCGTAGGCGCGCTCGATCAGCTCGAAGGCCTTGAAGCCCGGCGCCCGGTATGCTACCTCGCCGAAATAGAGGCTGCCGTCGCTGGTGACGAAGTATTCCGGGTGAATCTGGCCGAACCGGATGTCGAAGGCCTTGATCAGCTTTTCGACTTCACTAGTGATCGCCGTGCGCCAGCTTTCCAGCTCCGGTGTCGCGGGCACGAATACGGAATAGCCCAGGGTGACGTATTCTGAAATGTTCAGAAAGCGGATTTTGCTGTCGTGAATCCAGGCCTCGACCGCGAACTCCCAGCCATCGAGATGGCTTTCCATCAGCAGCGGATAATCGGTTTCCGGAATGGCGTCCACTTCCTCCGGCGTGCGGACCACTCGATGGCCCAGGCAGCCGGCCTTGTCGAAGGCC
>JAKDMQ010000027.1 GCA_030452265.1 Nitrococcus sp.
CGGTGTACCACGGCGTTGCTGGAGGTCGATGCGGCGGCGTTGCGGGTGCAACAGTGCGGCTGAAGCCGCTATTGGCCGGTCTCGAGCTCGAATTCCAGCAGCTCCACCGCGCGCTCGTAGCGGCGCTGGAGCTGGGCCGGCGAGCTAGCGCCTATCCACAGGATGGCGAGGGTGTAGCTGTAGCTGTCCTGATCCATGAGCTGGGACAGGCGCTGGCCGGGTTGCGGGATGACTTTGACGATGCTGCCGGGGATCTGTCGGGTCAGCTCTTCCAGCGCCGCGGTGTCTGGCACAGACGTGACTACGGCGTCGCGATAGGCGCGGATGAAAAACTTCGCGGCACAGGCAAAGGCGCCTTCGCGATAAGGCAGCCTGGGGCGCTGGCCGAGTGATAAATCGCTGGCGATCTCGTGGTGGGAGGCGCCGTCGACTTTTTCGAATAGATCGGCGTGCGATTCGGAAATCCGGGTATTGACCTCCAGCAGCCAGATCTGGTCGGTGTTGGCGTCCCAGAAAAACTCCGCGTTGAAGGGGGCGTTGTCGTAACCGATGTGGGTCAGAAAGCGCTCGACGATGCGCGTCATGCGCTTGCACACGCGCGCCGGCAGCCGGGTGGGATACTGATAGCGGTTGAACGAGGAGCCGTTGGGCTCGCGCAGGGAATCCACCGTGCCGTAAACCCGCACCGCGCCCTTGTGCACGAAGCCCTCCTGGGTGCACTGGCGCCCGCCGATGATGGATTCGGCGATGCAACTGCCGCCGCCGATGCCGGACACTTCCGCCGGCAGCTCCACCCTGGCCAGCAAACGGTCGAAGGGCGCTTCGAAGCGGCCGATGTGGGCGCGGATCTGCTCGATGGCGCCGGCCCAGTCGCGTTCGTTGCGGATGAGAAATCCCAGGTAGGAGGAGAACGCCTTGATCGGCTTGACCCAGAAGGGGAACTCCAGTCCTAGGCCTTCGAGCGCGCCGTCATCGAAGGGGTCGAAGGCGGCGAAACGCGGAATGTGCGCCGCAACGCAGCGGCGTTGCTCGATGCGGCTCCAGTATTTGTGCTCGCACTTGAGCACCGCTTCCAGCGAGGCGCTGGGTAGGTCGAATTCCTGGCAGAGTATGGGCACAGTGGTGCTCACGGGGAAGTCGATGTAGTGGATCAGGCCGTCCACCGGGCCGGGATAGGCACTGAGCTGGGCCCGCGCCTTCTCGAGGATGTAATCGATATCGTAGTGCTCGCGCTCGATAACATCCTCGAGGTCGAGCAGCTTGAGGAAATTGTAGTTGTCCGCGTTACGAATGGATTGCAGGCGGTTTAGGTTGAACTCGTTGAGACCGACCACGAACACGTTTTTCTTGCGCAGCGCCCGTTGCGCCCCGGGCGCGAGAAGGTAACCGCCGGCCTCGTCCAGCCATTCGCCGCCGGCAAGCGGTGGTGAGAACAGGCACACCAGGCGCAGCTCGGTGATCGCGCGCACGCGCACTCGATCGTGCCGGTCGAGGATGTACAGGCTGCCGGGCGCAAGCCGGTGGTGCGCGCCATCCTCCAGCGAGATGATCTCGCCTTCGCCTTCGATGCAGTAGGCAGACTCGACGTGCTGGGGGTAATGCAGCACGGTCTCACTGCCGGCGCGCATGATGGAGTCATGCAGCGAATAGTCCAGGCCGTCGCGGGCGAGAATCAGCCGGCGGCTGACCCAGTCGCCCGCGTCCAGCCATTGCGGGGTTCCGGTCAGCTCGGCCAGAGTCCTGATGATCATGGGCTATGCCTCAGGCGTGCCGTGGGAATTGCTGTGTATGGTGTCCACGCGCCGCGCCAAGAGAGATGACCTGATGGCGCACCACTCCTTGTTTGACAACGAACTACGGGCGTAGTTTGCTCCGACCTAGAACAACGATAGCTGCGAACCCAACTGGCGGGGCGGAATGAACCGCGCGCAGTCAAGCTCCAGGCGGCGTTGATTCAGACCCAGGCGTGCGCAGGCGAGTGTAAAACGCTTGTGGATCAGATCGGCGAAAATTCCCTTGCCGCGCATACGGGTGCCGAATTCGGACTGGTAGACTTTTCCCTCGCGCATCTGGCGCACCAAGCTCATGATGTGTCGGGCCTTGAGGGGCGCATGCGCGCTCAGCCATTCTTGGAAGATCTCACTGACCTCAAGCGGCAGCCGCAGCACCACGTACCCGGCTGCTTGGGCACCTGCCTCGCGCACCGCCCCGAGCACATCTTCCATCTCCGGATCATTGAGTGCCGGAATCACCGGCGCAAACAGCACCGTGACCGGAACACCCGCGTCGGCCAAGGTTCTGATGATCCGCAATCGCCGCGCCGGTGCGCTCGCCCTTGGCTCGAGGCGGCGGCTAAGCTCGGCATTCAATGAGGTGACGGAGACCGCAACCTGCGCCAGTTGGCGCTGCGCCATCGGCGCCAGTAGATCGATGTCGCGCTCTACAAGCGCCGATTTGGTGACGACAGCCACCGGGTGGTGGCAATCGTGCAGCACCTGCAGGATTTCGCGAGTGATCCTAAGCTTTCGCTCCAACGGCTGATAGGGATCGGTATTGGCGCCCAACGCAATGACGGCCGGCTTGTAGCTTGCCTTTGCCAACTCCACGACCAACCGCTCCGCGGCATCGAATTTCGCGAAGATCTTGCTCTCGAAATCAAGCCCGGGCGACAAACCAAGGTAGGCGTGCGTAGGGCGGGCAAAACAGTAGGCGCAAGCATGCTCACAGCCCTTGAAGGGATTGATCGAACGGTCGAATGGAATGTCCGGTGACTCGTTATAGGTTATGATCGAGCGGCTTGGGTCGCGAAAGACTTCCGTGCGCAGCTTCTCCGGCTCCTCCGCGCCTTCCCAGCCGTCATCGACGGCTTCCACCGACGTGGCGTTGTAGCGCGATGCGCGATTACTCAGCGCGCCGCGGCCTTTTCTTGGCTGATTGAGCTTCGGCCGGGACATCACAGGGGGGGCTACCTTCGCCGGGTCAGACGGTAGACCCTCTCCGTTAACCAAGATAAGCCGCGCTCGCGAAAGCGCGGGTAGTTATCGAGCACATCGGCCGCGCCCAGCACTTCCACCTCGAAAGTATCCGCGTAGAGATCGTGCATTTCGGCCTCGAGGACCGCGAAAGGCGGCCCTTGCATTTGATTTTGATCATATTCGAATGCAATTAATAACACGCGCGTGCCTGGGCGCAGCAAGTCCGCTAAATGCTCGGCATAACTGACACGCATAGTCGAGGGCAACGCAACCAGAGAAGCCCGATCGTATACTGCCTCGACTGAACGTGCGGTGTCTGCTTCGAGATCGAAGATGTCACCTACGAGCAGGTCAATACCAGAGGCATAATAGCGGATGAACGGCGGACAAGGCTCATGGCTCGCTTGCACGCCGTTGTCGCTGAAGAATTGCTCCGCGGCTTGGCGGCTGATCTCAACACCGAGAACGGTATAGCCCTGAGCAATCAGCCACGCCATATCCCGGCTCTTACCGCACAGAGGAACCAAAACGCTCGCGCCCGCCGGTACCTCGAGCGCGCTCCAATAGCGCTGCAAGTATGAATTGATGTCGGCTTGATGAAAGCCAATCTCACCGTGCGCCCATCGCTCTAGCCAGAATTCGCGGTTCATCGCACACACCCATATAACGCTCGTGAGCTTGTCCACTATATCCTTAGCATTGGATTTACAATATGCACGGAACACCTGCAACACGCAGGTAGCGAATAACCCCGCTCACTGTCCCTTGTTATCGGCGGCACCAGCATGAAATCCCCACATCAAGCGCTTGATCGTCTTCTCCATGCGCTACGACACGCCGTAGGATCCGAGGCTGTCGTCGCCGAGCCAGACCGCATGGCGCCGTATCTCAAAGAGCAACGCGGACGCTTTGAACCGCAAGCGGCGGCCGTGGTACTCCCGGCGCAAACCGCGCAAGTGGCTGCCGTAGTACGAGCCTGCGCCGGGGCGGATGCCGCCATTGTTCCTCAAGCCGGCAATACGGGATTGTGCGGCGGCGCGGCAGCGCAGGATGCCGACCGGCACATTCTGCTGAGCCTCGAGCGCATGACGCGCATACGTGAAATTGATCGCGCCAACTTCACTCTGACGGCTGAGGCGGGCTGCGTCTTGGCGGATGTCCAGGCCGCTGCCGCGGCGCAACAGCGGCTATTCCCGCTGAGCTACGCGGCAGAGGACCGTTGCCAGATCGGCGGCAATCTCTCCACCAATGCGGGAGGCATGAACGTGCTGCGCTACGGCAACGCACGCGAGCTCGTGCTCGGCATCGAGGTCGTGCTCTCTGATGGCCGTATTTGGAATGGGCTGAGCTCGTTGCGCAAGGATAATAGCGGCTATGACCTCAAGGATCTATTCATCGGGGCCGAAGGCACGCTCGGCATTATTACCGCCGCGGTGTTAAAGCTCTATCCCCAGCCTCGACACCGGGCCTCCGCCATCATCGGGCTCCTTTGCGTTGAGGACGCTGTCACATTGCTCGGCGAGCTGCGCTCGGCGACCGGGGAAACGCTGGTCGCCTGCGAGATCATGGGCCGCGTCCCGGTAGAATTCACGCTGCGCCATACACCGGGTTGCCGGGAACCCTTCGGCAGCACTTATCCTTGGTACTTGCTGATTGAAGCAGCCAGCTCTCGCCGGACGGATCATCTTGCGGATTTGCTGCGCGGCGCGCTACAGCAGGCGAAGCGGGAGCGCCTCGCATGCGAGTGGCGAGTGGCCGAGCTCAGCACTGAGGCCGCAACCCTGTGGCGCATTCGCAAGGGTATACCCGCGGCGCAAAAGCACGAGGGGGGAAGCATCAAGCACGATGTATCGGTACCGGTCTCGCGTATCGCGGAGCTCATCCACCGCGCGAGCGCGGCGGCGCTCCAGCGCCTTCCCGGCATTCGGCCCTGCGCATTCGGCCACATCGGTGATGGCAACATTCACTTCAATCTGTCACAGCCACCAGGGATGAACACAGACCTATTTCTCGCCCGTTGGGATGAGCTCAACCGCATCGTGCACGATATCGTTGCCGACATGGGAGGCTCGTTCGCCGCCGAGCATGGCGTGGGTCGCCTCAAGCCGGGCGAGATCGCACGCTATAAATCCTCAGTCGAAATCGATCTCATGAGTCGACTGAAAACGGCTCTCGATCCCAGCGGCATGCTCAACCCCGGCGTGATGATCCCGCCACATAGCGCCTGAAAGTATCCGCCTATCTCATGTACGAGCGCGGCGTAGCCGGTGCACGAGGCCCGCGAGCCCACGGGCGCCGAGAAAGAGCGCGGCGCCCAGCATCAAGCGGATGCCGGCGGCTACCAATCCAAGCTGTTCGGGCACACCATAGCTATGGGGGTGGTTTGACAGCAGCGGCCAGGATGCAACGGCCATATGCGGCAACGAATCCACCACCAGGTACAATCCTACGGCGGAATATGCGATTACCTGCGCGTCGTGTACCGTCACGGCCTCGCCTTGAACGGGCGCGGAGCCGCGCCGATTGGGCAACACCAGATCGGCAATGCGCCCTACGCTCACCCATAGCAAAGCCGCCACCATAAGGCAGAGCAACAGCCCTAGCAGCGTGCTCGTGGTGATAACTTGGCCTGAATCCAGGGTGTGCATTCGAATATAGGGTTGCAGCGGCGAGAGTAACGCTTGCAGCGCGATGAATAGCGAGAACAGCCTTATGCCTAGTACCGCCAGACCACGGTTGGTCATACCACCTCCCCTTCAATGTGTGGAGCCTCTGGGTAGAGCATCGGCAGAAACCCCCAAGACTCGATGTCTTTGGCTGCCGCGCAGCGAAGCTCTGAGCGCTGCGAAACGTGAGCTTACCGCCTGGGGGCTTGGCGGCGGGCGCCGCGGGTGAATGTCAACAGGCCCTGGTCACCGGCCGATCAGCCGTCGCTACCAGGTTGCGTGCGAGGCGCACGGTCGTCATGGGCGGAATCTGGCCGATGGGTGCAAGGCTGATACCTAACGAAAAGCGGCCATGGCGGCTATGCCAATGCTGATGAATCTCGGCCCACATACGCTCGAGGTGTTCCAGGGAGCGCTCGGTGACCTGCTCCGGATCGCCCGTCAGCCAAGCCTCCAGCTCCGCGGACAGGCTCACGCCGAGCCAATGCAGAAAGCGGATATTGCGCTGTGATTGGACCGGGCACAGGGTAAGCAACAAAGTGGTGGGAGCCGCCGGCGGTTCGAGCTCCTGGATCTCGTCGAGCAAATCCGTGAGCTCCCGGGCATGATAGAGGATTTGCGTAGTGAAGAAGTCCGCGCCCGCCGCCAGCTTTTGTGCCATACGCTGGGCTTCGCCCATCCGAGTGGGAATGCAGATGTTGCCAACGCGCAGATCACAATCGTCGATCACTCGATGCACCAACTCATTCGTTTCGGACACTGATGGGCCCGGATAACGGACGTCCGCCATCTCGCCGCCCACCAACACGAACTGGCGTATGCCGTACTCCTCCCACGTCCGCCGGAACCACTCGGCTTGGTACTCCCATGCCAGATGGACGACGACACGGTTGATGATGCAATCGAGACCCAGATCTTCCTGGATGCGCTTTGCGAGCTCGCGCGGCTCGAGACGCGGCTCAAACGCCTTGAGCCGCTCGCCCTTGCTGCTTTTGGAGCTCTCCGGCCGAATTTCTGGGATGTTCACCCCATCGAGGCCGATCTCCCCGTGAATGGCATCGATTTTCTCTAGTAGCGTGTCGATACCGGCAGCACCTTGTCTCAGCAGCGGCGGCACGGCCTCCAGGTACATGGCTACTGGCCGATCTATCGCGGTCTTCGGTAAGCTCACGAGCCCCCCTTGGTTTCAATTCACAACTCTATTCCCCGACGATCGCCACCCTACTCAGCGCGAGCCGTTTTGTCATCCGGCCCTTGCGATCAGAAAATCATCCGGTGTGAAAAAGCGCTTGTAGCTGTTCACCCGGATCGGGCACACGCATACAGGCCTCACCCACCAAAAAGCAATGCACACCGTGCGCGCGCATGTGCTCTACTTCCTCGGCGGTGAGAATACCGCTTTCGGTCACCAGCAGCACATCCGAGGGCACCTTCTCACGCAATCTAAGCGTAGTCTCGATATCGGTCTCAAAGCTATGCAAGTCGCGATTGTTGATTCCGAGCAAGCGGGGATGGATGGCCAGCGCGCGCTCCAGCTCCTGTTCCGTATGGACTTCCACCAGGACGTCCATTCCCAGCTCCCGGGCCAAGATATAAAGCTCCAGTAGGCTCGCATCTCCCAACGCCGCCACGATGAGCAGGATGCAGTCCGCGCCCAGGGCGCGGGACTCGTAGACTTGATAGGCATCGATGATGAAGTCCTTGCGCAAGGTCGGCAGCTCGGAGACAGAACGCGCGATCTGCAGATCATCATCGGCACCCTGGAAAAAGTCCTCATCGGTGAGCACCGACAGACAGGTTGCTCCGGCGCGGCGGTAACTACGGGCGATACTCGCCACGTCGAGATCGGCACGCAGGAGACCTTTGCTGGGCGAGGCCTTCTTGATCTCGGCAATCACCCCGGGTCGCCCCGCGTCCAACTCATGCTGCAAGGCACCTAGAAACGCGCGTGGCGCGGGTGCATGCTGCACGCGTTCGCCGAACGCCTTCAGACCAAGCTGCTCACTGCGCTCGGCGATGATCTCCGCCTTGCGCCGCAGGATCTTTCTGAGCACGTCCGGTGTATCGCTTGGAATTCCCATATATCCAGCCTCCTCCATGCGGCCCCAGCACTATGTGGGTTGCACCAGCCTATTCGGCCGCCACGGCCCTGGGGACTATCGATCCGTCGCCGCGGCCTATTGGCGGTCGGCCGGCGGGCGTTGCCGTAGGGTGCATTAGGTCGAACAGGCCGTAATGCGCCGAATGTTCTCCGCAAGCCTTCACGAGCATGTGGCGCAATGCGCTTCGCTATTGCGCCCTACGCGAGCTAACGAATGTGGCGGTCGACTCGCGGCAGGTGATCAGCCGTACATCGATTGATTGAATCGAACAGTATAGTTGACGAATTCGTCCAGCTTAGCTCGAGCGGCCCCACAGGACAGGATCTCCCGGGCCCGTTCGATTCCACGCTCGAGGCTCTCTGCCAGCCGGGCCACATAAATCGCCGCCCCGGCGTTGAGGGTGAGGATATCGGCAGCCGGTCCCGCTTGTCCTTCATAAACTCGGCGAATGATGGCGAGGCTTTGCGCTGCGCTGCTGACCCGGATCGTGTCCAACGAGGCGCGCGCGACGCCACACTGCTCCGGCTCCAAGATATACTCCCGAACCATGCCACCGTTGAGCTCCGCGACATGCGTAGGGGCGCCGGTACTAATTTCATCGAGGCCATCGGCGGAATGCACCACCATCACCCGCTCGCTCCCTAGCTCGCGCAAAGCCTCGGCCATTGGCCGCACCCAGCGCTCGCTGAACACCCCGAGCAACTGGTGCGGAGCCCCAGCCGGATTGGTCAGAGGCCCAAGCAAATTGAACAGGGTGCGCACGCCCATCTCCCGCCGTGGACCGATGGCGTGCTTCATGGCCGAATGATGCCTGGGTGCGAATAGAAAGCCTACACCGATGCGATCGATGCAGTCAGCGACCTGCTCGGGATCGAGATTCAGGTTAGCCCCGGCCGCCTCGAGCACATCCGCGCTGCCGCAGGAGCTTGAGACCGAACGGTTACCGTGTTTGGCCACTTTGCCGCCGGCGGCCGCCACGACGAAGGCCGTCGCGGTGGACACATTGAACGTGCCCTTGGCATCCCCGCCGGTGCCGCAGGTATCGACCAAATGGGTTGGATCGACAACGACTCGGACGGCCAACTCGCGCATGACCTCCGCGGCCGCCGCGATCTCCTCCACCGTCTCTCCCTTCATATGCAATCCAACGAGAAATCCGCCGATTTGCGCCGGCGTAGCCTCCCCCCTCATGATCGTGCGCATTACCGCGGCCATTTCGCCGCGGCTGAGGTGCTGATGACACATCACGGTGCGGATTGCAGTCTGGAGATCCATTTAACCCCCGTGCGATCAAGGGCCCGTTGCCGTCCACCACGACGCCGTGGCGAATGTCAACAGGTGCTGGCTGCCAGAGAATACTTCCATCGCCCTTAGGCCATAACCGCGCTAGAGCGAGCAAGAAAGTTGCGCAGCAAAGCGTGCCCGGTCATCGTCATAATCGACTCAGGGTGAAACTGCACTCCTTCAACCGCCAGAGATCGATGCCGCACCCCCATAATCTCCTCCCGCGTGCCATCGGCATTCTGAGTCCAAGCCGTCACCTCCAGACAATCCGGCAGCGCGGCTCGATCGAGGACCAGCGAATGGTAGCGAGTTGCCTGCAGTGGGTTCGGCAGTCCACTGAAGACCCCCCGCGCGTTGTGGTACACCTGCGATACCTTGCCATGTACCACATGCCTCGCGTGCACCACCCGGGCACCAAAGCTCTGGCCGATAGCCTGGTGACCCAGACAAACACCAAGCAGCGCGATGCGCCCGGCAAAGCGGCGAACGACGTCCAGCGAGATGCCCGCCTCGTTGGGGGTACAGGGCCCGGGTGAGATGACGATGCACCGCGGCGCCAACTGCTCGATCTGGTCAAGCGTAATCGCATCGTTGCGGTAGACCCTCACGTCGGCACCAAGCTCGCCCAAGTACTGCACTAGGTTGTAGGTAAAGGAGTCATAATTGTCGATCATCAGCAGCATATGAGTTCCAACATATTGTTTAATACAATAATTCTTTCTGGACCATGCTTACGGTACGCGCGCCTTACCCGCTTGCGTTATCGGGCCGGTTGACCCTCCCACAGTCTGACATTGTCCCATATTGCCGCTGGACATGGTTGCCGAGGTCAGCCAACCCGCGTAGCGCCGCATGCGTCTCCACGTCGGCAAGTCGCGCAGACTTACAATCGGGTCGAATAGTGCCGGGTCATACGCTGTTTCCGCAAAGGCTCGCTCGTCAAGCCATTGGATGTTTTCGGATTTTACAGTACTTTACAGGACATTGCAGCGAGCTGCGGTGAGCGTTCTGTTTGAGGACCAGTTGAGGCTGTCACGACGAGAACAACGGAACTGAACTATGGCCATCAAAAAATCCGAGCTGTATTCATCTCTCTGGGCTTCCTGCGATGAGCTGCGCGGCGGCATGGACGCGTCCCAGTACAAGGATTACGTCCTGTTCATGCTGTTCATCAAGTACATCTCGGACAAGTACGCGGACTCGGACGATTTCGCTCCACCCGTCATCATTCCCGAAGGCGCCGGCTTCGCGGATATGGTTAAGCTCAAGGGCAGGAGCGACATCGGCGACAAGATCAACACCCGAGTCATTCAACCGCTGATCGATAGCAATACTCGCCTTGCCCGCAGCGATTTCCCCGACTTCAACGACCCCAACAAACTTGGTGAAGGCAAGGCGATAGTGGATCGCCTCACCAACCTAATCAGCATCTTCCAGAAGCCGGAGTTGAATTTCGCAAAGAACCGCGCCGATCACGACGACATCCTGGGCGATGCCTACGAATACCTGATGCGGCACTTCGCCACGGAGTCCGGCAAGAGCAAGGGGCAGTTCTATACACCCTCGGAAGTCAGCCGCGTCATTGCCCAAGTCATCGGCATCTCGCCCAACACAGCGGTCGCCGCCACCACGGCCTACGACCCGACCTGTGGATCCGGTTCGCTTCTCCTGAAAATCGCTGCCGAATCGGGCAAACGCATCACGCTGGAAGGCCAGGAAAAGGACGTGACCACCGCTGGTCTGGCCCGCATGAACATGATTCTGCACGACTTCCCAACCGCCAACATCCAAAATGGCAACACCCTGTCCAACCCCAAGTTCAAGGATGGTCAGCGACTGCGGGCTTACGACTTCGTCGTTGCCAATCCGCCGTTTTCCGACAAGAGTTGGAGCACCGGCCTCACACCCGCCAACGATCTCTATCAGCGCTTCGCCTGGGGCGTGCCGCCGGCCAAGCAGGGTGACTACGCTTACCTGCTGCACATCATTCGGTCCATGAAAAGCACCGGCAAGGGTGCCTGCATTCTGCCCCACGGCGTGCTGTTTCGGGGCCATGCCGAGGCCGCTATGCGCAAGCAGATCGTGCGCTCCGGCTACCTCAAGGGCATCATCGGCCTGCCCGCCAACCTGTTCTATGGCACCGGCATCCCCGCCTGCATCCTAGTGCTAGACAAGGAGAATGCCGTCGCCCGCAAGGGCATATTCATGATCGACGCCGCCAAGGGTTTCATTAAGGACGGCAACAAAAACCGCCTGCGCGAGCAGGATATCCACCGCATCGTCGACACCTTCAGAAAGCAGGTGGACGTACCGCGCTACGCCCGCATGGTGCCGTTCGATGAGATTGCCAACCCGAAGAATGACTACAACCTTAACCTGCCGCGCTATGTGGACTCGACCTCCCCCGAGGACATTCAGGACATCCACGCCCATTTGAACGGCGGCATCCGCGAGCGCGACCTCGACGGCGACGAGAGGGCTACGCCGCCGGTACCCGGCCTAAGCCCCTATTGGGCCGTGTTTCCGTCCCTGCGCAAGGCCCTGTTTCAGCACAACGGCCATGCGGGCTACGCCGATTTGGCTGTCGAGACGCTGCAAATCAAACCGACCATCCTGGGGCACGAAGAATTTGCCGCCTTCCGGGAGCGAGTCACCGAGCGCTTCGCCCAATGGCGCGCCGGCAGCACGCCGCGCCTGAAGGGATTCGATCAGGGCGGGCACCCCAAGGAGTTGATAACGGCGATCGGCGAGGATCTGCTCGATCATGTTCGCCACGCCCCGTTGATCGACCCCTACGACATCTATCAGCACCTGATGGACTATTGGGCGGAGACCATGCAGGACGACTGCTACGAGATCGCCGCCGACGGTTGGGTAGCCGAAACCCGCCGCATGTGGGAAGAGGTCAAGAGCGGCAAGAAGAAGGGCGAGATGAAGGACAAGGGCTGGACCTGCGATCTGATTCCAAAGCCCTACATCGTCGCCCGCTACTTCGCCGCCGAGCAGGCTGGGCTGGATGCCCTTCGCGCCGAGCTTGATGCCATCAATGCCAGCCTGAACGAACTGGCCGAGGAGCATGGCGGCGAGGAAGGCGCGCTCAAGGATGTGTCTTCCAAGACCGACGCGCAGGAAGCCTATGTCCAGGCCCTGGTCGCCCTATGGAACGAGGACGATCCGACCGCCTGCGGCCGCTGCAGCGCCCTGGTGGAACAGGCCGAGGAACAGGCGGCTGAGCTACGCGCTCTCATCGGCCACTCCCACCTCTCTGCGCTCAAGAACAACAAGGGCAAGCTCACCTTCAACGCGCTCAAGGATCGTTTTGCCGCCACCGGCGACACTGCCGGGCGGCAAACCCTGCAGCGCTACCTCAATGCCGACAGCCAGCAGAAGAAGCTGAGCAAAGAAGCCGCCGCGCTGCTTGCCCAAGCCGGAGAAGCCTACCGCAAGCGCTTGAAGGCCGATCCGCTGCCGGGCGAACTGACGGACTTGCATGCCACGGCCAGTTACCTGGAGCTGCTGGACCAGCAGAGCGCCCTCAGGAGCAAGATCAAGGACGCAGACGCTGCCCTCGATCGATTGGCCTATGAAAAATACCCGCGGCTCAGCGTGAACGAGATCAAGACCCTGGTGGTGGACGATAAATGGCTCGCCGCGCTGGCCGAAGCCGTGCGGGGTGAGTTGGACCGCGTCTCGCAGACGCTCGCCGGCCGCGTGCGCCATCTGGCGGAACGCTACGCCATGCCGCTGCCCCAAATTGAAGCCCGCGTGGCGGAGCTGTCGGCGCGGGTGGATGAGCACCTTAAGAAGATGGGGGCGATATGGGGCTGAAGCCGGGATATAAGCGGACGGAGGTGGGCGTTATTCCGGCGGATTGGGTGCTCGCACAGCTTGGCGCGTTAACTGAAAAAGTTGGGAGTGGGGTTACGCCTACCGGCGGGAGCCGAGTATATAAAGCTTTCGGACGACCATTCATGCGAAGCCAGAATGTTGGCTGGGGCCATCTTGACCTTGATGATGTTGCGTTCATAGACGATGCAACTCATGGGTCTTTCAAAGCGACTGAAATACGCGCTGGAGACGTCTTCCTCAATATCACTGGTGCATCCATCGGCCGCAGCGCAATCGCTGACCCTCGCGTTGAAGGAGGCAACGTTAACCAACACGTCTGCATTATCCGGACTAATAAGGATAAGCTCACATCTGGTTTCCTCTGCTCATTCTTGATCTCCTCACGTGGGCAGCACCAGATCGACAGCTTTCAAGCTGGCGGCAATCGCCAAGGTCTGAACTTTGGCCAAGTACGTTCATTTCGCATCGCAGTCCCAACCGTTATAGAAGAACAACGCGCCATCGCCACCGCCTTGAGCGATGTAGATGCCTTGCTGGAGGAACTGGATCGTCTGATCGCCAAGAAGCGCGATCTCAAGCAGGCCGCCATGCAGCAACTTCTCACCGGACAGACTCGTTTGCCGGGGTTTGAGGAGGGGTGGGGGACGCGCGGACTTTACGAGATTGCCGAACATCAAAAAACCCTATTTGATGACGGTGACTGGGTTGAGGCAGAACATATTACCGACAATGGGATCCGCCTCGTCCAGACAGGAAATATAGGGGTTGGACAGTTTGTAGAAAAAGCGTCGAGGAAATATATCTATGAATCCTCGTTTAAACAATTAAAATGCAAGGAACTCAAGATTGGCGACATTCTGATTTGCCGTTTGGCAGATCCAGCGGGAAGGGTGTGCGTATTACCAGACATCGGCGATGAACGGGTTATCACCTCGGTAGATGTGACGATTTTTAGGCCAAGTCAGGAAGTTGCTGATCGCAATTTCTTTGCGCAGTACTTCTCGACTAGAGACTGGTTCAAAAAGGTTCTTGATCAGGTGGGTGGTACCACCCATAAGAGGATTTCCAGAGGAGCTTTGGGCCAACTAGAGGTTCCGTTCCCGGCTCTCAGCGAACAACGCGCTATCGCCAACGTCCTCTCCGACATGGACGCCGAGATCGAAACTCTGGAACAACGCCGCGCCAAGACCGCCGCGCTCAAGCAGGCCATGATGCAGGAATTGCTTACCGGCCGCACGCGGTTGGTCACGCCGCAGGCCGCCGCATGACTGATCGTTATCAGGCACCGGAGAGCGACGTGGAGTATGAGCCGGGCTCAGATGGCAAGGTATTACGCAACTTGCAAGGCATTACCGATCCGGGCGAAATGACCATGGCTGAGTTATTTCTGCTGGAGCAGCTTTATCAACGGATTTTTCCGGCGGATTTTCCGGACAGACGTCTGACGATTGCTGACCTGAAACGGTGGCATCACCAATGGCTGGGTAATGTTTATTCGTGGGCTGGAGAAGAGCGATCCGTCAACATGGCAAAGGACGGCTTTCAGTTTGCCGCTGCCGCGCAGATTCCCCGGTTACTGGAACAGTTTCAAGCCCAGTGGTTTGATCGTCTTACGCCGCTTCACGAGCAATCCATGGATGCGCTGGTCGAGGCGCTGGCGGTGACGCATGTCGAACTCATTCTTGTGCACCCGTTTCGAGAAGGCAACGGGCGGTTAGCACGCTTGCTGGCGGATGTGATGGCAGCGCAGGCCGGTTGCGGGTTGCTGGATTATAGTGGCTGGAACGCGGACAGAAGCGGTTACTTAGCCGCCATCCAGAACGGTATGACGCGCAATTACCAGCCGATGGCGGATTTGGTCGCTGCTGCGCTTGGCTGCTGAGACTGGCCAGTCAGGTTGACTGGGGCTCAGCCAGCTTCAGATGTGAAAAAGCTTCGGCGTCCTCGCGCAGTTTGCGCTCGAGCTGCTCAACGCTCTGATCGGTTTCGATGGCGGTTGAGCTGACCACAGCGCGGCGAATTGCAGAACGCGTGATGTGCTTTGGCTTGCGTTGTGCCGATTTGGCTTCGTGAATGGCCATGGGTTGCCCGCATAACTGAACTTGACCATAGTCTAGCAGACCCTCTATTCAACCAGCAGCAACTGCCAGTAGCACGAGAACGCCCATCGCGATGAAGATTTCCCGGATAGAAGAAGATCAAGCACATGCCCAATCCGCTACATCGCGGAGAAACGTTGCGTGAGGATGTTCTGCGGGCAGAGCAAAAGCGGACACCCATGATGAGTCAGGCAACCCGCCCAGAACACGTGACCCAGAATCGTGTGGTCGATCTGTTCACCGACCCTTTGCGGCCCGACTGGCTCCGTTACCGCTACCTTGGCGAAAGGCACCAGCGCGAGAACAACCGGGCCATCGAGCCGGAACTGCTGCAAGCCAACCTCCGCCAGCGCGGCTATTCCGAGGCCCATATCGCCGCCGCTCTGCAGAAGCTGGAAGCCGCCGCGGATACCACCGGCGTCACCCTCTACCAAGCGAACCTGCGCACCTACAACCTGCTGCGTTATCCGGTGAAGGTGCTGCTGGCGCCGGGTCAGCCCCATGAGGACGTGCACCTCATCGACTGGGAGAGCCCGGAGAACAACGACTTTGCCCTGGCCGAGGAGGTGACGCTGCGCGGCGGTCACGAGCGCCGGCCGGACCTGGTGTTGTACCTCAACGGCATCGCAGTGGCGGTGCTCGAGCTCAAACGCAGCTCGGTGGAGGTGGCCGACGGGGTGCGCCAGCTCATCACCAACCAGGAACCGATCTTCAACCAGCATTTCTTCAGCACGGTGCAATTAGTGTTCGCCGGCAGCGATTCCCAGGGGCTGCGCTACGGCACGACCGGCACGCCGGAGCAGTTCTTCGTCCAGTGGAAGGACGAGGAAGGCGCCAGCGACTTAGCACCCGGTACGCTGCTGGACAAGCCGCTGGCGCAGATGTGCCGCAAGCAACGGCTGCTGGATCTTATACGCAACTTCATCATCTTCGATGCCGGCCAGAAGAAGGTGCCCCGGCCGCACCAGTACTTCGGCATCAAGGCGGCCCAAGAGCGTATCGCCAAACGCGAGGGTGGCGTCATCTGGCACACCCAGGGCAGCGGCAAGAGCATCCTGATGGTGCTGCTGGCCAAGTGGCTGATGGAACACGACTCGGAAGCGCGCGTTTTAGTTATCACTGACCGCGACGAGCTGGACCAGCAGATCGTAGGCGTGATGCGCAACGCCGGGGTGGTCGGCGAAGACAGCCGGTCGCTCCGAATCACCTCACGAGCGCAGTTTGTCGAAAAGCTTGGCGCAACGATGCCGCGCCTGCTCTGCGCCCTGGTCCACAAGTTTGACCCAGGCGACCTGGAGGGCCGCCCGCCGGTGCACGGGCGTTTCTATGTCTTCGTGGACGAGTGCCACCGCACCCAGGGTGGCATCATGAACCGGCAGATGAGGCGCTGGCTGAAGGATGCGATCTTCATCGGATTTACCGGCACGCCGCTGCTGCGCAAGGACAGGAAGACCACCCGCGAGGTGTTTGGCAGCTACATCCACACCTACAAGTTCCACCAAGCGGTGGCGGACAACGTGGTGCTGGATCTCAAGTACGAGGCCCGCGACGTGCCCCAGCAGCTGACCTCGCAAGAGGCGGTCGACGACTGGTTCGAGAATAAAACAAAAAATCTCAACAACTTCCAGAAGGCTGTCCTGCGCAAGCGCTGGGCAACCCTGCAAGAGCTGATGAGCGCCGCCGAGCGCAAGCAGCGCATCATTGCCGAGATCATCGAAGACTTCAGCCTCAAGCCGCGCCTGAACAACAACCGCGGTACGGCCATCTTGGTGGCGGCGTCCATCTACGATGCGTGTCACTACTTTCGGCTGTTCCAGAACACCTCCTTCCGCCAGCACGTCGGCCTCATCACCTCCTACGAGCCGAACCACAACGCCATCTCGCGCGAACCGGCCAACAGCGATGAACGCTACAAGTTCGACACCTACACGCAGCATGTTCTGAAGGACCGCCAGAGCACGCAGCAGTATGAGGACGAGATGAAGCGGCGCTTCATCGAGGAGCCGGCCAACTGCAAGCTCCTGATCGTGGTGAGTAAACTCCTCACCGGCTTCGATGCGCCATCCTGTACCTATATCTATCTCGACAATGAACTGCGGGATCACAACTTGTTTCAGGCGATCTGCCGCACCAATCGGCTGGACGGCGACGACAAGGACTACGGCCACATCGTGGATTTCAAGCAGTTGTTCGGCGACGTGCAACAGGCCGTTGCCGTGTACAGCTCCGACGAGCTGGACATCGATGATGGTGGCGCTGCCGGGAACAACGTCGAGATCAAGAACTGGCTGGAGGAAGGCCGCAAGAAGCTGGATGAAGCTCGCGAGGCGCTGAAGTACCTGTGTGAGCCCGTGCCGCCACCACGGGAGATTGAACAATACCTGCATTACTTCTGCGGCGACGCCAGCGATCCTGGCGCACTCAATGACACCGAAGTTCTGCGCATTTCTTTCTACAAGGCGGCGGCGAGCTTTGTGCGGGCCTTCTCCGCCATCGCCCAGGATCTGGCGGAAGCCGGTTATTCAGCAAGCGAGATTGCCGAGCTGAATGACGAGGTGGCGTTTTTCAGCGAGATACGCGCCGCGATCAAGTGCTATTCCGGCGAGGAGCTGGACATCAAGCCCTACGAGGCGGACATGCGCCACCTCATCAACACGTATATACAAGCCAACCCGGCCGATGACCTGGGCGCGGTGGACAATTACTCGCTGGTGGAGCTGATCGTGGAAACCGGCATCCACGACGCCATCGCCCGCAAGCTCAACGAGAAAGCCAGGCGGTCGAAGAATGCGGTCGCCGAAGGGATCATCAACAATATCCGCAAGACCATCATCCGCGACCAGCTCACCGACCCCAGGTTTTACGAGCAGTTGTCGAAACTACTGGATGATCTGATCGAGCAGTGGCGTGACAACACCGCGTCCTACGAGGAATTCCTGCAAAAGGCCGAGGCGCTGGCCAGGAGAATGGCGCAGGGGCAGAGCAGCGAGGATGTGCCGCCGGAACTGGCTGGCCGGCGCGAGGCATTGGTGATCTACAACAACCTGCCGGACATCCTCGCGGCCTCGCGGGGTGCTGGCGAGGTGCGAGAGCCTTTGGAAAAAGATCAACGCCGGCTTGCCATGGCACTGGAGATCGATCGCGCGATGCGGGAACAGGCCCCGGCGGGCTGGAAAGGCGATCCAGCCCGAGAAAGCCAAATCCTCAACTCGCTGTTCCTCATCATGGGGCGTGACCGGGAGGCGACTATGGCCGTGTTCGAGTTGATCAAGAACCAGGCGCGTTACCAGTGACCGAAACGGTACAACTTGGTGACATCGCGATTCGGGTGACGCGCAAGGCCATCAAGAATGTGCATCTGTCCGTGCATCCACCGCAAGGGCGCGTAACCCTTGTCGCGCCCACGGGGACGCGCCTGGCGGTGATCCGGGCATATGCGATCTCCAAGCTGAGCTGGATCAGGCAACAGCAGGTGAGGCTGAGGGATCAGGCGCGCGAGCCCCCCCGGCAGTTCGTCGAGCGCGAGAGCCATTATCTTTGGGGTCACCGATACCTGCTGACCGTGGCAGAGCAGGAAGCCAAGCCAATTGTTTCCCTAGACCATAAACGCATCAGGCTCAAGGTGCGGCCAGGCAGTGATCACGCGAAGCGTGCGAATGTCATACATGAGTGGCACAAGACCTTGTTGCATGAAGCCGTCCCGCCGCTCATTAATAAGTGGGAACAGAAGCTGAATGTGACGGTTGCCGCCTATTTTCTGCAACGCATGAAAACCAGGTGGGGAAGCTGCAATCCCAAAGCAGGCAACATCCGATTGAATACGGAGCTGGTAAAAAAACCAAGAGACCTGCTCGAATACGTCGTCGTACACGAAATGGCGCATCTGATCGAACCCACGCACAGCGATCGCTTTATCGCTATCCTCGATGAGCGTTACCCGAGCTGGCGCGAGGCTCGCTCCGAACTCAACGACCTGCCGCTCACGGCGGAGTCGTGGCAGGATTAGCCGTGTAGTGACCTCTATGGCTGGTTCAGACGGTCAGGCGCGCCGCGGAAGCGGAATCACTTCCGCCCCGGTGGGCACGCTGGTGCTCGATCACGACCGGATCGAAGTGTAGCTCCTCGTGCAGAGAAGCTCCTCGTGCAGAATCGTCCGCGCCATCGCACGAAAGCCGTGCCCGGTGATATCCTTTTGCGTGTCATATCCAAGGCGGCGCAGGTCGAGCGCGTCAACGGCTGCCCACAACGACCTCTAATCTACGTATTGCGAAGCTGAGTTCTGTTGCGCAGATGGCACCACAGACCAGTTCTGGCATGTAATCCACACTCAAGCCTCATCCAAAAGCATACTCCCCCAGCGGGCAATGCGTCTGCAAGGCGGTCAAGTAGGTATCCTGCCGGACTGCACGTTTGGATCGCTCGCCGTTGGTTGCACACGCGCGGTGAAATACTTCAGCTTGACCAGTGTATTCTGTGGGCCAAGCACTTTCTGGAACAGTGCGGCTGGGTCAAGCCATTTCCACGAAGTCCCCTTCACGGCACCGTAGTAGAAATTGAAGCCGTCTACATAGACGATAGTGCGATAAAGCGGCTTTGGCATGGTGTTCAGGACCCGGAAAAAGCAAGGGCCTCCAGAGGAGGCCCCGCGCCCGGCAGCCAGAAGCCACCGGGGTAGTAGTCTGCGAAGTATAGCTTAGTCGATACTCCGGGTCATCCACATCCGTCCATTACGTTCCAGACGATTCCTAGCTTAGCAGCCGCTTGATGGGCGTCACCTTGCCGCCATTTGCCATGTTCTCTGTCATGTCCGCCCATTGCTGCATCATCGCGCGACGCTCTTCCAGGTGTTCGGCCTGGTTGTAGCTGGCGCGCAGCTTGTTGCACTCCTTGTGGGCAAGCTGGCGTTCAACCACGTCAGGCCGGTAGCCGATTTCATTCGGGATGGTTGAGTGATAATACAAACAACATTACCGGATTAATGGTTGGATCGGATCCCAATTATATGCCCGCTTGTCCTCGCGGTATCGCTGCATCGGGGGTGTTATTGTCGCCCGGATCGGCACCGGCACGCCACGGTGCCTGGTAATATAGGCCCGCGAGCTTATGTATGGACGGAATATCCACAGGCCGAGCTACAGCGTGCGCAGCAGCTCGCTGGTTTCCTCGCCCGAGCGCACCGCCTCCAGGTAGATATCCGTGTGCACCGAGACATCGACGCCGCGGCTGCGCAGGGCGTCCCAGTGGGCGCGCTCGTAGTCCAGCGCCCGCGCCAGCAGCTCACCCAGCGGTCCCTCCCGACCGAGCAGCGCCAGCTTTAGCTTGGCGCTGAGCGGTACGCGGTCAAGCAGTCCCTCCATGGGCTGGTCGAGCAGCGCATCCAGGGTCGAGAGCAGCCCGGCGGTGAAGGCCGTCGCCGGCTCCATGTCGCCGAAGCGTTCGGCGAGGCGCTCGCACATGCGCGCGCGGATCAGCGCGGTCTTCAGCAGCTCCGGGGGTTTGGCCGCGTCGATGCCGGAGTAGAGCAGTAACGTGTCCCAGTTGCGGATGGTGCGTATACCGAGCAGCACAATCGCCTCGTGCATCGACTCGATCTCCCGGCGCAGTGCGAACGCGGCGGAGTTGACATAGCGCAGCAGCCGATAGGACAGAGTGGCGTCCTGTACGATCAACCGCTCCAGCTCCTCCACTGATATCGTCGGATCTTCAATCCGCGCCAGGAGGTTGACCACCCTGACTCGATCGGCCGGGAGGGAGCGCCCGCGGACCACATTGGGGCGGCAGAAGAAGTAGCCCTGGAAGTACTCGCAACCGAGCGCCAGGCAGCGCTCGAACATCTCCGGGGTCTCCACCCGCTCAGCCACCACCTCGAGGCCGCGCGCTCGCAGGCGGCGCACGTAATCCTCGAGCGCCTCCGGCGGCAGCGCCAGCACATCCAGCTTGACGATATCGGCCAGCGCCAGCAGCGGCTCGGTGTCGGGGCGCCAGGTGAAGTCGTCCAGCACGATGGGGTAGCCAGCTTTGCGGTGGCGGCGCAGCCCGGCCATCACTTCAGTGTCGGCCTCGATGTCTTCCAGCACCTCCAGCGCCGCCAGCTCGGGGCTCATAGGCAGGGTGATCTCGCCGGTGAGAAAGGGGCGGGTCAGGTTGATGAATGCCCGCTGGCCGCCGACGACCTGTTCCAGCCCGAACTCGATGAAGGCGGTCACCAGTACCTGAGCGGTCGCCAGATCGCCGTCGTCGAAGCGGGCGCTATCTTCGTCGCCGGCCCGGTAGAGTAGCTCATAGGCAACCACCCTCTGGCTACGATCGACGATGGGCTGACGGCCGATGAATAGATCGACACTCACTGCATTTTTCCACTACCTACGTGCTTTTAGATTACCCGCAGATGGCACCGCCGGTCGAGTTTCTGCGCAAATAGCCAACCCGCGAACCACGGTAAACCGTGGCTACTATCTCCTCGTCGCGATCCAGAGTGCTCTTTCCGATCAGTTATACGCCCGAGCGGGGTGAGCAGATACCTCCGCGCTCATAAAAGCCCTTCCGCCAGAGTTGATAGTCCGCTCATGCCGGCTGCACGATAAGCCGCGGGCGTGGTTTATGCTCCGGCCAGCTCC
>JAKDMQ010000198.1 GCA_030452265.1 Nitrococcus sp.
CGCGGCCATCAGCGCCACGCCAGAACAACGGCTGATAGAACCAATTAGCCGTGCGGCCACACCGCCGGCGACGAGTCACTGAAGCAACTCACGGCATGCTTGCAGCAGGTGCTGGGCAGCAACGGCACGCTGGCGAGGCTGGGTGGCGACGAATTCGGCGTTCTGCTCAATTGCTCTTCCGCCGACGCGGCCGAACGCTGCGCCTGGGCGCTGTGCGACGCGGCAGAGGCATTCCGCTTTCGCTGGGGCGAGCGCAGCTTTAAGCTCGGCGCGAGCATCGGCGTCGTACCGGGCCGCGGATGCGTGGAGCTTGCCGAGAACGCACTTCGGGTCGCCGACGCCGCCTGCCTAGCCGCCAAGGAGGCCGGTGGTCATCGCGTGCATGTCTATCACGCCAAGGACGAGAACATGCTGCGGCGAAGCTGCGAGATGCGCTGGGTGACCCACATCAGCGAAGCCCTGGACGAGGATCGCCTGCTGCTATACGCCCAACCTATTCGGTCAGTGAAAGAGGCGAGCGGTGCCGGTATGCATTTCGAGCTGCTGCTACGCCTGCGCGAGAAGGACGGGCAGGTGGTCGGGCCGGCGGCGTTGCTGCCGGCGGCGGAACGCTACGGGTTGTCCATGCACATCGACCGCTGGGTGGTGAACCAATTGTTTCGCTGGGGTGCCCGGCATCCAGAGAGGCTGCGCCGGATCGACGTCTGTTCCATTAACCTCTCCGGCGCGTCACTGGGTGACGCGGAGTTTCTGCTGGCGCTGGCCGAGCGCATCGCCGATGGGCCGTTCGCGCCATCGCAGCTATGCTTCGAGATCACCGAGACGGCGGCCATCGGCAATCTTGCAAACACGGTTCGGTTCATGGGCCAACTGCGCCGGCTGGGGTGTGCCTTCGCCCTGGACGACTTCGGCAGCGGGCTGTCGTCGCTCGGCTATCTAAGGTCGCTGCCGGTCGACTATTTGAAGATCGACGGGCTGTTCGTGCGCAACATAGCCGACAACCGCACCGACCGGGAGATGGTCAGGGTGATCAGCGAGATGAGCGCCATCATGGGCTTACGCACGGTGGCGGAGTTCGTTGAGAGCGAGCGGGTGTTGGCAACGCTGGAGGAGATCGGGATCGAATACGCTCAGGGCTATCACATCGGATTGCCCGTACCCCTGGATCAGCTTTTTGCGGGTCACATGGCAGAGGTAAGCTCGGATTTTGCCGGTGCGCATTACTGATACGCTGAAATGTCGGTTTTTGGCTGCCTATTGCCCAAGCAAACCGTCGTCGTGGACACTAACGCCGAATTCCTTGAGCCAGTCGATGATGTTCAATAGCGGATCAGAGCCCGCCCTGGCTCAAGTACAGTCGTGCAGCGCGTCGGACTTCATCGATTCGCTCGCCGGCCTGCAATAGCTCGATCGGACGTGCGCCGCCGAGAGCGTGCTTGGGTGCCAGAAAGAAGCTCAATCGGGATGCCGGGCTCTCGACATGCTTCAGCTTCCCGAGCACGTCGAGCATGGCCGGCTGGACGCGTGCATTTGCCACATTGAACTGTGCTAGAGGGAATCGGCGCGCGCGGCCGAGCTTTGCCCAAAGGATCGTGCCGCGCTCCACTCGTGCATCGACGGCCTGGCGCGAGATCCCACCGAGCAGGCGCTGCGCCTCCTCGGTGTCGCAACTGCCGCCCGTCTCTTCCATGAGCGAGTCGAGGCTCGCCAGCGAGCGCATGTGGCTCAACCGCAGGCTCTCCTGAAGGGTAGGCTCACGGTTGCGCATCGCGTAGCAAAGCTCGGCGAGCCGCGCGAAGACCTCGGTGTCCGTCGCGCCGGCATCGTTCCGCTTTCCCGCTCCGTGCGTCGGGTGGCCCCATGCTCGGCAGCCATACTGAACCTCGCTGGTTCTGAGTTTGCGTTTGCGTAAGTTCTAACATAAGCGCACGCGCGCTATGGTCTGGCACTGGCAGGCACAGTTGCCCGACCTTTGACCTCATGGGCTCAGTTTGTCGGCCGGACTACTGGAAGCGCGCTTGCCGGTAGTAGGGGGCAGCGGTAAATCAGCAGGTGCAGAGGAATTGTCGTCGTACACCGGGCGTCGCCCTAGGGCTTGCTTGTCACCAGTTGTCGGGGCTCCCATTGACAGGCGTGCCCGCAGGCTTATGCTTGTACATGATTGTAAATCATTTTGTACATGTTAGCTTCAATGAGGTGATTCGTGAATTGGACGATTGGTGAAGCACGCCGGCGATTCGCGGAGCTTATCCGCGCGGCTTCCCGTGGGCCGCAACCCATTTACCGGCGGGATAAACTGGCAGCGGTTCTCATCGATGCGCAACGGTACCGCGAATTCGAGCAGTGGCGGAACGAGCACCGAGGGCGCAGTGTTGCAGAGGCTTTCGCGGAATACCGGGCTATCGCGGATTCAGAGAACTATGAGCTGGAGATCCCCGAGCGCCTGAACCGGACGCTCAACTGGCCGCAATGAGGCCCCTGTGGGATGGCAGGGCTCTGTGATACCAACATACTGGGCGAGCTTTCCCGCCCGACGCCGAATCCCGGTGTTCTTGCATGGGGTCGATCGATTACCCGCGTGACATTGAGTGCGGTCACGGTGGAGGAAATTCAGTATGGTCTGGCATGGAAGCCAAATAGCCGGATTAGCGAATGGTTTGAACGGTTCTCGGAGGATTTTTGTGATGTCGTGCCAGTAACACAGGAGATTGCCGCCCACGCGGGTCGGCTTCGCGGGGCTTTTCAGGCCAAAGGGATATCCCGAACGCAGGCGGACATGATGATCGCTGCCACCGCCGCGCTCCATGGCCTCACATTGGTGACTCGTAACACCCAAGATTTTGAAGGCTGTAATTTACGTTTGATGAACCCATTTGCCCCACGGTGAGCCCATCAGCAGCAGGTGCGCCAAGTAAGCGCGCAGCTTCGATCGCACACTAAAACAAATCATTTATATCAATTTGTTGCAACGCTGCTGCGTGGCTGGGCGGAGCACAATGCCTGCATCTCAACACGGTTGATATCGAATGCCAGAGTTGCCATACGCATGCGTATTGTGTAGATTGGCCAGTATGCATGGGAAGTCTAGGCCGCCATTGACCGCCGATGCTTGGGCGGAAGCCGCGCTGGAGGTTATTGCCGAGTCCGGTGTGGAAGCGGTGGCGGTAGAGTCCTTGTCACGTCGACTCGGCGTTACCAAAGGCAGCTTCTATTGGCATTTTGCCAATCGCCAGGCCCTAATCCATGCGGCGATCGCGCAGTGGGAACGCCGGGAAACCGATGAGGTGCTCGCCCGGGTATCACAGGAGCGGGACCCACGCAAGCGCCTTGCGCGCTTGTTTCGTGAGGCGGATGGCAGCCGGCGCGCGGGACGGCTCTATCTAGCCCTTACCGGGGCTATGGAAAACCACCCGATTCAGACGGTGGTCCGGCGCGTGATGGATCATCGAGTCCAGTTCCTTCGCGAGTGCTACGTGGCCATGGGACTATCGGCGGGGGAAGCCCGGCAGCGGGCGATATTGGCTTATTCGGTGTTCCTCGGAACGCTGCAACTGCGCCGTGACGCCCCGGAGCTTATTCCCATTGGCGAGGACTTCCACGAGTACATGCATTTCATGGGCTCGGCGCTCATCCCCGGATATAGCCGGGAGCTGGTGCATGTAGAGGAAACCTCCACGGCCTGACCGCCGGGACAGCGGCGGGCGAGGGGAGAGTGGCGCGCGCTCGAGCGGCGCGAAAGGAGGAGCGTTATGTACGCCCTGATTGCAATTCTGATCGCACTGACCGGTATTTGGGCGCTGGCCTACGTTGGCGTGTCGCGGGCACTTTGGACCGCGGTGCTCGCGGTTTACCTGCTGGCCTTATTCGCAACCGGAGGGTTGGGTGCGGTAGGGCTGCTGGTCGCGGCGGTGCTATTCATTCCAGTGGCGATGGCGCTCAATATCGGCGCGATCCGCCGCCGGCTCATCACGCGCCCTTTGTTCGGTCTGTTTCGCAAGGCGCTGCCTACCATGAGCGCCACCGAGCGGGAGGCGTTGGAAGCCGGCGATATCTGGTGGGAAGCGGAGCTGTTCCAGGGCCGGCCGGATTGGTCAAAATTGCTCGGCTTCCAGGTAACGCGGTTTACACCTGCGGAGCAAGCATTCCTCGACCACCAGGTAGAGACACTTTGCGGGATGCTCGATGAGGATCGCATCGTTCGCAAGGACCACGACCTGCCGGCCGAGGTGTGGGATTATCTAAAAAGGGAGCGCTTCTTCAGCCTGATCATTCCCGAGGAGTACGGCGGGCTTGATTTCTCGAGCCTCGCGCAGTCCACGGTCGTCTCCAAGATCGCCACGCGCAGCCTCTCCACCGCTGTGACCGTGATGGTCCCGAACTCGCTCGGACCGGGTGAGCTGCTGATGAAGTACGGCACGCAGGCGCAAAAAGATTATTGGCTGCCGAGGCTCGCCGACGGCCGCGAGATTCCCTGCTTCGCCCTGACCGGACCGGATGTGGGCTCGGATGCGGGTTCCATGCCCGATTACGGGATCGTCTGCAGGGGCGAGCACGCCGGGCGAGAAGGGCTCGGGATTCGCTTGAGCTTTAACAAGCGCTACATCACGCTGGCCCCGATCGCAACGGTGCTCGGGCTTGCGTTCAAGCTCTACGACCCACAGCATTTGCTCGGTGATGAGGAGTCGCTCGGAATTACCTGCGCCTTGATTCCGGCGAGCCACCCGGGGGTGAAAATCGGTGAGCGCCACTTCCCGATGGGGCTTGCGTTTATGAACGGTCCGGTCCGGGGCGATGATGTGTTCATCCCGCTCGACTGGATCATCGGCGGCGAGCCCATGGCCGGCAGGGGCTGGCGGATGCTGGTGGAATGCCTGGCGGTGGGGCGCGCCATCTCGTTGCCGGCGCTGGGAACGGCGGCGGCCAAGCTCAGCTATCGCATGACCGGCGCCTATGCCCGTATCCGCCGCCAGTTCAAGCTGCCGATCGGCGAGTTCGAGGGTGTGCAGGAAGCCATGGCCCGGATCGCCGGGCGCACCTATCTGTTGGAGGCAGCCCGCGTGCTGACGGCGAGCGCCGGTGACATGGGCATCAAGCCAGCGGTTGTCTCCGCCATCGCCAAATACCATATGACCGAGCAAATGCGCCTCGTCATCGACGATGCCATGGACATCCACGGCGGGCGCACCATAATTTATGGCCCGCGCAATTACCTGGGCTACGCCCACCAGTCCGTTCCGGTGGCGATCACCGTCGAGGGGGCGAACATCTTGACCCGAAGCCTGATGATCTTCGGCCAGGGCGCCATCCGCTGCCATCCCTATGTGCGCGATGAAATGGCGGCGGTGCATGAAGCTGATCCAGAGCGAGGATTGCAGCGCTTCGATCGGCTGCTGTTCGCGCACATTGGTTATACCAGCAGCCGGGGGGTGCGTGCCTTCACGCATGCTTTAACCGGCGCCCGTTTCGCCGCGGCCCCGGTCAGCGGGCCGGCCGCGCGCTATTATCGCGAGCTCACGCGCATGAGCGCCGCATTAGCGTTCGTCACCGATGTGACCTTGGGCGTGCTCGGCGGCGAGCTAAAGCGCAAGGAGCGCCTCTCCGCCCGGCTGGGCGATGTGCTGAGCAATCTTTATCTCGCCTCGGCGGTGCTCAAGTACCATGCCGATGCCACCCGGCCAGAGCAGGAACTGGCCTCGATGCAATGGGCGGTCGAGTTTTGTCTGAACGCGATCTACCAGGCGTTTGATGAGCTCTTCGACAATTTTCCTATCGCTGGGGTAGGGTACGTGTTGCGGTTTGCGGTATTTCCCTTGGGCCGGCCCTACAAGGCGCCGAACGATCGCCTAAGTGCCCGCATTGCCCGGCAGATGATGGAGGCCGGTGGAGTGCGCGAGCGCATCACGCAGCATGTTTACCTGGGCCGCTCCGCCGACGATCCAGTCGGGCGCATGGAAGCCGCCTTCAACCTGCTGTTGCGCACAGAGGCGCCTTACCAACGCTTCATAAAAGCGGTGGCCAAGAAGCAGGCCAAGGGTCACACCTTCGAGGAGCAGTTGGCCTCCTGCCTGGAGCAGGGGGTATTAGAGCGCGAACAGGCGGATTTGGTGCGCGAATACGAGCGCTTGCGCTGGGATGCGATTCAGACCGACGCGTTCGACCCATCCGAGCTGGCACCCGAGCGTGAACGTCAAACGCCGGCCGTGCGCCGGGAGGCTGCCTGGCCCCGCCGCGTAGTCGATTGACACGCACTGACAGGCCGCTTAACTGACCGACCGATTAGGAGAGCATGAGGATGAGCGAAGTCACTCACGTGCGTCGCGCCGCCGTCCTCGGCGCCGGGGTGATGGGCGCGCAGATCGCGGCCCATCTGGTGAACGCCGGCGTGCGGGCGGTGTTGTTCGAGCTGCCGGCCGAGGGTTCCGAGCCCAATGCCCATGTGCAACGGGCGATCGAGCGGCTGCGCAAGCTGCAGCCGAGTCCACTGGCCAGCGCGGCGCACGCTGAGCTGAT
>JAKDMQ010000028.1 GCA_030452265.1 Nitrococcus sp.
GGCGAAGACATCAGAGAGGGTGTTTTGAATATGCACCCGTACCAACGTTGGGTGCTCCGGCTGCACCATCGAGTGGACGAGTGCAAAATGCAAGGCGCCATCCACCGTATCCTGATAGGCGTAGAGGCGGAAGGTTCCGTACTCGGTCGGCAGCTCGCACTCTGCCACGCGCTTCACCGTGCGCTCGTTGCGGATGCGGTAGGCGATCAGGTCCGCGACGGTGCCGATCTTGAGCCCGTGCTCTCGAGCGAAGCGCATCAGGTCGGAGCGGCGCGCCATCGTGCCATCTTCATTGAGTATTTCAACAATTGCCGCGGCGGGCTCGAAACCGGCGAGACGGGCCAGATCGCAGCCTGCCTCGGTGTGGCCTGCCCGCGTGAGCACGCCTCCCGGCTGTGCCATTAACGGAAAGATGTGCCCGGGTTGGACCAGCTCTTCGGGTCGGGCCATAGGGGCTACTGCCGCCTGAATCGTACGCGCCCGGTCAGCCGCGGAGATCCCCGTGGTGACGCCGCTCGCAGCCTCGATGGACAGCGTAAAATTGGTGGATTGCCGGGATTCGGTCTCGTTAACCATCAGCGGCAGCCGTAGCTGCGCGCAGCGCTCACGGGTGAGCGTGAGGCAAATCAGGCCGCGCCCGTAACGAGCCATAAAGTTAATGTCTTCTGGGCGCACCATGGATGCGGCCATGACGAGATCACCCTCGTCCTCTCGATCCTCTTCATCCACGATGATGGCCATTCGGCCCCGACGCAGATCGGTTAGGATCTCGTCGATGCTGTTGAACATTTAGGGTGTCCCCTTTACATCGTAGCTACGCCGCCGTCGCGTTGCCGCATAGGCAAAGCCGCACAGCCCGAGCACTGCCCGTGTCATCTCTCAGCGCCGGTCGGCGCCGCCGCATCCCCCAGCAGGAGCCGTTCCAGGTAGCGTGCGATCATGTCGACCTCCAGATTCACGCGCTCGCCCGGGCGACGCGCGCCAAGCGTCGTCACCTCCAACGTATGCGGCACGAGGGTCACCTCGAACTCCGCTCCGGCCACCGCGTTGATGGTGAGGCTCACTCCCGCCAGGCAGATCGAGCCTTTCTCCGCGATGTACCGGGCTAGCCGCGCCGGGCCCCTAAGACACCAGCGCTCGCAGCGCCCCGATGGGCGCCGCCAAAGAATCTCGGCTATGCCGTCCACGTGGCCGCTCACCAGGTGACCGCCAAGCGCGGTGCCGAGCGTTAGCGCTTGCTCCAGGTTCACCCGGTCACCCGCCTCGAGATTTCCCAGGGTGGTGCGCGATAAGGTCTCATCGGAGACATCGACTGCAAACCCGCCCGCACTGAGGCTCACCAAGGTCAGGCAGCAGCCCTCGACGGCGAGACTATCACCTGCCCGCAGTCCATTGAGGTCCAAAGCCCCCGGCTCGATGAGGAGTCGCCGATCCGGGTCATGAGAGCTCACTTCGCGGACAGTCCCCACCGCTTGCACGATTCCCGTAAACATTCAGATCTTCTCCAGGCGAGCCGTCAAGCGAAGGTCCGGACCGACACAGCGCATATCGGTGATCGTGACCGGTATGCGCTCCGCCAAGCCGACCAGCCCAGACAAGAGCAGCAGAGGTCGTGCCTCGTGTCCCATGAGGTGAGGCGCGATATAGATCACCAGCTCATCGACCAAACCGGCCTGCAGCAATACTCCGCTCAGGCTTGGGCCCGCCTCGATTAGCAGCTCGTTGACCCCAGCCTCGCCGATCGCCGCGAGTGCTTTTTTGGGCTCTACACGTCCGCTGGGATCGGGTGCGATCGGCCACAGCTCGGCACCGGCGGCGGTGAGATTCTCTGCGCGCTGCCGGTCATGCTGGCTATATAGCACAACGACCCGTCCGGGTTCCTGCAGAATGCGGGCATGGCTTGGCATGCGCAAACGCGAGTCAAGCACAAACCGACAGGGCTGCACCAAATCCCAAGGTGTATTCACCTCACGCGCGTTCAACTGCGGGTCGTCGGCCATAATGCTGCCACTGCCGGTGAGTATGCCGTCACTGCGCGCCCGCAGCCGATGCACATCGCGCCGCGCCGGGGTGGCCGTGATCCAGCGGCTCTCTCCAGAAGCCATTGCCGTGCGTCCGTCCAAACTCATCGCAAGCTTACAGCGCACGTACGGCAGCCCACTGCGCATGCGCTTGAAAAAGCCGGGATTTAGGCCTTGTGCCTGGGCCGCCATCAGTCCGTGGCCGGTGGTGATACCATAGTCCGCCAATTGCGCCAGCCCCTGCCCGGCGATCCGTGGATTGGGATCTTTGCAGGCCGCTACGACGCGCTTGATCCCGGCACCCAATAGGGCCTCGGTGCACGGCGGCGTGCGGCCATGATGACAGCAGGGCTCCAAGGTCACGTAGGCGGTGGCGCCGCGCGCCGCCTCGCCCGCGGCCGCGGCCGCCAAAGCATTGACCTCCGCGTGCGCCTCCCCCGCCCGACGATGCCAACCCTCGCCGACGAGCTGCCCGTTGCGTACGATCACGCAGCCCACCCGGGGGTTGGGAGCAGTCGAAAAGAGTCCACGCTTCGCCAGGCGCAGGGCACGAGCCATATACTTGTGGTCAGAGGCGGTAAAATCGGTCACCTACGCCGTCCGCAGTTTCATTGCGGCCACCCTGCGCGTCCGCGGCTAGCCCTTGCCAGGGCCTGTTGACATTCACCCGCGACGCCGTGGGTGGATGTCAACAGACCCCCGCCCCACTGCAAGGCGCGGCGCGTTAGTCCTTCGATTCGTTGCCCGGCAGCTTCGCGCGACTACCGGTAGGATGCGACTGCTCCAGTCCGTCGATCACCTCGCGAAAGGCGCTCACGTCCTGAAAGCTGCGATAGACGGAAGCGAAGCGCACGTAGGCTACCTGATCGAGATCACGCAGCTCATCCATGGCCCACTCGCCAATCTGCCGAGCCGCCACTTTGCGCTCCCCGGTCAGACGGATTCGCGTAAGAATGCGGCTGATCGCCGCCTCGATGGCTTCACGGGCGACCGGGCGTTTCTCGAGCGCGCGCAGCAGCCCGGAGCGTAGTTTCCAATCATCCAATGCCTCGTGCGAGCCATCGCGTTTGACTACTTGCGGCATCACGAGCTCCGCGCTCTCGTACGTGGTGAAGCGCTCGGCGCACTGCACACACTCACGCCGGCGGCGCACCTGTTCGCCTTCACCGGCAAGACGGGAGTCGATCACCCGAGTTTCCTGCGCTTGGCAAAATGGGCAACGCATGCCGCGCTATCTTAATGCTGCACGGTCGGCATGGCATTAAAGATCCATACGTTGGTCATACCCGATCCTACCGGCGACTCAGTGTTGGGATGGCGCGCCGGCCATGGCCCGTGTGGCGCGCCTCCGCCGTGGTTAGGCGCAGTGATGCCAGCGGCTTGAACCGAGTCACGCGCTTGCTTGATAGACCGGGTGGCGCCGGCAGATTCCCAGTACTTGGCCGCGCACTCGAGCGATAGTTGCCTCGTTGTGAATGTCATCCAGAATGTCGCACATCCACCCGGCAAGCTCTCGGACCTCCGCCTCACCGAAGCCACGAGTCGTTACCGCCGGTGAGCCGATACGCAAGCCGCTGGTGACGAAGGGCGATTGCGGGTCGTTCGGGACGGCGTTTTTGTTCACCGTGATGTTTGCCCGGCCCAAAGCGGCATCCGCGGCCTTGCCGGTCAGCCCCTGCTTGATGAGGTCGATCAGAAACAGGTGATTATCCGTGCCGCCGCTGACCACCTGGAAGCCTCGCTCCATGATCGTTGCCGCCATCGCGCGGGAATTGGCCAAAACCTGCCTTTGATAATCGGCAAACGCCGGCTCCAGCGCTTCCTTCAAAGCGACCGCCTTGGCGGCGATGACATGCATCAGCGGCCCGCCTTGGGTGCCTGGAAATACCAGCGATTGTAATGCTTTCTGAACTCGTGCGTCGTCGCGCGCCAGGATCAACCCGCCGCGCGGCCCACGCAAAGTCTTGTGGGTGGTTGTGGTGGTTACGTCGGCGATCTGAGTCGGATTGGGGTAGAGCCCAGCGGCTACGAGGCCCGCCACATGCGCCATGTCCACGATCAGATAGGCGCCGACCTCGTCGGCTATCTCGCGGAAGCGCTGCCAATCCACCACGCGCGAATAGGCCGAAAAGCCAGCGATCACCAGCTTGGGGCGGTGCTCGAGCGCAAGGCGCTCGACTTGCGCATAGTCGATCTCGCCGCTCTCGGCGTCGATGCCGTACTGCACCGCGTTGAAGAGCCGGCCCGAGAAGTTCGGCTTGGCGCCGTGAGTCAAGTGCCCGCCGTGATCGAGGCTCATGCCCAGAATGGTCTCGCCGGGATTAGCCAATGCCAGGTAGACGGCGGCGTTGGCCTGGGAGCCTGAATGCGGCTGCACGTTAGCGTAGGCTGCACCGAACAGCCGCTTCGCTCGGTCGATTGCGAGCTGCTCGGCAATGTCGACGTACTCGCAGCCACCGTAATAGCGTTTGCCGGGGTAGCCCTCCGCGTACTTGTTGGTCAGCACGTTGCCCTGGGCCTCGAGGACCCGCGGGCTGACGTAGTTCTCCGATGCGATGAGCTCGATGTGCTCCTCCTGGCGAAGCTTCTCCCGCTCGATCGCCTCGGCCAGCTCGGGATCAAACCCGGCGATTGTCATCTCACTGAAGAACATGCGACTCCCAATGTCTTGAGTTAGCGATTAGTGGCTAGTGGGAACGGATTAGGGGTGGCTGGTTACTAACCACCGCCGGCTCCACCTGTTAGGTTTCTTTGCACCTCTTCGTCCGCGAGGTCTATGAGCATCCTTAGGGCTCGATTCACCGATTCTGAGTCGCGAAACACGCGCGCTACTTCTGGGTCCAAAAGGACGACGTTCGTCCCACCTCGGTACGCCTTGTAGTGTTTGCCACGGACTCCCGCAGAAAAGTCGTACTCCTCCCTTATTTCGTCAGAGTCCGGTTTCTGATTCATATCGCTTCACCTCAGCCGCTTTGGCGGTTCTCGCGCTGATAATTCGGATTCTACCCTCTTCAGACTCGGAGTAAGCAACCACCAGCAAGCGACCGGTAGACGCCTGGCCAATGCTCAAGAATCGATACTCGCCCTCTGAGTGGTCGGGATCAAAGATAGTCAATTCAAACGGATCTCCAAAGACCGTCCTTGCTTCAAGGAACGCAACACCATGCTTCCGCTGGTTTGCCTGGTCCTTCTCAGGATCCCATTCGACTTCCACATTACGTGCCTATTTGCTTGACACCTGATCCTGGGTCAAGCGACCCGCTACCAGGCAAACCTTTGCCAGGACTACGCAATTGATGCCATCTTGCCATAATCTGGACGGCGGTGTCCGCCCGCATGGAGATGAAATCCTATGGTTGGGGTAAGCGGTGCCAGATCGCGACCTCGGCTTTGGGTCGGCTGGCGCGAATGGGTCGCGCTGCCTGGGCTTGGCGTGGAGCGCATCAAAGCCAAGGTGGATACCGGTGCGGCGACCTCCGCGCTGCACGCGGTTCATGTGCGGCGCTATCGGGAGAGTGGGCTAGATCGGGTGACGTTCGAGATCCACCCGATCCAGCGGCGCACCGATATCACGGTCCGCTGCATAGCCGATGTCGTCGCCGAGCGGATTGTCACCAGCTCGACCGGGCACCGCGAGTGCCGACTCGTTATCCGCACACCCATGCTCATCGCGGGCCGGCGCTGGTCGATTAAACTCACGCTGACCAATCGCGACAGTATGGGTTTTCGTATGCTCCTTGGCCGCAGGGCGATGAAGGGGCGGCTGCTGGTCGATCCGAATGCCTCCTATCTGGCGGAAGCCGCTGATAGCGAGCTAGCAGGTGCCGCCCGGCGGCGTGAGTCCCGGTGAGTGCAACCTCAAGGTAAAATGAACATCATCGTCCTCTCCCGCAGCAGTAAACTCTACTCCACCCTGCGCATCGTCGAGGCTGCCCACGCGCGGGGCCATAGTATTCGGGTAATCGATCCCTTGCGCTGTTACGTCAAAATCAGCGCGCATCGCCCGGAGGTTCATTACCGGGGCGAAATCCTGGAATCCGTCGATGCCGTCATACCACGCATCGGCGCCTCAATCACCTTCTACGGCACAGCGGTGCTGAGGCAATTCGAGATGATGGGGGTCTTCCCCCTCAACGAGTCCGTTGCCATAAGCCGCTCCCGCGATAAGCTGCGCTCGCTCCAATTACTTGCCAGGCGGGGCATTGGCCTGCCGGTGACCGGCTTTGCCTATTCACCCGATGACAACGCCGATCTGATCAGCCTCGTGGGCGGAGCCCCGTTGGTGATTAAGCTGCTGGAGGGCACACAGGGCATGGGGGTGGTGCTGGCCGAGACCAGCAAGGCGGCCGAGAGTGTGATCGATGCCTTTCACGGGCTCAATGCCTACTTCCTGACCCAGGAGTTCATCCAGGAAGCCGGGGGCTCCGATATCCGCTGCTTCGTGGTGGGCGATAAAGTAGTGGCCTCCATGAGGCGTCAGGCGAAGGAGGGCGAGTTCCGCTCGAATGTCCACCGTGGCGGCCAAGCCTGGAACGTTCGCATCACTCCCGAAGAGCGCTCGAGCGCGGTCCGCGCGGCCAAGATTATGGGACTCAATGTCGCGGGGGTCGACATCATGCGCTCCAACCACGGCTCGGTCGTGCTGGAGGTGAACTCATCCCCGGGGTTGGAGGGCATCGAGCGGGCCACCGGCAAAGACATCGCCGGGGCTATGATCCAGTTCGTCGAGAAACATGCCCGCGTGGGCAAAACTCGCACGCGGGGGCGCGGCTGACCGGCTGAGGCAGAAGCGAAACGGCCGGCCGCGACATGCCGTGAATGGCGCAACAGGGAATCGCGGCGAGGGCGCCGCTCCCACGCGACCCTACCCTGGCTCAGTTGTTTCCTGCGCGACAGCGCACTGCCTATCGGCGGGGCGGAGACTCCCAACCTGGTAATGGTTAATGTCCGCTTTGTTCGATAAAATGCCGGCGTTTCTCTGGAGGCAGAGCGGCTCACAACCGCACCGCCAAGCTGGATTTTTGTCGCATCCGCGGCCTGAGCACCCATATCGTTTGAGGCACCATGGCGCAGTACATCTTTACCATGAATCGGGTGGGCAAGGTCGTGCCCCCCAAGCGGCAGATACTAAGCAACATCTCGCTGTCCTTTTTCCCGGGCGCCAAGATCGGCGTGCTGGGCTTAAACGGTGCCGGCAAGTCCACGCTGCTGCGCATCATGGCCGGCGCAGAGCGCGACTTCGAAGGCGAGGCGCGCCCGCAACCGGGAATCAAGATCGGTTTCCTGCCCCAGGAACCGGAGCTCGATGCGGGCAAGAACGTGCGCGGCAACGTCGAGGACGGCGTGACCGAGATCAAGGCGCTGCTGGATCGGTTCAACGAGGTCAGCGCCCGGTTTGCGGAGCCGGACGCCGACTTCGATGCCCTGATGACCGAGCAGGGCCGCTTGCAGGACCAGATCGAGGCGGCCGGGGCGTGGGATCTGGAGCGCAAGCTGGAGCAGGCTGCCGACGCGCTGCGGCTGCCCGCCTGGGATGCCGAGATCGCCAGCCTCTCGGGCGGCGAGCGGCGTCGGGTCGCCCTTTGCCGGCTGCTGCTCGCCGGCCCCGACATGCTTTTGCTCGATGAGCCCACCAATCATTTGGACGCCGAGTCGGTGGCCTGGCTCGAGCGCTATCTCGCCGAGTATCCGGGCACGGTCGTTGCCGTAACCCATGATCGCTACTTCCTGGACAACGTGGCCGGCTGGATTTTGGAGCTCGATCGCGGCCAAGGCATCCCCTGGAAGGGTAATTACTCCTCCTGGCTGGTACAAAAAGACGAGCGCTTGGCGCACGAGGCGCGTGCGGAGGCCGCTCATCGCAAGACGATACAGCATGAGCTGGAGTGGGTGCGCAGCAACCCCAAAGGCCGGCAGGCCAAGAGCAAGGCGCGCTTACGGCAGTTCGACGAGCTGCAGTCACGGGAGTTTCAGCAGCGTAACGAAACCAACGAGATCTACATACCGCCTGGCCCGCGGCTCGGCAGCCTCGTGATCGAGACCAAGCACCTCGTCAAGGGCTATACTGAGCGCCTTCTCATCGATGACCTGAGCTTCAAGATTCCTCCCGGTGCCATTGTCGGCATCATCGGCGCCAACGGCGCCGGCAAGAGCACTTTATTGCGCATGCTGGTTGGGCAGGAACAGCCCGATGGAGGCGAGATACGGCTTGGGGAAACCGTCGACCTCGCCTATGTCGATCAGAGCCGTGACCATTTACATGCCGACAAAACCGTTTGGGAGGAGATCTCGGGCGGCCATGACATCATTGAGATCGGTAAGTACCAGGTGGCCTCGCGAGCCTACGTGGGCCGCTTCAACTTCAAGGGGCAGGACCAGCAAAAGCGGGTCGGAGAGCTCTCCGGCGGCGAGCGCAACCGGGTGCATCTTGCCGGGCTGCTCAAGCGCGGCGGTAATGTATTGCTGCTCGATGAGCCCACCAACGACCTGGACGTGGAGACGCTACGCGCGTTGGAGGAGGCGCTTTTGGCCTTCCCCGGTTGTGCGCTGGTCATCTCGCATGATCGCTGGTTTCTCGATCGCATCGCCACCCATATGCTCGCTTTCGAGGGTGACAGCCACGTGGAGTGGTTCGAGGGCAATTACGCCGAATATGAGATCGATCGCAAACGGCGGCTGGGTGAGGAGGCTACCAATCCGCACCGGATCAAGTATCGGCGGCTGGCTGATTAGGGCGTGTTGACATCCGCCCACGGCGTCGTGTTGCTGCCCAACAGCCTGTCAGGCACAGGCCCTAGTCTCAATCCGTCACCCATGGCGGGAACTAGGGTGCCAATTACCGGCTTACGCAATCGGTCAGCGCAGGTGACGCGCAGTGTCGGATTCTTAAACACTTTTTTTACCCTCTCTGCAAGCACTTCTCCAACCTGTTGAAAATACATCAAATAACGCTTTGTACCGAACTGGCATGCATCATGCCTAATGTCAGATAGGGTGCCGCTGCGTGTCCAACACGGGGCGGGTGGTTCGATGGCAACGCAAAATGAGTGTGTTGCTCGGGGCAACGCGTGGCGGGAGAGGGCACTATGGATGCGAAAACAGATGCGGGGTGCATTTATCCCGTGAGCCTATTTCGTCTGCTTCAGGAAAATCGGCGCTATCAAGGGACCAAAGCCGTTAGCGAGGGCAACCGCCCGCACGGCTTCCGCCCGGCTTTTCTGGATCCAGATACCAATATCGTCTACCCCTCACGCCACGCCGACGGTCGCTTGGCCGCGGTTCACTGCCTCGATGGGCTGCCGGAGGAGGTGGTAGTCAGGCGGGATGCCACAGGCCGCGTGCTGGAGGCCAAGCCCGGATTGATCCCCGGTTTTGTCCATGAAGGGCGCTTCTACAGCCGCGAGGAGGCCATGCGGCGGCTAGAGGAGCGCTAGATCGTCTTGCGCGAGCGCCGTGGCAGGCACACGGGAATGCGCGCAAGTGTTAACTTGCTGCAACAGTCCGCGCCGGGTTGGCCGCAGGGTGTTTTTGTGAGTCGGCGCATCTTGGGGGCTCATCATGTCCGCAGCGACCGCTCGCACGGCAATTCTACTTATCCACTGTGCGGATCAGCAGGGGCTTGTAGCGGCTATCTGCGATTTCATTGCCCGCAATCAGGGCAACATCGTCTATCTGGATCAGCACGTGGACACGCACCGCGGCGTCTTTTTCATGCGCATCGAGTGGGAGCTTGCACGCTTTCGCATCGCCGCTGAGGCAATTGGCGAAGTATTCGGCGAGGCGATCGGGCACCGATACAAAATGCACTGGACGCTTTCCTTCTCGGATGATGTTCCACGCATCGCCATCATGGTCTCGCGGCTGCCCCACTGCCTCTACGATCTGCTCTCACGCTGGCAATCAGGCGAGTGGCGGGTAGATATTCCCTTGCTCATCAGCAATCATGAAGACCTGCGGGATGTGGCGGAACGGTTCGGCTTGCCCTTTCACGTTTTTCCGATCACCCCAGAGAGCAAAGCACGCCAGGAAGAGAAGCTGCTCGAGCTATTGCGGGAGCAACGCATCGATCTAATCGTGCTCGCCCGCTACATGCAGATCCTCGGCCCACGGCTCATCGCCGATTACCCCGACAAGATCATCAACATTCACCATTCTTTTCTGCCCGCCTTCCCTGGTGCGCGTCCCTATCACAGCGCGCATGCCCGGGGTGTCAAGATTATCGGCGCTACCAGCCATTACGCCACGGTTGAGCTCGATGCCGGTCCAATCATTGCCCAAGATGTCGCGCATATCACCCATCGTGATCCCGTGGAGGAGCTGATCCGCAAGGGACGGGATCTAGAGAAACTGGTCCTGGCCCGGGCCGTTTGGGCACATATCCAGCGCAAGATCCTCTGTTACGATAATCGTACAGTGATTTTCGATTAGCCGGCTCTCGGCGGCTTGCACTGCGGATTGCGGCCCTCGAACTGGGCACGCTCATAGAGGTTCATCGCCTCGGGTAGTTGGTCGCGCAGATCATCGATGCGTGTCGATGGTGACGGATGCGTGGAGAGGAACTGCGGCGGGCGCGCGCCGCCTGCTTTTCTCATATTCTGCCATAGCATGATGCTTTGCCGCGGATTGAACCCGGCTCTCGCCATCAGCTTCTGGCCGATCGTGTCTGCTGCGCTCTCTTGAGTGCGGCTAAACGGCAGGATGATGCCCACTTGGGCGCCCAGGCCCAATAGGGCCAGGGTCTGTCGGTTCAAAAAGCCCCCTGCGCCGACCGCGATCGAGAGCACATTGAGGCCGACCTGGGTTGCAAAATTGGTTGATAATCTCTCGTTGGCATGCTGGGCCAATACATGGCCCACCTCATGAGCGATGACGGTGGCCAACTGTGCCGGTGTCTGCGCCACCTCGAGCAGGCCGCTGTAGACGCCGATCTTACCGCCCGGCAGCGCGAAGGCGTTGACCTGGTCACTGGCAAAAACCGTAACTTCCCAGTTGGTCTCGCCGTATTTCTCCGGAATGACCCGCGTGATCGCCTCGGCTACACAATGGACGTAGCTCGTCACTTCTGGATCGTCGACGCTCGGCAGCTTCTGTTTCATTTCTCTGTAGGCTTGCACCCCCATCGCCTGCACTTTGTCCTCCGGAAACAGCATGAGCTGACTGCGCCCGGTCGGAGAGGTCTCACAGGCCGCCAGCCAGAGGCTGCAGGCTGTTATGATCACGCATGCACTTCGGGATGTGATCCTCATGGCTTCAACCTCTATGGCCAGACTGCATAATCACCCTGCCGTTATGCCACTTATTATCCCACCTTGGAATTACGCCCGCCGCTCGGACTCATTTGTCCTTGGAAAAGGCTTGGCCTTTCATCCCCACTCTCTGATACATTCGTTTGCATTCGCGTCTCAGCGCATCCGGCGCCGGCCGGGACCGCCCGCGGTCTCTCTCGGGATCTCGTGCGCTCTCGCGGCGGAGTCTTTCCAGCTTCAGGAGAGCGAACCATGTCCGCGTCGACACTAAAAAGCACCTCCGGCACCTTCGTCGCGGATCTCGTCACGGGCCCGCTCACGGTGAAGCGATTCGTTGATCGCGCGACCCCCGGGAACGTGGGCATCTGCCTCTCGGGAGGCGGCTCCCGCGCGCTCAGCGCTGGCATGGGCCAGCTCCGCGGGTTGAAGGCATTGGGCCTCCTCGAGAAGACACGGGCGATCTCGACCGTCTCCGGCGGCTCCTGGGTGGGGGTGACCTTCGAGTTCCTCTCCGGCCCAACCACCGACGATGATTACCTCAACGAGTACGTCCCGGACCCGGGGCGCCTGGTGCGGTCATCCACCCCCGGCCACTCGCCGGCCGAGACCCTGGACGTCCTGCCCCGCGGCAACATCGGCAACTCCGTCGCCAGCAAGCTCTTCTCCATCCCGGCCCTGGCGGTCGAGGCGTTCCTTCTGTTCAAGTTCCTCAATGTGCCGCCGAACTTCCTCTGGCAGGCACTCATGGGGATGCACATCCTGAAGCCCTACGGCCTCTTCGAGCATGGCCTGCGCTTTTCGCCCACCTCGCTCTTCTCCTGGGACCGGGAGACCCTGACCGAGAACGTGACCCGCGGCGGCACCCAGCTTCAGGGGGAAACGGCGCACCTGGTGGCCTCCGGCCCCGGACGCGTCCAGCGCCCCTACCTTCTGTGCAACACGTCGATGTTCCTGGCTGAGCCGGGGACGAGCTTCCGCCTCCTCGCGCCCGTCCAGTCGACGCCGTTTTGCACCGGCATTGTGGGCGCCCCGTCCGGCACCGACGCCAACGACCGTACGCCGGGCGGCGGGGGTGTGACCTCTTTCGGCTTCAGCTCGAACCCTATGGCGGTAGCGGGCTCGGAGGTGAGCGTGGGCCAACTGCGCCAGTGGGCCCTGGCCGACGCCGTGGGCGCCTCGAGCGCCGCCTTCGCCGAGACCTTGGGCAACCTCTTCGCCCAGTGGCAGCTATCCCCGCGCGACTTCTTCGACAAGGTGGACGAGCTGTTCGACGACGTGCTGGATTGGCTGAAGAGCGACCTCGACAGCGCCCTCCTCGACCTGATCAAGGGCCCGGCCCGCCATCTCCTCAAGGCCCGGCTCCTGTCCGACGTTCAGCGCGATCTGAGCTTCCTCACCGCGATTATCCCGGAGTACGCGTACTGGCCGGTCGCCGGCGTCGAACCCTTCCCCCAGACCCTACCCACGCAGTTCGCCGACGGCGGCAGCCTGGAAAACACCGGGGTGGCCAACATGCTCACCTACACCGATATCGAGAGCGTGATCGCGTTCGTCAACTCGAGCCAACGCATGGAGGAGATCCCTGAAGGGGTGGTCGGGCCCGACGGCCACGTGATCCCCGGCACCGGAGTCCTCGTCGACGGCCAGATCCCGCCACTCTTCGGCTACCAGCCCTACCAGCAAGGGAAGGGCTACAGGATCTACGCCGGCGATGAGAACCCCACGTCCCCCGAAAGCCGGAACAGCCAGGTCTTTCCGGCGCAGGGCTTCGCCGATCTCTTGAAGGGTCTGTGGCAGGCGAGCGGCTCCGGCACGGCGCGGAAACCGGCAGTCTTTACCCAAAGCCTCGCGGTCCAGGACAACGTTTGGTTTGGTGTCACCGGCGGCGGGCGCACGGTGCGGGTGCTCTGGGTCTACACCGACCGGGTAAAAGACTGGTACGACGCCCTCTCGCGCGAGGTCCAGGCAATGCTGGGGAGCTTCGACGACCCAGAGTCGTTCCACGCCTTTCCCCACTACTCCACCTTCGACACGGACCTGACTGCCACCGAGGTTAACCTGCTCGCGAGCCTCACCGCCTGGACCGTGGCGGCAGACGAAAACCGCGGCGCGTTCGAGGCCCTCTACACCGGGTGAGCGCACTGGTACGAGGGCATTTTTCTGGAAATGCGTGCTAGATGCTGGCGCCGGCACACTGCGCGCGAACCGCCGATGAGCCAGCTTGCCCTCCAAAATGGCATTTGACAAATTGGGTTTTCCCATTTCATGTCGCCATTTATGAATACAACCGTAAAACTCGATAAGAGGGGTCGCATCGTTATCCCGAAACCGCTACGGGATGAATTGCGGCTTTTGCCCGGCGATTCACTTGCGCTGGAGGCCGCGGGAGACCAGATCACGCTGCGGCGGATGCGTTCGGGCTCCGCGATGCGCGAAGAGCATGGCGTCTGGGTCTTTCGCAGCGGCGCCAAAGCATCTGCTGCCGAGACGGCCCGAGCGCTCGATAACCTGCGCCGGGAGCGCAACCGCAAGAACGAACGCGCTTGACGTGAGGGCTTTTCTGGACACATCGGTGCTGGTAGCGACTTTCTACGGCGAACACATCGCCTCGCGCGTCAGCCTTCCATGTTAGCGTACCCGCACTCGCGGTGCGCAAGTTGCCGTTCTCGGTCCAAGTCGAACCGTTCGGGAAGCCCGTGGAACGTTCGATTGATTCACGGTTACGCAATATTTAAAATGACTACTGTAGTCGTATGTGGGAGTTGCAAGTGGTCGAAATCCAGCTACGCGATGCTAAGGCGCGACTGTCCCAGGTCGTAGATGATGTCAACCGCGGAGAAACGGCGATCATCACTCGACACGGCCGGCGTGCGGCCGTGATCATGTCCTTCGAGGAATGGCGGAGATTATCGCAGGTGCCTAGCTTCGGACGGCTTGTGATGGCCGCGCCGATCAAGGACGGTGACCTTCCCGAGCGATCACAAATCCCGCTCCGAGGCGATGCGTTGTAGGTGTATTTGCTCGACACCAATATCCTATCGGCGGCCGCGCCAACTAAGAAAGTACACTCGATCGAACTGATTGATTGGATGGACAGAGCTTCGCAATTCCTGTTCCTGTCGGTTATTACCGCGGCCGAAGTTGAAGATGGGATCGCAAAGAACGCGCGTGAGGGCGCGACTCGAAAGGCCGCGGCGTTACGCGAGTGGTGGGAAGCTGTAGAGCATCTTTACTCCTCTCGAATCCTGCCGCTTGACGTGGGCGCCGCTCGCATAGCTGGAAGGCTAATGGATAAGGCTCGATCCAGGGGCTTCGAACCGGGCTTTGCGGACGTTGCGATTGCCGCGATTGCAGCGGCAAACGGCCTTCTGGTCTTGAGCCGAAATGTGCGCCATTTTGAGGCCATGGGCGTGACAGTCTTGAATCCCTACGATGCGTTGCCGTGCATACCGGCATAGACCTTGAAGACCTGGCTGCAGCGGACGCCCGATGACCCAGCTTCCCCTCGATAGCGCCTCTCCGGGCGCCGCGACCCTGGTCTGCCGGTTGACGCCGAGCGGCCGCATCGACGTCCAGCTAGGATCACCAGCGGACGAGCCAGCGCTTTCGAGCAAAGCGGCCGGGCAGATCATGGACGCCTTCGCCGAGGGCCGCGGTGAAGGCGTGCTGTACTTAGGCGCGGCAGCACTTTCGAGCGCGCTCCCGCCGGCGCTGTCTTTCTGGCGCGATCTGGGTCGCGCGTTCATCGCTCGGGTCTGCGCGACGCTCGATCCGACGGATCCGAAGTCTCTGGTCCTCCCCGACCCGGATCCCGACGAGCTCTTGAACCTGCGCCAGGCCGCGCCGCCGATGCAAGGCGCCGAGCTGTTGACGGCCGAGCTTCTGGCCGACATCTGGTTCGACGCGGGTACGGCGCTCTCCGCCAAGGCCAAGGGACGCACCGACGGCGTCCAGGGGTATCTGAAAGCGCACAGCTCGGTCTGGCACGTCGTCGGCCGGGTCTGCTTCCATCTGGCCGAGAACAAGCGTGATCCCGAGTATCCGTTCGCCTTCATCGCCACCTACGTGCATAAGGTCTCCAAACAGGCCGAGCCTCAGCACCTGCCGCTGGGCCGAGCGCTCAAAGACTATGCGGGCGCGAAGAACCGTCACAAGCTGCTCGCGTTGCTGGCGCCTCTTTCCCGAGCTGCCGAGCACAGCGAATTCGTGCGCGAGCTGGTGGATGCCGGCGACATCTATCATCCACTGTCCTGGACGCCCCAAGAAGCCCACCGGTTCCTTTGCGAGACCGCCGTGTACGAACAGGCCGGCCTGATCGTGCGCATGCCTGACTGGTGGAGCGCCAAGAGCAAGCCCCGCCCCAAGGTCGCGGTTTCCGTCGGCGCCAAGCCGCCTTCAACCCTGGGGATGGGCGCATTGTTGGACTTCGACGTAGGCCTGACCTTGGACGGCGAGCAGCTCACGCAGCCCGAGATCGAGGAGCTGCTGCGCGCAAGCCAGGGTCTCGTGCTCATCAAGGGCAAATGGGTCGAGGTCGACCGCGACAAGCTCACACAGGTGCTGGAGCAATGGCGTGAGGTACAGAAACAAGCACAAGCAGGCGGTATCAGTTTCGGCGAGGCCATGCGCATGCTCTCCGGCACTCCCATCGATGGTGATGAGGAGGGCATCGAGGAGGCGCGGCCCGAATGGTCGGAGGTCATCGCCGGTAAATGGCTCTCGGCTAAGCTCGATGCGCTGCGCTCGCCCGAGCTGCGCGCGGACATCGAATCTGGGGTGGGCCTAAATGCCGAGCTGCGCCCTTATCAGAAGCTCGGCGTGCAGTGGCTTGCATCCTTGCGCGGCTTGGAGCTCGGCGGTTGCCTCGCCGACGACATGGGGTTGGGGAAGACCATACAGGTTCTCGGCATCCTATCCCTATGCCGGCGCGACCAGGAAAGGGGAACCGACCTGCTCGTGGTACCGGCGTCGCTGCTGGACAACTGGCGCCTCGAGATCGAGCGCTTCGCACCACGGCTGAACGTCTTGATCGCCCACCCCTCGCGCATGCCGGCCGCGGCGCTGAAGAAGCTGCCGAGAAAGCAGGTGGAGACCCACGACGCGGTCATCACCACCTACGCCAGCGCCATGCGCATGGAATGGATTAAGGAGATTGCCTGGCGCAACGTGATTCTCGACGAGGCCCAGGCCATCAAGAACCCCGGCGCCAAGCAGACCAAGGCCGTCAAGGCGCTGCAATCGAACTGGCGCCTGGCGCTTACGGGCACGCCGGTGGAAAACCGCCTCGGCGATCTGTGGTCGATCTTCGACTTTTTGAATCCCGGCCTCTTGGGCTCGGCCAAGGATTTCAACCGGCTGTGCAAATCCATGGCAGCAGGACAACAAGGGGCCTATGCGCCGCTGCGCCGACTCGTTCAGCCTTACATCCTGCGCCGGCTCAAGACCGACAAGAGCGTCATCGCCGATCTTCCCGACAAGACCGAGGTCACCGCGCACTGTCATCTCAGCAAGCGCCAGGCCGCGCTGTACAAGCAGTCCGTCGACGAAATGAAGCACGCCATCGAGGAGATCGACGGCATCGAGCGGCGCGGCGTGGTCCTGGCCTTCCTGATGCGTTTCAAGCAGATCTGCAACCACCCGTCGCAGTGGCTGGGGGATGGCGCCTACGAGCCGGCGGACAGCGGCAAGCTCGCGCGGCTTCGTGAGCTGTGCGAGTCGATCGCCGCGCGCCAGGACAAGGTGCTGGTGTTCACCCAGTTTCGCGCCCTGACCGAGCCGCTGGCCGGTTTTCTCGCCGGGGTATTCGGTCGCGCTGGACTCGTGCTGCACGGTGGGACCGCGGTGAATAAACGCCAAGGGCTCGTCAAGCGCTTTCAGGAGGACGAGGGAGTGCCGTTCATGGTGCTCTCGCTCAAGGCCGGCGGAACCGGATTAAACCTGACGGCGGCCTCCCATGTCATCCACTTTGATCGCTGGTGGAACCCGGCTGTGGAAAACCAGGCCACGGACCGCGCCTTTCGCATCGGGCAGAAGAAGAACGTGCTGGTGCACAAGTTCGTTTGCCGGGGCACGGTGGAGGAGCGCATCGACGAGCTGATCGCCGGCAAGCAGCAGCTCTCCGACGAGCTGCTCGAAGGCGGCGCCGAGTCTGCCTTGACGGAGATGAGCAACGAGGAATTGATGGCGATGGTGTCACTCGACCTGAGCACCGCGGTGGCGGCCTGAGGAAGAGGATTTAGCCACGCAATCCGCTGTGGTTGGGGCGAGCGCGCCGGCGGAGTCTCAAGCGCTTGGTAGTAGCTCCATAGATCGCCCCAATGGCGTGGTGAGCACTCGGAAATGGCGACGATCAAGGGTGAGAACCCGATACTGGCGGTGGCGCTGCGCGAGCGCGACGATGGATGCATCAGCAAGCCCAATCCCCTGGTCGCGGAACTTCTCGATCACCTCGCGCGCGACCACCATATCCCGAAGATCGAACGCAGCGAGTTGGTACGCGCCCCTCTCAACCTCAGTGAGAAAGCGGAGCTCGACTGAGACGTCGGCAAACTTGGTAATCAGATAATCCAATTCCGCCAATATAAAGGGAGAGAGCAGTAGCGGCCCCCGCGCTTCGCGCAGAACCCGGGCGCAAGCAGCGTGTTCGTACTGGTCGGCGAAAAGTGCGGCCAGCATGCCGCTGGTGTCTAACAGGATCACCGCTGACCAAAGCCATCGAGCAGCATGTCGGCATTGACGGCGATTTCCGGATCGCCCAACCCCTGCTCCACCAAGGGCAGGGTCGGAATCGGCCTTTCGCGCCGGGCCAAGCCTTCGGCCAACGCGGTCCGGATCAACTCCGCTTCCGATTGACCACTTTCCGCGGCCCAGTGCTCATAGCCGCGCTTTAGCTCATCCGACAAGTAGATTGTCGTCTTTACCATGCCATACACATTACCACATACGGTGGTGGGTTGCATCGCTGGTATAAAGCTGGTGAATCGCACCCAGTTGGAGAGAGAATCCGTGTATTGGGAGACCATGAGATAAACCATGAGCAGATACTACGATAGCTATTGGCCTCCTTACGTGCCGGTGGCGGAGCGTCGTCGCCAGGCCGCGAAGCAGATCGCTGCGATGAAGAAATCCGGCCGCGACATTGCGCCGGTCGATATCACGGGGCGCAAGATCGCCTTAACCTTCTGGGGCGAAGCCTGGTGCAAGAACCTGGAAGCCTACAGCGACTACGCCAATCGTCTACCCCGCGGGCGCAGCTACGTGCGCCACGGATCGGTGCTCGACTTACAAATCGAGGCCGGCCGCGTTCGCACGCTGGTCAGCGGCAGCGATCTATACACCGTGGATATCGCGATCAAGTCGCTCCCCAAAAAGAGGTGGACCGAGATCAAGGGGCGCTGCGCCGGCCAGATCGACTCGCTGATTGAACTGCTCAAGGGCTCTATCTCGAAGAGCGTCATGGAGATCGTCACGCGCAAGGGCGAAGGCCTTTTTCCGTCGCCCGCTGAGATCACCTTGAACTGCTCGTGTCCGGACTGGGCCACGATGTGCAAGCACGTTGCCGCGAGCCTGTACGGCGTTGGCGCTCGCCTCGACCATCGGCCCGAGCTGTTATTCACCCTGCGCGGCGTGGATCCGAGCGAGATGGTCGAGGCCGCTGTCGATAGCCCGGCGAGGCAGGCCAAGGCCGGTAAGGGTCGTGTGCTCGAGACCGACGAGCTGTCGTCGGTCTTCGGTGTCGACATCGACATGGATGGCGTGCCGGCTGACCAAGCCTCGACCTCGATCAAGCCCAAGGGGCCGGTGAGACGCGCGCCGAAAGCCCTGATACCGACGACTTCCAGAGCGGGCCGAAAGACCGCGAAAAAACGTCCGACAGGGAACACCACGGCCGTCACGCGCACCGCCCGACAATCCGCGGCCATGATCAAGAACGCCGCTACAAAGAGGGCTACCTCCGAGGCCACCGCGGCACTCGAGACCGCGCCCAAGAAGACAACGAAGCAGAGCACCTCCGCGCGCAAGGGCCGCGTCCGAAAACCCGGAGCAACGACGTCGTCAGCGAAGAAGTCGGCGGCTGCGAAGACCCAAAAGAGCATAGCCAAGCAGCCCACCGCAAAAGAGACAACGGCCAAGAGCAAGCCCGGCACGACAAAAGAGCCCCGACAGGCCAAGAGATAACGCGAACTGGATAAATCATGTAAATAGTAAAGTGTCACCGTAAAGCCGTTACCAACTTGATCCGGGGATGGTCAATGAGATTCGTGCTGCCACCAACGGCAATTTCGCCCTGGGCAGTTCAGGGTTTCAGGCGCAGGTTGCCGCAGCGCTAGGCCGGAGGGTCACACGGGGAAAGGCAGGGCGGCCGCGCAATAAAAACGCGGCAGAGCTGATGGATTTGTTCGACGGAGGGTAGCAGGCTAAATTGTGGCCTCTCCCCTATTACCCGACCGTGTCGGGCACCTTCTGTTGCTCGGGTCTGCGTCCATCAATCTGATGCAACAGGCCTCGAAGACATTGGCGGGCCTTTGTTCGAAGCTACGTCGAGCGCGACGTGCCCATATTCGCGCCGCGCTTGCCGGTCGAAACCGCCGGCCGACTCTGGACGATGCTCGCCCATGCGCAGGGAACGCCACTGAACCAGTCCCGGCTCGCAGTGAGTCTCGCCGTCTCATCGCCGGCAGTAGTCGGTCGTTACATCGACCTGCTGGTCGACTTGCTGCTCGTGCGAAGACTGCGGCCGTGGGGCGGCAATGTCGGCAAGCGCGGCTGGTACGTACGCCGAAGACCTATATCCGAGACAGTGAACTCACGCGCGCTCTGCTCGAGCTCGAGACTAGCAACGACGTGCTCAGCCATCCGATCGCCGGGACGAGCTGGGAGAACGAAACACGGCGGTCATACGGGTTCGCGCGACATCCGGAGTTGGGGGCCAGGTTGTCGTAATACACCAATACCTGAGAAAATCACCGTCGGCTTCCCTTCGGCCGGTAGTCGCGGGGATCGAGGCATGTGTCGTAGGTTCCCCGACGCATGGGGATCCAGTCGGTACCATTGATACCTCGGCGGTTGCCGGCGGCGGGACTTACCGGGAATGCGCTGGCAACCTTGATCCATCGATTTTGTTCGTACGCTATCTCGCGGATTTCCTTTGCTGCTTCGGATAAATCCTGATCTTGACTGAAAACCAACGCCACATCGTACGCGCGGCGGTGGGCCATGCGGATCACATCCAACGCGATTCTAACGTCAACCCCCTTCTCCTCGCCCGTCAAGAAGGTGTGCGCAGTTCCATCCGGTAATCGGACACGCTTGTTGCGATAACGCAGCGAACGGCTGTATACATGCACGTTCTGCCGTCCGAGCATGGCGAGTTTGTGGGTCCAGAAGTGGTGCCAAAATGCGTTGTCGGCCGCATCGGGAATGCCGGTGTAGAAGCGAACCGCAATGAGATGCCAACCTTTATCGGCGCAGACGGAGCGAGCGAGAGCGACCGGATTGTAGTTCGGCCAGCTATAGCCGAATGCGCCTCTGGCCGCATGAAAAAGGTTTTGGCCGTCGAAAAACGCGACGGTATGCTTGGCCGCAGGCTCAGCGGGCATGTCTTGCCCCGCGATGCCGGACAAAAAATAACCCCGCCCGAGGCCTTGCGGCGTGTCAAGCGGGGGCGAAGTATTCTTGAACTATAAGGACGGTTTGCCTCGCGGTCAAGCCTCAGTCTTTCCCAACAGCAATTCTAATTATGGCGCTGCCGCCGAGCTTTGTCGGACGTCAGCCCGCGGTGGGCACAAAAAAACGCGCCTAAAATCGCCTGAGAGCGGTCGCGCTTGCTGACGGGGCGGGCGCCAACCTTGCGCACGACCACCTGGCCCTCGCGGTTCACATCGAAGTCCACGCCGTCGCCCGGCGACAAGCGCAACGCCTCCCGCACCTTCTTGGGAATAGTGACTTGTCCCTTGACCGTCATCGTCGTGGCCATGGCCCGCTCCAATCGTAATACATAGATTTCGAGGGTATTACTACAACGTTCGACCTGCCATCCCGGCTGACCAGGTTTCGGCATCGCTATCCCGGCAGGCCCCGGCGCAGAACACCGACTGTGCCTCGCTGACCGACCTCTCGGGTTACAAGATCTACTACGGCACGACGCAAGGCAACTGCACGGACGACAGCAATTCTAATTATGGCGTGGAAGCCAAGGCTTGTTGGGCGTGAGCGCGCAG
>JAKDMQ010000199.1 GCA_030452265.1 Nitrococcus sp.
CCTCACAACGATCCACGGCCTACATGCTTGTCGGTCTGAGGCGAAGCCTCGCTAGCTTTCGTGCGATCTCAAGTACGTGATCGTCTATGGATAAGGTCGTTCTCATGAGCTTGATTCGTTGATGCGTGCGCATTATTGCATCACGGCTGAGCCTTGCAAGCAAGCGTCATGTGATCGAAGGCACAGGTGGATTGCGCAAGGTGCGCGTGGCCACGAAAGGCAAAGGCAAGCGAGGTGGCGCACGCGTGATCTATTACTACGTGAGCGGTGCTGCGCAAATTCGCCTGCTGCTGATTTCAAAGGACGAAAGGACGATCTGTCGGCAGACGAGAAGCGCATCTTGCGTCGTTTGAACGAGAGGTGGTGACCATGGACAAGAAACTATTTGCCGAACTGGTCGAGAGCATGACGGAAGCTGGCGAGATCGAACGCGGCGAGCGCGCGCCCTCGCGCGAATTTCGTGTGGGTGAGACTGACGTAAGGCGTATTCGCAAGGCGTCCGGTCTGTCGCAGGCAAAGTTCGCCAAACTGATCCACGTAGAGCTCGGCACGCTGAGAAACTGGGAGCAAGGGCGCAGGACCCCGACAGGGCCGGCCCAGGTGCTACTCCGGGCGATTGAAAAGGATCCTCTAGCGGTCCTTCGCGCCATCGAATGATCCAATCAGACTACGCGCAAGCAACGTTGAAGGGGTCAACCGTTGTACCCCCGCATTCGTGCGTTACGGTTTGAAACTAACGCTTGGCTGCATTGTCTGGGCGCTGCCCAGAGCGAACCCCGCGTGGCGCGCTCAAGCGTTTGCGGGCACAACGCTTGGCCGATGGCGCAGTCGCTGTTGGCCGGGGTTCCGCGTGCCGCTCGGGGTATGGTGAGCGACCCTAAGCTTCTGCCCTTCAAATAGATCTGCGTCACGTTCTCTATAGGGGCGATGCGTTAACGTTATACCGGGCGCACGCGTGGTCGAGCCGACTACTCTGATATCCGCCACCCCCCAGAGAGACAGCCGAGCGTGGCGCACGCGGCGACATGCGCGATGAACACCGCTGGGAAGCCTACATAAAAGGAGCGCAACCTCAACGACGTTGGTGCGACGGTTATCGTCCGAAGCTGTTTTGCGGCGCCCGCGCCGCTCATCGACGACCTCGGCAATGACCAGGACGGTTTCTCTGTACTACGACCTCGAGGCGGGCCGTCTCCGGCTGGTGTTCCAGGCCGGATTCCCAAGGCCGGGCTGACCGCGTTCTCCGCCGCCCGCGTTGAAGGTGGAATGCAGAGGCGGTGGGGGCCGTCTAGCTCTGGAGACGAGAGAGGGGCTGATGCAGCTTTTTCTATCCGTGATTGGCCCTGAGGCCAAGACGCTCGGTGGCAACGCCAGCATGTCGTGGACGGACAGCGGCGGCACCATCGGGCGCGCCGCGAATAATGACTGGACTTTGCCGGACCCCCGCCAGGAGATCTCCCGCTGCCACGCCAGAGTTCGATTTGGCGCCGGTGGCTTCTACCTCGAGGACATCAGCGCCAACGGTGTCTTTCTATATGACCGCGCCACTCGTCTGAGCGCTACTGAGGCGCACCGTCTGTGTGACGGCGAGCGGCTATTCATCGGCGGCTATCAGATTCTGGTTCGGATTGACGAGGGGGCCGTGGCGCCTACCGCCGCGCCGCCGCCGGCGTTTTGGCAACCTGCGGACGCGCGATCGCTGGATCCGCTCGAGCTGCTCGGCGGTCCGGTGCCGTCCGAGCCGGAGAGCCCGCCGACACCGTCGGGAACCGGAGCGCCGGGCTACCTAGAGGAGCATTTCGAGCCGCGACGGCCCGCCGAACCGGCGCTCGAGCTCGAGGCAGGCGAGCCGGAGGCGCCGCCGGCACGCGCCGGCCTGATACCAACTGACTGGTGGAAAGCGCCGGCCTCGGGTCGGCGCACGGCGACCGCCGACGTCCCATCGGTGCCGACCGGCGGCGAAGCCGGTGCCGCTGACGACACCGTGCGGGCGCTGCTCGCGGCCGCTGGTGTCGAACCATCCCGTGTTACCCCCGAGCTCGTGGAAACGCTCGAGCGCCTGCTGCGGATCTCGGTGAAGGATTTGATGGACTTGCTACGCGCGCGCAGATAGGCCAAGGATCAATCCCGGTCGCGGTCGGCTTCCAATAGCTAATGCGGGGCAGTTCGCAGACGTTTTCCGAATTCGCTTTCACCATCGAGCCCGGGGTCAGGACCAGTTTGCGTTCGCCGCGGCGCCGTGGTGAACGTCATAAGAGATTAGTTATGTCACGCAACAGCCGCATACTCTGGAGCGAAGGCCTGTTCCTAGAGCCCCAGCACTTTCAGCAGCATGACCGGTTCCTGGAGCGCTATGTCGACGCTCGTCTCGGCGCTACGACCGCCTACGGCTGGGGGTTCCAGGACGTGGAGCTGGACGGGGATCTGCTGAGTATCGGCAAGCTTGGCCTGCGCTTCGCGCGCGGCGTGTTCCCGGACGGCACCCCCTTTGCCATGCCGAACGACGATCCGTTGCCCGCGCCGCTGGATGTCGGCGAGCCGGTTCGCGACCGCACGGTCTTTCTGGCGTTGCCGCTGCGCAGCGACGGCGGGCTCGAGGTCGCGCGCGGCGCGGGCGGTAATGGGCTGTTCCGCTATCGCGCCGAGGACGTTGAGGTGCGCGATAGCGTGCTGGACAGCGCCGCTTGCACCGTGGTCGAGGTAGGGCGGCTGAACGCACGCCTAGCACTGTCCGGCGAAACCCTGGAGGCCCATGCCTGTATTGCCGTTGCGCAGATTGTCGAGTGCCGGGCGGACCGCCAGATCATCCTCGATAATGGATTCATTCCGACGGTGATCCGAGCCGGCGCGGCGCGGCGTCTGCAGGCGTTCGCCAACGAGGTGCGCGGGCTGCTGGCGCAACGCGCCGAGTATCTGGCCGAGCGTGTCACCGCGAGCGGCCGAGGCGGCGCCGGGGAGATCACCGATTTCCTCATGCTCCAGATCATCAACCGCTATGCGCCGATGGTCGCCCACCTAGCGGAGGCTCTGCACCTGCACCCGGAGCGCCTGTTCGTGTTGCTCCTAGGCCTAGCCGGGGAGCTCGCCACCCTGACCCTGGAGCATCGGCGCCCACCCGAGCTCGCACCGTATCGGCATGAGGCGCTGGCTGATTCCTTCGAGCCGCTGATCGAGCTGCTGCGCTCGGAGTTCCGGACGGTGCGGGAGGCTGCGGCCACGCCCATTCCTCTGGAGGCTACCGGACGCCACGGGATCAGTGTCGCCGAGGTCGCGGACGTCTCTCTGCTGGAGTCCGCCAACTTCGTATTGACAGCGCGCGCGAGTCTGCCCGCCGCGGAGCTGCGCCAACGACTGCCCATCCAGATCAAGATCGCGTCGGTGGAGCGCATCGCTGAGCTGGTCAACAACAACCTGCCCGGCATAAAGCTGATCCCGCTGCCCGTGGCGCCACGCCAGATTCCCTACTATGCCGAGCACGTCTACTTCGAGCTTGGCCGTGGCGGTGCTCTATGGAAGCAGCTTGCCCCCTCTGGCGGCATCGCTGTCCACGTCGCCGGGCAGCTCCCCGAGCTGAAGATGGAGCTCTGGGCGATCCGAGGGCAGAGGCGATGAGCGGGAGCGCCCTCCTGCCCGGGTTTGAAGACCGTACCATCCTCCAGCCCAACCCAGGTGAGCGGCGGCCCGCGCCAGCAGTTTCGTGGCCGGCTGCTTCGGTATCAGCGCCGACGCCAGCCGCGTGGGCTGGGCCGATCGACGATCTCAGCGCCTTTGCTGGACAGGGACTGAATCCTTTGGTCAAGGCGGCGGCCCCGCTGCTCGTGCTTACCACGGGCCTGCGTCGTAACCGTGAGCATGGAAACGTAGCGGGGTTGCACGAGCGCATCGTGCGCGAGGTGAAAGCTTTCGAGCGCCAAGCGCTAGAGAGCAATGTCGGCGCCGAGGCGGTAATGGCGGCGCGCTATGTGCTGTGCACGTTCATCGATGAGGCGGTGATGAATACGCCCTGGGGCGGGCGCAGTCTCTGGACCAGCCGGCCGTTACTGCTGACGTTCCACGACGATACCGTCGGCGGCGAGAAGTTTTTTCAGATGGTCGAGCGGGTGCTCGCCGATCGGGAGCCTCGGCGCGAGCTCATCGAGCTCCTCTACATCTGCCTTGCGCTTGGTTTCGAGGGCAAGTTCCGAATTTCCGACTCCGGGTGCAAGGCCCTCGCCGAGATCCGGGAGCGGCTGTATGCTCGCATCCGCACTTGGCGCGAGGAGACCAACCGGGAGCTGTCTCCGAGCTGGCGCGGGATCGAGGATCGCCGCTACCGGCTGCCCCGCGTTCTGCCGGCTTGGGCGTTCGTGATCGTCGCCGCCGCAGTCGCGATGTCGGCTTTTCTTACCGTCCTTAGCTTGCTGAGCTCGGCCGACACGCCGGTTATGGCCCAGCTCAACCCGGTGAAGCAGGCGAGCATCGAGCCCCCACCCAGGACCGCGGTGCCCATGAGCCCGAGCCTGGCTGAGCGGCTAGCGGGCGTTTATCCGGGGCGGCTGCTGGTGGAGCCGATGGAGGACGGCGGCACCCGGCTGACATTGATCGGGGGGGCGTTCGCCTCCGGCAGCACGACCTTGCGTGACGCCTATCTGCCGGTGATCGAGCGTATCGCCAAGGCGCTCGAGCAAACGGACGGACGCGTGGAGGTGATCGGACACACCGATGATGTGCCGATCCACTGGCCGACGATCAAGGACAACTACGAGCTCTCACGGCTGCGCGCGGAGAATGCCGCGCAGCGACTGAAGGAATCGCTGACCCTCCCCGGGCGCGTGAGCGTCATCGGTGTGGGCGCCGACCGGCCGCGCTACCGTCCGGTGGATACCCCGGAGAACCGGGCGCGCAACCGCCGCATAGAGATCGTCTATCGCCCAGGGGACGCGCAGTGAAGCGGCCGCTCACGATGCTGGGCTCAGGCTGGTTTTTGGGGCTGTTGGGCGTCCTCCTGCTCAGCCTCCTGATCTGGCTCTTCGCGCCCTACGTCGCCTTCGCTGGGGTCCGGCCGCTGGCCGGGGGGCTTGCCAGAGCAATCGCCATCGGCGTCATAGTCGTGATATGGGCGGTGGCGGTGTTGCTGTCTTACCAGCGCATCCGGCGCAACAACGAGCGCTCGGACGCGGAGCTATCCGGTGCTGCGCAATCCGCGGGCGACGAGCTGCGCCGGCGCTTCGAGAGTGCGATCGGCTTTCTGCGTGGCTCGAACAAGGGCGGTAATCTGTATCAGCTTCCCTGGTACGTAATCATCGGTCCGCCGCGCTCAGGCAAGACGACGGCACTGGTCAACTCGGGGTTGAGCTTCGCGCTGTGCCAGCAATTCGGCAAGGAGGCATTGTGCGCTGCGGGCCGCACGCGCAACTGCGACTGGTGGTTCACGGACGATGCGGTGCTCCTTGACACCGCCGGCCGTTACCTGAGCCAAGACACGGACGCGAGCGCCGATCACGCGGAGTGGGGTCGGTTCCTGGAGCTGCTGATGTATTACCGCAAACGCCGGCCTTTCGACGGCGTAATTGTGACGCTCAGCGCCTCCGACCTGCTGAATCAGTCCGCCCATGCCCACGACCGCCACGTCATGACGGTCCGATGGCGCGTGGATGAGCTTCAGCAGCACCTGCGCATCCAGTTTCCGGTCTACTTCATGCTCACCAAGTGTGACCTAGTGGCGGGCTTTGCCGAGTTTTTCGACGACTTGGGACATGAGGCACGAGCCCAGGTCTGGGGCATCACCTTCCCAGAACCCGGCAAGAGCGGGCCTAGGCCGTCGGAGGTCTTTCGGCGCGAGTATCCGGCGCTGATCGGCCGGCTCAACGAGCGCGTTCTCTTCCGGCTCGACCAGGAGCGGGAGCTTCAGCGGCGCGCGCTGCTGTTCGGCTTTCCAGGCCGTATGGCGAGTCTCCAGGATGGGCTTGCCGACTTCATAGAAGCCGCGTTTGAGGGCAGCCGTTTCGAGCGGCCGGTGGTGCTGCGCGGCGTATACTTCACCAGCGGCATCCAGGGAGGCATTCCCATCGACCGCATGATGCAAACGTTTACGCGGAATTTCGGTATCGACACCGAGACGGTCTCGAGCGTCGCCGGTGGACAGGGGCGGGGCTATTTCCTGCAGCGCCTTTTCAAGGAGGTGATCTTTTGGGAGTCGGGGCTCGTTGGGGAGAGCCGGCGCTCGAGGGTGGATCGGGCCGTCGTCCAAAAGATCGCCTACGTCGCGTTGATCGGACTGGTGCTGCTGCTCGTGGCGGGATGGCTCGCGAGCACCGGTACGATAGGGATTACCTAGCGAGGCTTCGCCTCAGACCGACAAGCATGTAGGCCGTGGATCGTTGTGAG
>JAKDMQ010000200.1 GCA_030452265.1 Nitrococcus sp.
CTGGAGGTGGATTACATCCACGCGACTCGTTATCACCGCTCGACCCGGGGTACGGATGTGGTCTGGCTCGCGCGGCCGCAGACGTCGCTGCGCGGGCGTACGGTACTGGTAGTCGATGATATTCTCGATGAAGGTCATACATTGGCGGGAATTATTGACGAGTGCTACGAGACCGGGGCGAAGGAAGTCCTCGCCGCGGTGTTGGTGAACAAGCAGCATGGCCGTCGATTCGAAGGGCTCGAAGCCAACTTTTACGGCTTGACTGTCGATGACCGGTACGTATTCGGTGCCGGCATGGACTACAAGGGCTATTTTCGGAACCTGACCGGTATCTACGCCGTCAACTCCGAGCTCGAGGACTGATCCTCGCTTCCGCCGGTTTAATTTCCTCACCATTGCGCAAGGAATGAAGACATGACGCTTGCCATTATCGGCGGGACTGGCTTGACTTCTCTCAACGGATTGGAGATCGAGCGCCGTGAAATGGTGCACACACCGTATGGCGAACCCTCGGGCCCCATCACCCATGGGGTGCTGGACGGCAAGCCGATCATGTTCCTCGCGCGCCATGGCAGTGGCCATACCATTCCGCCGCATCGAATCAACTACCGCGCCAATATATGGTCGCTCAAGCATCTAGAGGCCAACTGGATACTGGCGGTGGCGGCTGTCGGCGGCATAGCCGAGGACATGGCCCCTGGCCGGCTGGCATTCCCGAATCAGATCATCGATTACACATGCTGCCGGGATCATACGTTCTTCGGTGAGAACCTCGCGCAGGTGGTCCATATCGATTTTACTGAGCCCTATGATCGGGGGCTGCGCTCGCTGCTGGTCGAGTCCGCGCACGCGGCGGGTATCGATGCGGTGGGTCATGGCACCTACGGGGCGACGCAGGGTCCGCGACTAGAGACGGCGGCGGAAATTCGCCGTATGGCCCGCGACGGCTGTGCCATGGTTGGGATGACGGGCATGCCGGAAGCGGCGCTGGCGCGGGAGTTGGAGCTTCCCTATGCCACCTGTGCCGTGGTGGCGAACTGGGGAGCGGGTCTGCACGGCCAGAGCGTGGTGGCGATGGCGCAGATCGAGAGCATGTTACGCGCGGGCATGGGTCAGGTGCGAAGACTCCTGACCGAGCTCGTTCCCAAGCTTTAGCATGCCGGCTCTACCGCGCCGTACGGTTTCTGTCGTGTGTATCCCGTGCGAATCACTGAGGCGCTTGCGCGCGATTTTGCTCGGGTAGAGCCTCGAGCTGGCGTACCTCTACCAAAACGCCGAGCACGGGATGATCGAGGTAGTGGATCTCGTCCACGCGCATGTGGCGGCTTTGCGTCATTGGATAGACCGTTAGTTTTTTATCCATGTACGCGGCGCCTATGCCCTTGCGGCTAAAGCGCAAATCTACCCGGAAATCCAGATAGCGCCGCTGCAGCAAACGCAGGGTTCCCCAGAGCCGGGTGTCGCTCGGCAGGTAGTCGAATGGGTTTTGGCCGCGGGAGGGTGCTCCAGCGCTATCCGTGAGCGTCGACAATGCGGGTGGGGTCCAGTTCAACGGCAGCACGACCGCCGGAGTGCTGGCCGGATCGAGGTCCGCCTGCCGCCAACCGACGTGCAGCAACACCACGTAATCATTAGATTCATCGAGGCGCTCACGGATGCCGGCCAGTTGCAGCCGCGAGCTCGGCAGGCGGCTGAATGGCGGCGCGTCGCTGCCGCGTGCCACGGGTCCCAAGGTGACCCAGCGCTGGGTCGCCGAGCGTGAGATTGGCGGTGGCGCGCGGGACCAGAATTCCGCGTCCTCGCCCGGAGCCTCCCAGTGGCGAAAGATCACGACTTCCACTGCATAGCCGCTCTGCGCCATGGCGGGTAGCGCCAGCGCGGTCAGGATCAGGCCCAGCACCGCGGTCAGTAAGTGTCTGCAGAGAAGCTCTATTAAAGTCATATGCTTAGGCGGCCTCTTGCCGCGCCAGCGTATCAAGGAGCCGCGCGACCGTGCTGATCCGCTGCTCGGTATCTTCCAGCGCCTGGCGAAACTGCAGCCGCGCCTCGCCTTCGAGTCGATAAACCTTGGGGTTTTCATTTATTAACCGGACAATCGCCGCCGGGTTGATCTCGGGATCAGGCCGGAATACCAGAACTCCTCCACGCGGTCCCGCTTCTACCTTGCTGACGCCGATGCGCTCGGCGCGCAATCGGATCTCGGCTTGGCGCAGCAGGTTTTTGACCGGCTGGGGAAAGAGCCCGAAGCGATCAATCATCTCGACTTGAAGCTCGCGTAGCGTCTCTTCGGTGCGCGCGCCGGCGATGCGCTTGTACATCACCAACCGGGAATGGATATCGGGCAGGTAGTCCTCCGGCAGCAGCGCCGGGATGCGCAGATCCACCTCGGTGGCCGCGTCGGCATCCGCGTCGAACACGGGCTCATGTCCCGAGCGCAGGCTCTGCACGGCGCGCTCCAGCAGTGCGGAGTAGAGCGTGAATCCGACCTCTTGAATTTGGCCGCTTTGCTCTTCGCCCAGCAGTTCGCCGGCGCCCCGAATCTCAAGGTCGTGACTGGCGAGTGAAAATCCGACCCCAAGCTCCTCGAGCGCGCCGATCGCCTCCAGGCGCTTGATTGCGTCCGCCGTCATCAGATCCCTGGGCGGCGCGATCAGGTAGGCGTAGGCGCGATGATGGGAGCGCCCGACCCGGCCGCGAAGCTGGTATAGCCGCGCCAGCCCCAGGCGGTCGGCGCGGTTGATGATAATGGTATTGGCACTGGGGATATCGATGCCGCTTTCGATGATGGTCGTGCAGACCAGCACATTGAAGCGCTGGTGGTAGAAGTCCAGCATCACGCGCTCGAGCTCGGCCTCGCGCATCTGCCCGTGGGCGATGCGCACGCGGGCGTCGGGGATCAACTCCTGGACTTGGCGTGCGATGCGCTCGATGCTGCGCACCTCGTTGTGCATGAAATAGACCTGCCCTCCACGATGCAGCTCGCGCAGACAGGCTTCCTGGATCAGCGCGCTGTTCCATTCGTTGACGAAGGTCTTGACGGCAAGGCGGCGCGCCGGCGCCGTGGCAATGATGGACAGATCGCGAAGCCCAGAGAGCGCCATATTGAGCGTTCTCGGTATCGGAGTCGCGGTCAGCATGAGCAGATCGACGCTTGCGCGCAGGCGCTTGAGCTTCTCCTTCTGCCGGACGCCGAAGCGATGTTCTTCATCTATGATCAGCAGCCCCAGGTTTTTGAAGCGCACGCTATCTTGCAGCAGTTTATGGGTGCCTATGACGATGTCCACCTTCCCGGCCGCTAGATCCTGCAGCGCGGCCGTTTGCTCTTTTTGGCTGCGAAAGCGCGAGAGCTGCTCGACCCGCACCGGCCATTCGGCGAAGCGGTCGCGGAAGTTGCGAAAGTGCTGCTGGGCAAGCAAGGTGGTAGGAACGAGCACCGCGACTTGGCGACCGTCTTGTACCCCCACGAAGGCGGCGCGCATTGCAACCTCGGTCTTGCCGAAGCCGACATCGCCGCAGACCACGCGGTCCATGGGCTGGCTCGACGTCAGATCGTGCAGCACGGCATCGATGGCCTGCTGTTGATCGGGTGTCTCCTCGAACGGAAACTGGCTCGAGAACGCCTCGTATTCCTGACGCGGGAAATCGTAGGCATGCCCGGGTGTCGCCGCGCGGCGCGCATAAATCTCCAACAGCTCGGCGGCTACATCACGCGCCCGCTCGGCGGCGCGCCGGCGCGCGCGTTCCCACTGTTCGCCGCCGAGTCGATGCAGCGGTGCATGCTCGGGGTCCATCCCCGTATAGCGGCTGACCAAGTGCAGCGCCGAGACCGGCGCATAGAGCTTGTCGCCGCCGGCGTATTCAATGGTCAAAAACTCCGTGGCAACCCCGCCCACCTCGATGATCTGCAGCCCCTGGTAGCGCCCAACGCCGTGATCTTTGTGCACCACCGGCGTGTCGAGGTGGAGATCGGTCAGATCGCGGATGATCGCCTCCGGATCGCGCTCCGCGGCCTGGCGTCGGCGCCGCTGCTGTGCGCGGCCCGCGAACAGCGCCGTCTCGGGAATGAGCGCGAGCCGTGGCTCATCGAGCTGCATACCGTGCTCGAGCGCAGCCACGGCAATGGCGAGCCTGGGCGTGCGCTCGAGGAATTCGGGCCAGCCCTCGAGCGGTTGCGGATGCACCTCGATGCCTTGCAAGCGCTGCAATAGATCCTCGCGCCGCCCGGCTGATTCGGCGATGAACAACACGGGCCCGCTATAGCCCTGCAGAAACTGCTGCAACCGGGCCAGGGGATTGGCCGCTTGCGGCGCCATGCGCAGATCGGGAATCGCCGTGGCGGCAAAGCGCGCCCGCCCGGAGCCGGCGGCCTCGCCGCTGTCCTCATGACAGCGCACCCGGCGCAAGCGCTTGAGCCGCGAGCGCAGCTCATCCGGCGCGAGATAGAGGTGTTGCGGGGCGAGCACCGGCCGTTCGCGGTCGTGCCGGCGCTGCTCATAGCGCTGCTCGATGTGGCGCCAACCGCCGTCCAGCTCGGTATTCACGTCGCCTACTGCGATGCTGAGGGTATCGTTCGGCAGATAGTCAAGGAGCGAGGCCGTCTCCTCGAAGAACAGCGGCAAGTAGTACTCGATGCCGTTCGGCAACCGCCCCGCGCTCACCTCCCGGTAGATGAGGCTGGTGGTGGGATCGCCCTCGAAGAGTGCGCGGTAATTGCCGCGAAAGCGGGTAATCGCTTCCTCGTCAGTGGGAAATTCACGCGCGGGCAGTAGCTCGATGCGATCGATGCGCCCACGGCTGCGCTGGCTCTCCGCATCGAAGATGCGGATGGAGTCGACCTCGTCATCGAAGAGATCGATGCGATAAGGCTCATTGCTGCCCATCGGAAAGAGATCGAGGATCGAGCCGCGCACCGCGAACTCACCGTGTTCCATGACTTGCGAGACGCAGCGGTAGCCGGAGCGCTCAAGCCGTGCGCGCATGTCCTCGAGCACCATGCGCTCGCCGGTTCGGACGATGAAAACCCGCTCCAGGTAGCTTGCCGGGGCGATGCGCTGGATCAACGTGGCGATGGGGACAATGAGCACGGAGCGCTGATTGGCAGGTAGCCGGTAGAGTGTGCACAGGCGCTGGGAGACGATGTCCTGGTGGGGCGAGAAGACATCGTAGGGTAGCGTTTCCCAATCCGGCATTACCTCGATATCCAATGCCCCGCCGCTGAAAAAGCGCAGTTCCGTCTCCAACTGCTGAGCAAGCTGCGCGCTCGCCGCCACGACTAAGGTCAAACTTGGACCCGCGGCGGCTGCATTGGCGATGGCGAGCGCTTGAGCGGGGCCGGGCAGTCCGTACCAGTCCACGCGCGGGCCCGGTTTGCCGGGCAGCGGCGGCTTCAAAGGGGATAGGTGATTCGAGGCCATGATCCGTCGGCTGGTTGTCGAGCAAGACCCGCAATATCGGTCGTGGTGGTGCCTGCCCAGGCAGGGCACGCGGTGGCGCAGCCAAGTGTAATCAATCACCGCCCGTAGGGGAAACAGTTTGCACCACCCAGGGCCATTGCACATAAATCAGGCGTCCGGCGCCAGCACTTTGGGTCGCTAACTCTCCTCTCAAACGGCCTGTAGACGCTTGGTATGAATACGGCGTTTGCCGCTGCCCTGCGGGCGCAGCGCTGTAGGGTAGATAAGCGATAGCGCATCCACCGGAAGTTCCACCCAAGCCCAAATCAAATGTTCTACAGTTTGTTGGCACATATCGCCCGGGAGAGCTAATGGAAAAATTCGATGTGTTTTCCGTCCGTGACCTCAGGAACCGGTCCGGGGATCTGCTGCGGCAGGCCGAGGCCGGAATACCCGCCGTTGACTATCCGCCCGGCGAGTTGAAGGAGGATCTGGACGCCGCTTTGTGAGCGATGTTGTTGTTATCGTCGACACCGGACCGCTGATCGGCTTGGCCAGATCGCGCCGCCATCGATCAGCTCCTGGCTATCGCCCCGGCACTTGAAGCCGCGGGCGTCGAGCCCATGAGCGAAGTGGAGGTCGCCGCCGAGGTCAAGGCCGCCTGCGCAGAAAGACGTGTCCGAAAGGCACAAGAACAAGCGAAGTGATCGAGCTGCTCGAGCCCGTCGATGTGCAACCCATCACACGCGACGCAGACGATGACCCGGTCCTCGCCTGCGTGCTCGCCGCAAGAGCCGGCCTCATCGTCTCTGGCGATCCCGATTTGCTCGATCTTGCCACCTACGAGCGTATTCCCATCTTCACGCCGGCTGATCCCGTAAACAGGACAGGGGCTGGCGACTGCGCACACGATCATGGTTGGTCGACCAGATCGTCCAGGTCCACGCCAAGCTCC
>JAKDMQ010000201.1 GCA_030452265.1 Nitrococcus sp.
ATGTGAATCGCAGCGTCACGCCGTTCGCTTGTTGGCGCTCATTGCGGCCCATGGCTTGGACTACGGCGTGGCAGAAGTGGGCATCACGCAGCGCATCGTAGAGGATGCCTATCCGCGCCTGGCGCCTGATATGCGCGAGCGCATAGGGCGATAGCTCACGCAGGCGCTCGTCGCCAGGGGGAGCACCCCACGCGCTCGCAAGCGGCAGGAAGTAAACCTGCGGTGCGCGATTGGCCAAGCGGACTTGGACCCACGCCAGCAGATAGTCACAATCGCCCGCAGACCACGGCGCGTGCTCGACAATAGCGACACCCTCGATTCGGTCCCCCTTCGCGGCGAACCAGCGCCGCGCGGGGAGAAAGGCCGGCAAGGCCTCGTTCAGCAGACGCTCGCACATGCGCTCGGCCATGCCCTGGCGCGGCGCTGCGACCTCGGCCGGGAAGAAGCTCCTCCAGCCCTCGAACAGCACCAGCACCGGCAGCTCGCTCGGCGCCAGGCTTTCTTGGTGCCAGGACGGAGCCTCGGCCTCGGCCTCGGCGGTAAGGTTAAACCAATAAAAGCCATGACCCGCGAGCGTGAGCAGATAAGGCAGCTCGCCGATGGGTGGGAACGCCGTGCGGCCCATCATCTCGATCGGCAGCCGGCCTTGGAAACGGGCGAGGTCGAGCTCCACCGGCTGCGCCGAGCGCGCGAGGTTGGCCACGCAGAGAATGACCGAACCCTCATGCTCGCGCAGGTAGGCGATGATCTTGCGGTTGCCGGGCTTGATGAACTCCAGCCGCCCGCGCCCGAACGCCTTATGCGCCTTGCGCACGGCGATGAGGCGCTTGGTCCAGTTAAGCAGCGAGCTTGGATCGCGGCTCTGCGCCTCGACATTGACGGCCTCGTAGCCGTAGATGGGATCCATGATCGGCGGCAGATAGAGCCCCTGCGGATCGGCTCTGGAGAAACCGGCGTTGCGATCGGATGACCACTGCATCGGCGTGCGCACGCCGTTGCGATCGCCGAGAAAAATGTTATCGCCCATGCCGATCTCATCGCCGTAGTAGATGAACGGCGAGCCCGGCATCGACATGAGCAGGCTGTTCATCAGCTTGATCTTGTCGATGTCGTTGTCCATCAGCGGTGCCAGGCGGCGTCGGATCCCGACGTTCACACGCATGCGCGGGTCGCCGGCATAGGCCTGGTACATGTAATCACGCTCGGCGTCAGTTACCATCTCGAGCGTGAGCTCATCGTGATTACGCAGGAATATCGCCCACTGACAGATATCGGGGATGCTCGGCGTCTGGTTCATGATCTCGACGATGGGGTGGCGATCTTCTTGCGCGATGGCCATATACATCCGCGGCATAAGCGGAAAGTGATAGGCCATGTGGCACTCGTCACCGTCACCGAAGTAGTCACGCACGTCCTCGGGCCATTGATTCGCTTCGGCGAGGAACAGCCGGTTGCGGTAATGGGCGTCCACGACCGCGCGCATTTGCTTGACCACGGCGTGGGTCTCGGCCAGGTTCTCGTTGCTGCTCCCCTCGCGCACGCAAAGGTAAGGAATTGCATCGAGGCGCAAGCCGTCCACGCCCATATCCAGCCAGAAGCGCATTACCCGTATAATTGCCCTGACCACCTCGGGATTGTTGTGGTTTATATCCGGCTGATGCGAGAAGAAACGGTGCCAGTAATAGGCCTGCGCAACCGAGTCCCAAGCCCAGTTCGAGGTCTCTGTGTCGGTGAAGATGATGCGCGTCTCGGGGAATTTTTTGTCGGTTTCGCTCCAGAGGTAAAAATCGCGCTTGCGCGAGTTGCGCGGCGCGCGGCGCGCGGCCTGAAACCAGGGATGCTGATCGGAGGTGTGATTGATCACGAGCTCGGTGATGACACGAATGCCGCGCCGATGCGCTGCGCGAACGAAATTGCGGAAATCGCGCCGGGTTCCGTAAGCCGGGTAGATGTTGCGGTAGTCGGCAATATCGTAGCCATCATCGCGCATGGGCGAGGGGTAGAACGGCAGCAACCAGATGGTGTTGACGCCTAGATCCTGCACGTAATCGAGCTTCGCGCACAGGCCGCGGAAATCACCGACGCCATCGTTATTGCTGTCGAAAAAGGTTTTTACGTGCAGGTGGTAGATTACCGCGTCCTTGTACCAGGCCGGGTCGTCCTCTAGCGGGGCGTTGTCCTTGCGCTCGCTCATGTGTGCACCCCCTGCATTGCGTCGGCGCGGATTCAAATGAAGTAGTCGAAGTCACGCTCCGTGCGCACATGCCTGCGTAATCGAAAGATGTGTGCGGGCGCGGCGTGCGGATCGAGCTCGACATAGTTGCGCGCTCCTTGCCAGAGATAGCGCGTGTCGCTTAGCAGGTCATGCACCTGATAGGGATGATCGGGGAGGAGCTGCAGCTCCTCGAGCGGGAGCTCCACCCAGCCTGCCCGGGTATGGTGTGGATCGATGTTAACCACAACCAGAATCACATTGTCCAGCGCATCGCTGTGCTTGCTGTAGCAGAGCAATGCCTCATTGTCGACGGGATGAAAGCACAGGCTCCAGTCATGCTGTAAAGCCTCGTTTTGGTGGCGGATTTGGTTCACCCGTGCGATAAAATGCTCGAGGCTATCGGGGCGTTCGACATCCCAAGCTCGGATCTCGAATTTCTCTGAGCTCAGGTACTCCTCGCTGCCGCGCTCGCGCGGGGTTGCCTCATAAAGCTCGAAGGCCGGGCCATAGACACCGTAATTCGCCCCTAGGGTGGCGGCGAGCACGAGCCGGATCATGAAGGCGGGCCGCCCGCCGACCTGCAGATACTCATGCAGGATATCGGGGGTGTTCGGCCACAGATTAGGCCGAAAGTATTCGCGCGCGGGCGTCTGGGTGAGCTCGGTGAAATAGTCCGTGAGCTCTGATTTGCTATTGCGCCAGGTGAAATACGTATACGACTGGGTGAAGCCGAGCTTTGCCAGGCGATGCATCACCTTAGGCCGGGTGAAGGCTTCAGCGAGAAAGATTACCTCGGGATGTTTTGACTTGATGTCAGTGATCAACCACTCCCAGAATGGAAAAGGTTTGGTGTGGGGATTGTCCACGCGGAAAATATGCACCCCTTGCTCAATCCAGAACAAGAACACGTCTCTTAGCTCTTCCCAGAGCCCTTGTCGGTCCTCGGTCTCGAAGTTGAGCGGATAGATGTCCTGGTATTTCTTGGGTGGATTCTCCGCGTACTGCACGCTGCCATCCGGACGCCAGCGAAACCAGCGCGGTGACTGCTCGACATAAGGGTGGTCCGGCGAGCATTGAAAAGCGATATCGAGCGCCACCTCGAGCCCGTGTTCCCGGGCGCGGCCTACGAGGTGGCGCAAGTCCTCCAAGGTGCCGAGCCGCGGGTGTACGGCCTTGTGACCGCCCGCCTCGGAACCAATTGCCCACGGGCTGCCGGGATCGTCTTCGTCGGCGCTCAACGCATTGTTGCGGCCCTTGCGCGCGGTCATTCCGATCGGATGGATGGGCGGTAAGTACAGCACATCAAAGCCCATGGACGCGATGTAGGGCAGACGCTCCTCGCAACTACGCAAGCTGCCGTGCGCGCCCGGATCGTGCACGCAGGAACGTGGGAAAAGCTCATACCAGGTGCTGTAGCCGGCGCGTGCTTCATCCACCACGACAGTGAGCTCGCGCTCATAGCGCGTTTCCAGCGTGCGATCGGGAAACCGTGCCATAAGGCGGGCGAGCTCGGGATCGAGCGCGAGTAACCGGCGCGCGAAGGGGTCACGCTCGGCGCGCAGCTCCCGCGCATGCAGGCGTAGCTGCGCGGTATGCGGGATGGTCGTGCGCGCCGCGGCCGCCTCGATAAGCTCAGCACCGATCAGCAAGGCGAGTGCGACGTCCGTGGGCTGCTCGCGTTTTTCCAGCTCGGCGCGCCAGGTGCGGAAATGATCCACCCAAGCGGTGATGGTATAACCGTATCGCCCGATCTCGCGCACCGAAAATTCGCCGCGCCAGCGGTCGTTGCCGAGCGGGCGCATCGAGACCTCGCCCCACTTCGTCGCACCGGCCTTTCGGTAGTGGAGCACGCAGCCGAGCTGATCGTGACCGTCGACGAAGGCGTCTGCCTCCACCACGACTTTCTCGCCCACGGTGCGCTTGATCGGGAAGCGTCCGGCATCCACCTCCGGCGCTACCCCTTCAATGACGATACGCTCGTGACCGGCACTCTGCGCTGGTATGGCCATAGAGGCGGGATCCCCCTGTGAAAAGCGCTTGCTCCTAGGGTGAACGCTCAACCATCGGCTAACTTCAGGTAAACCACGCCGAGCGGCGGCACGGTCAACGGTAGGGAGTGATAGCGGCCGTGCTGCGGTATGGGCGCAGCCTCGAGGCCGCCGAAGTTACCCCAGCCCCCACCTCCATAGCGCTCGGCGTCGCTGTTGAGGATCTCCCGCCACCAACCGCCACGAGGCACGCCAACTCGGTAGTTGGTCCGCGCCACGGGCGTAAAGTTGCAAACCACCAGCAGGTATTCCCCAGGATTACGGCCGCGGCGCAGGAAGCTGATGATGCTGTTCTCCCAGTCGTGGGCGCCGATCCACTCGAATCCATTGGCTTCGAAGTCGATCTCATAGAGCGCCGGTTGTTCCCGATAGCAGCGGTTCAAATCCTGCAGCCAACGACTAAGCCCTTGTGTCCGTGGCTGTTCGAGTAGATGCCAGTCGAGACTCGCCTCGTGGCTCCATTCCGAGCCTTGGCCGAGCTCGCCGCCCATGAACAGGAGCTTCTTGCCCGGATGGGCCCACATATAGCCGTAGAGCAAGCGCAGGTTGGCGAACTTCTGCCACTCGTCACCCGGCATCTTGCCGAGCAGTGAGCCCTTGCCGTACACGACCTCGTCGTGGGAAAGCGGAAGCACGAAGTTTTCGTTGAACGCGTACCACAGGCTGAACGTGAGCTGGTCATGGTGGTGCTTGCGATAGACGGGATCGTGCGCGAAGTAGCTCAGGGTGTCGTGCATCCAGCCCATGTTCCATTTCATGCCGAAGCCAAGCCCGCCGAGGTAGACAGGCCGCGAGACCATGGGCCAGGCGGTGGACTCCTCCGCAATGGTGTGCACATCGGGATGATCCCGGTATACAGCCTCGTTGAGGCTGCGCAGAAAGCCGATCGCGTCCAAATTCTCGTTGCCGCCGTGCTCATTTGGGATCCACTCGCCCGCGTTGCGCGCATAATCGAGATAGAGCATGGAGGCGACCCCATCCACCCGCAAGCCGTCGAGGTGGTACCGGTCGAGCCAGTACAAGGCGCTGCTCAGCAGAAATGAGCGCACCTCATGGCGGCCGTAGTTGAAGATGTAGCTGTTCCACTCGGGGTGAAAACCTTTTCTGCGGTCGGCATGCTCATAGAGATGAGTACCGTCGAAATAGGCCAGTCCATGGCCGTCACCGGGGAAATGCGAGGGAACCCAGTCGAGGATGACGCCGATGCCGTTGCGATGCAGGTAATCGACGAAGTACATGAAGTCCTCGGGCGTGCCGTAGCGCGCGGTCGGCGCGAAGTAGCCGACTGTCTGGTAACCCCAGGATCCGTAGAAGGGATGTTCCATAACCGGCAGAATCTCGACATGGGTAAAGCCGAGCTCGCGGACATGGTCGGCGAGCGCATGCGCGATCTCGCGATAGCCAAGCGAACGATTGTCCTCCTCCGGTACCCGGCGCCAGGAGCCGAGATGCACCTCGTAGATTGAGATCGGCGCATCGAGGCCGTTGGCGCTGTGCCGTCGCGCCATCCAATCGGCATCCTGCCAAGCGTAGTGCGCCTGCCAGATGCGTGAGGAGGTTCCGGGCGGCACCTCCGAGTAGCAAGCGAATGGATCGCCCTTATCGGCTTGGTAACCGTTCCAGCGGGATCTGACGTGATATTTGTACAACGCGCTGGTGCCGGCCCCGGGGATGAAGCCTTCCCAGATACCGGATTCATCGAGCCGGTGGGTAAGCTCATGAATATCGGTCTGCCAGCCATTGAGCTCGCCGATGACGGAAACCCGGTCGGCGTTGGGTGCCCAGACGGCAAAGTACGTGCCGTCGATGCCCCCGACATTCAGCGGATGGGCCCCAAGCTTCTGGTACAGCCTGCAATGCGTACCTTGTCTGAAGAGGTAAATATCCTGGTCGGTCAACAGGCTGACGTCATGCCGAACCTGCCCAATACCGTTGCAAACCGTCGAATCCATATGAAGAACCTTTAACGTCCTTTTGGTTGCTGCCAACGCAAAGCCAGGCATAGCTGTGAATTGGATCTGTCACTGTCTGATAGGGGTCGGGGACGGCTACCGCCGTCCCCGCCCTCCGAACCGTGCGTGCGGT
>JAKDMQ010000417.1 GCA_030452265.1 Nitrococcus sp.
CGGTGATCGCGAGCTTGTTGCCGCGCAGGTAGTTGAGGTGGTCCCACATCGCTGGACAGGTTAGCGGCTCGGGTAAGGTGTATTCCGGTGTCTGATCATCATGCCGCCAGAATCCCGTTTATCGCGTTCTGCTGTTGCTGTTGAGCCTGTGGAGATGTGGGCAAGGCGGAAGCCTTGTCCATCATATCCACAGGCCGCCCGGCCGCATAGGCTTCGGCCGGCGTTCGGCCGCCGAGCGCGGAATGGGGCCGCTCGCGGTTGTAGAAGCTGATCCAGTCGCCGATGACCCGTTCGGCCCTGAAGCCATCGGTCAGCTCGTGCAGGTAGACCGCCTCGTATTTGAGCGAGCGCCAAAGCCGCTCGATGAGTGATAAACCTCTACGCCATTGGAACCTTTGCTGGTTGGAGCTCGATGAGGTGGAAGCGATTGGTCAGGAGGGATGCGAGCTCGGTCGTCCACTGGCCGAGGTTGCTGAAGAAGTCCCGGATCGCCTGTCTGAAATCGGCGAACGTCGGGTAGGGGGTGTTCCAGAGCGTCTTCTTCTTGAAGAACCACCACAATCGCTCGATGAGGTTCAGATTGGGCGCATAGGGCGGCAGATAGACGAGGCGGACGCGGCAGTCCGGCTCGGCGAGCCATTCGCGCACGACACGGGCGCGGTTATAGCTGGCGTTGTCGGCGATCAGGGTGATGGTGCGGGCCAGCGGGTAGCGCTCGGCGATCTGCTCGAAGAAGGCGACCATCTCGGCGCCGGTGATCTTGCCGGCCTCGCGCGTGATCACCTCGCGCTCCGGCCAGGACAGCGCGCCGTTGACGGTGACGTTCGCCCGGCCGTGGGTACTCTTCAGCATCGCCCTCTCGCCACGCCGGATCCAGCCGCAGGCGGGGTGGGCGGAATAGGCCGGATGGGTCGCATCGACGAACAGCAGCGGCTCGGCCGGGTTCGCCTCGGCGGCGGCCATCAGCGGCAGCAGCGTGTCTTCGAGGAAGGCGCGCTGGGCCGCGGCGTCGGCCTTGGCCGGCACCACCTTCGGCCGTTTCCAGACAAAGCCGATCCGCCCGAGCAGGCGGGCCATGGCGTGCGGCGTGTAGACGAGACCGAAGCGCTCCGCCACCAACGCGCAGACCGCCTTCGCCGTGAGATACACCCGCTCCGAGAGCGCGGCCGACAGCTCCGCCACCTGCGCCGCGCTCAACACCGGGGCGTGCCCGACATAGGCCAGGCGCTCGACGCCCGCCCGGCCGCCTGCCGTGTAGAGGCGCCGATGCGCCCGCACCGTCTCCGCCTCGACGAACAGCGCCTCGGCCACCCGATCGGCCTTCCAGCCGTCGTCCAGCAGCAGCAGCGCGTTCATCCGCCGATGCACCGCGCTGTTCCCCTGCCGACGCATCGCCGCCAGAAAGAACCTCCGATCCTCAGCGGTCAGCACCACACCTGCCATGACCGCAGCGAATCAGACCCAGCGCGGCGGTGCAAGCAGATTTCGCCAGAGTCGGGGTTTATCGCGTGTACACAGAGTTCCAGTTGCCGAACGAGGCGGGAAGGTCACGCCACGGGCTGCTCGTGCGCGTTCGCC
>JAKDMQ010000029.1 GCA_030452265.1 Nitrococcus sp.
GGCCGAGTCGTATCTGCACAGCGACAACCTGGTCGCGCGCTTGAACCTGCCGAACATGGCCTATCCCGCGGCGCGCAAGCCGGACATTTATGGCCAGGCGGTGCGGGGTCTGCTGGCGCTGGAGCCGGACCCAGACCACCAGGCCAAGTACGTGGATTTCATCGACATCTACGCGGCGCTGGATGATAATGAACACCGTGTGTTTCAGGAACGCTACCCCGACGAGGTACAAGCCATGAGCGCATTCGCCGAACGTTTCACGGAGCGCGGACTAAAGCAGGGCTTGCAGCAAGGTCTCGAACAAGGTAAACAGCAGGGCCTGCAGCAAGGTCTCGAACAAGGCAAGCAGCAGGGCTTGCAGCAAGGTCTCGAACAAGGCAAGCAGCAGGGCCTGCAGCAGGGCCTACAGCAGGGAGAAGCCGCTGTCTTGGTCCGTCTACTGGAGCGCAAGTTCGGCGTTCTCACCGAATCTCAACGTCGCCGCATCGAGACGGCAGATGCTGAAACGCTGCTAAGTTGGTCCGAGCGCATCCTCACGGCGCAAAGCCCGGACGAAGTTCTGCGCTAGACTCTGGGGCCGCTTGGCTACCGCGGCGGTTGGGTTATTACGGCTCGATGTCCTCATGCCGCCTCTGCAGACTTCACGCCGGCCCATCCACGGGCAGGCGCTGCGCGCCGGTGATCACCTATGGCCTGCCGCACTAACTACTCACCCAAGGGCGGAGTGGGCAGAGTGTATGAACCCGCGCCGGGCTCGATACGGTTTCTTGCATCCTGGGAGCGCGGGCATCCTTGCCCACATACGTTAAACTCCTTCCTACGGATTTGTCCGCCCTGCGCCTGCCCGTGCGTGGCCGCGCACATACAGGTCGGATTGACGAAACTCGCGAGTTATCAGAGGTTCCCAACCCTGAAATAGCGAAACGATTGGCGCTTACTTATTCCGCACAGATACAATGCGATTGCCGAGTAAATGTGATTGGTCGGGGGCACTTATGGCGTCTAACAGGGCTGCCGTCAAATGGCGTCGCGCCTGATGGAAAGCATACAGCCGGGAGCTTGAACGCAGTATGCACAAAACCGAACCCACCGCTATCCGTGATCGACGCATCCGCTTCGGTTTGGTCGGCTGTGGCCGCATAGCGCAGAAGCTTGTGGAAGACACGGCGGCCGTGGACATCCGCTGGCGCAGCGGTGCTCTGGGCTTGGTGAACGTCACCATGTTGACCCATCCCAAAAACTTCGATGGCACTATCACAATAATTGGCGAGAAGGGCACCGCGCGGGTCGGGGGCGTTGCCGTGTGCGGGCGGTTCCGGATGTGTTGTGGATGGACTCAAAGCCAGGGCAAGCGACGATGACTGCGTGGCGATTGACGACACCGGCCGCTTCCGCCTGAACGAGCGGCTGAGGATAATCGAAGGGCCATTCGCGAATCTGTAGGGATTGTTCCAGGCGCGGAAGGGCGAAAACCGCGTGATGCTACTGCTGGAGATTATGCGACATGCTCAACGACTGGGGCTCCAGACGCGAGTCGTCGGTCACCCCCCCCCCCCGGCGGCGACTAGAGGGTTCGCGCAACGTATTGATTTGAGCCGCATGTGGGGCCGCACGCCAGGGTAGTAGTGTGCCAGAACACACGGTCCATAGCGACTTACCACTTAGGCTTTCCGGTAGACAGCGTGGGAACCGCCCCAGCACTCTGGCAGCGGGCGATCAACCATTTGGAATGGGGGTGGCCATCTTCTGACGCAAGTTTAGAGCTGAATCACAGGAGAAGTGATCCGTGTCCGTTTCCATGGAACGCGGCGACGAGCCGCACAGCGTGATCTGCGTAGCGGAGAAAGGGGTAGCCCTTACCATGAAGTGGTTAATTACTGGCGGCTGCGGTTTCATTGGCAGGGCGCTCGTTGCGCAGCTACTTGCAGAGGGAGAGCACACAGTGCGGGTGCTTGACAATCTCTCGACGGGGTCGCGTACGGAACTGGCCGAAATCGCTGCGTTTCAGGATCTCGATGCCGATGTAAATCCGGCGGACTGGTCTGCGCCGCTGGCCTTGCTCGAAGGTGACATCACCGATCAGAAGGCTGTTGCCCGTGGGTTGGCAGGGGCCGAAGTTGTGATTCACCTCGCAGCGAATACGGGGGTGCCGCAGTCTGTGGCAGACCCGATACGCGACTGTCACGCTAATGTAATCGGCGTGTTGAACATGCTCGAAGGTTGCCGCTCCGCAGGTACCCGCCGCTTCGTCTTTGCCTCGTCAGGCGCACCGCTCGGGGCGCAGACGCCGCCACTGCACGAGGAAATGGCTCCCCGTCCGGCCTCACCCTACGGCGCCTCAAAGCTTTCCGGCGAAGGCTACTGTTCAGCCTACTATCAGTGCTTCGGCGTCGAGACTGTGACGTTGCGTTTCGGCAACGTCTACGGCGAAGGATCAGGCCATAAGAGCTCAGTCGTGGCAAAGTTCATCAAGGAGGCCCTAGCCGGACAGCCGCTGGAGATCTATGGTGATGGTAGTCAGACACGTGACTTCATCCATATCTCCGATTTAATCGATGCGATTCTTCGTGCCGCCGAAACACCGGCGATCGGCGGTGAGATCTTCCAGATCGCCACCGCAAGCGAGACTACCGTTCTGGATCTGGCAGATAAGCTTCGGGAGGCGATGCGCGCGGAAGGCATGACTGTACCTGAGATAAGGCATGGCGCCACTCGCAATGGTGATGTTGCACGCAACTTCTCGGATACGTCGAAGGCGTGCGCGCGCCTTGGTTGGTCTACAACCGTGTCATTGGAGGACGGGTTGCGACGTACGGTCCGCTTCTTTCTAGATACGCGTTTAGCTTGAAGAACTGGAGGGCAGATTATGCGCGTGCTGATACTCGGGGGCGACGGTTATCTTGGCTGGCCAACGGCAATGAATTTGGCCGCAGCCGGTCACGAATGCTGCGTCGTCGATAACTACCTACGTCGCCGCATCGCCGAGGCTACCAATAGTGAAGCGCTGTTGGTCGCGCCAAGTCTGACAGAGCGCGCCAGAGTCTTCGCTGCTGTCTCAGGCCACGAGATCGCCGTGCGCATTGGCGATTTAAACGATTCGGACGTGATGTTCAGCATCGTGCGCGAATTCATGCCGAACGCGATTATTCACTACGCCGAACAGCCGTCGGCACCCTATTCAATGCGCGGCTTCCGTGAGGCGCGCGAAACGCTAAGGAACAACTTGGACGTCACTTTCAACTGCATCTGGGCGGTTAAGGACATTGTTTCTGATTGCCACATCGTGAAGTTGGGCACGATGGGGGAATACGGCACACCGGATATCGACATCGAGGAGGGCTGGATCGAGATTGCGCACAAAGGCCGTAAGGATACATTTCTGTTCCCGCGCGCGGCAGGGTCTCTTTACCACACTACTAAGATTCTGGATACCGATCTCCTCTGGTTTTACGTACGTACCTATGGGCTTCGCGTGACTGATCTCATGCAAGGTCCCGTCTATGGCATCTCGACCAACGAGGCCGACCTCGACCCGCGACTTAGCCCAAATTTTCACTATGACGATATTTTCGGTACGGCAGTAAATCGCTTCCTCGTGCAGGCGGTCGCGCGAGTGCCACTGACCGTCTATGGTGGTGGCGGGCAGACCCGAGGCTACCTCGCTCTGCGCGACACGCTGCAGTGTGTGCGCCTTGCCGCCGAGAAGCCGCCCGCAAGGGGGCACCTGCGCATCTTAAACCAATTCACCGAAGCCTTCACGGTCAACGATCTCGCCGAGCGCGTAAAGGTGGTGGGCGATAAGATGGGTCTTGACGTCGCAATCGCGTCGATTCCGAACCCGCGTAAGGAAAAGGAAGAGCACTACTACAATCCCGTTCATTCTGGGCTGATAGATCTGGGACTCGCACCTCATTACATGACCGAGGATGTCATCACCGACATGCTGGAACGCATCATCGAAAACAAGGATCGGATCGTGAGCGAACGCATCATGCCCCGGGTTAGATGGAGCTGATGGGTATGGAGAAGTTCAGAAATAAGATCGTGTTGGTGACCGGTTCCTGTGGCACCGTGGGCGCCGAGCTTGTGCGACAATTGGTTGAAGGAGGTGCAGCCGGTATCGTCTGTCTCGACAATAACGAGACGGAACTGTTCTTCCAGATGGATCAGTATCACACCACCGGTCGAGTCAGGTGCCATCTGGCCGACGTCCGCGATGTGGAGGCGCTGAAGCTGCGTATGCAGGCGGTGGATGTCGTGCTGCATGCCGCTGCGCTGAAGCATGTGGGCCTTTGCGAGGACAGCCCAAACCAGGCCGTGCGTACGAATATAGAGGGCACGCAGAACGTTATTGACGCGGCACTGGCGAACGGAGTAGGGCGAGTGATATTTACCTCGTCCGATAAGGCGGTAAACCCGACCAACGTCATGGGTACCTCCAAGCTAATGAGTGAGCGGCTGATGACCGCCGCGAGCGAAAGCAACCGTAACGCGTCCACCGTGTTCGCCTCGACCCGCTTCGGCAACGTGCTGGGGTCGCGGGGCTCCGTGGTACCACTCTTCCGCCGCCAGATCGCGAGTGGCGGCCCAGTCACCCTCACCGATCGAGCCATGACCCGCTTTATCATGACTCTCGAAGAGGCCGCCGCGCTGGTGCTCGACTCAGTTTGGTTGGCGACCGGGGGGGAGGTAATGGTCACCAAAATGCCGGTCGCCCGAATAGCGGATATCGCCACGGTGATGCGCGACGCGCTATCGGATGGGCGCGAGATAGAGATTACCGAGATTGGTGCGAAGCCAGGTGAGAAGATGTATGAAGAGTTGATGAATGACGAAGAGGTACGTCGGACCTGGGAGTATGGCAACTTTTTTCTTATCCTTTCGGCTTTCGCTGATTCAGGATCGGACGCTTATGCTCATTTGAAAGAGCGCTCTCAGCCTGATCGGCCGTACAACTCGGCTCATGAATCGCCCATGACGGTTGGTGAAGTAGCAGATTATTTCACGGCGCGCGGCCTGTTGGAATGAGGTCAGTGACAACCCTCGCACGAGCTCGATCACGCATACATGCCGTAAGGTACAAAGGATCCGTACGGCTATTGTCTGGCATAGTGCCCTATTATGTGGTCAACGAGTTCCCGAAATCCGGTGGTACGTGGTTGGCACAGATGCTCGCGGACGCGCTCGCGCTTCCATTCCGCCGGAACCAGCCCATTCGGCTGGAGCGCAGCGTGGCCCACGGGCATTTCCTGAACCCGCGCGGCTTGCACAACGTTGTGGTGCTCTGGCGTGATCCGCGCGATCTGTTGGTGTCATTATATTATCACTGCTATTTCGTCAATGAGCGTCACAACGCGCTTCTCGTGCGACTGATGAAGGAGCGACTGCCGTTCGACGACTATGAGGATATCCGAGGCAACCTGCCAGCCTTCATTCGTTTCATGTCCACCACACCTGTCTCGCCCCGCTTTACTTGGCCGCAGTTCGCCAGAGTCTGGGCTGGCCGCCCGGGAGTGACTGAATCGCGCTATGAAGCGCTGCGCTGTGACACGCCGGGCGAACTTACTCGTATCGTGATGGGACTCACCGGATGCACGTTGCCCCAAGAGAGAGCCGAGGCGATCGCTGTTCGTCACAGCTTTGAACGTGCCAAGGCTCGCGCGGTAGCCAGGTCAGGGGTCGGCGTCGAGAAATCCTTTGTGCGCGAGGGATCGGTCGGGGGCTGGCGGGCACATGTTACGGCGGAGGCAGAAGCCGAGTTGGGCCCGGTCTACTTGGAGGCGATGCAGAGCCTTGGTTACGAACCATCGAAAGATGGGGACACTAGGTGCTGAAATCAGCGATTGGGTTGGCAGCCGTCTTTATAACCCGGGGAATTGGGGCCGTTGGTGGTGTGTCCCTCAGTCTGATAATTGCTCAGCTGGCTGGGGCTGATGGCCTTGGTCAGTTCACGGTGTTTCTCAGCTTCTTGGGCATTTTCGCCATTCTGGCCCGCAGAGGACTCGACACTATCCTCATCCGAACCGTTGCATTAATTGAACATGCCGGTATCGGCGGGCGCTTGCCGGCTATTCTGCGCCATGGGGCGCATACCGCGCTTGGCGGTGCCCTTGTGCTCTGTTTGCCCGGCGCCGTGCTTCTGGGATCGGGGTTCTTGGGGAAAGCTATTCCAAGTGCAGAATTGGTGTTTGCCATCAGTCTGCCGATGGTCACCCTGCTTGGCGTAATTGCCGGATATATAAAGGGCACCGGCAGACCATGGCTGGCGCCGCTGTTCGAGATGGGCGGGGTGTCGTTGGCGGCAACTCTGCTGATCGCAACGACTCTTGCCATAGGGTATCGGCTTGATCTGGTCGCGGCGACGATCCTCTTTGCATGTGCACTGTTTGCACTTTCTGTGTGCGCGGTTCTTGTGGTTGCACAAGATATGGCGAGGCGCTACATCCCGTCAGAGCCGCTAGAGCCATTCCCCAAGGAAAGGGCAGAGCTGCGACAAGGGCAGCTCGCTTATACGGCCATCGCCCTATCGGGGTTCGCCGTGCAGGCGGGTTCCTTCGCTATCGTCGCGCCCTTCTTGTCGGAGGAGGCGCTGGGCCTTGCCCGCGCAGCGGAACGTTTGGCATTGATCGTGAGCTTTCCGATTCTGGCCATCAATCCGTTCATTGCCGCGCGCGTGGTACGTCATGTGCAGTCGGGGTGTGACGAAGCACTCTGGCGGCTTATCATGAAGTCCTCGCTCGGAGGTGCCGCAATCGCGCTACCGGTGCTCGCGCTCCTGCTCGCGGCTCCAGAGATCCCGCTGATCTACTTCGGGACTGACTTCGTTCGTGCCGCGCCCTATCTGGGTGCTCTCGCGCTAGCCCATTTTCTCCTTGTTCTGCTCGGCCCCTTCCCCATGGTGATGAACATGGGTGGCGGGGAGAAGGAAATGATGTGGGTATCGTTTGTCACGGTAGCTATCGCGGTGGTCCTCTATCCGCTCGCCGCGTTTTGGTTTGGGGTGGAGGGATTTCTCTCTGCCTATGTTCTATGTTCCGTAGGGCGCGCGGCGATTGTCGGAGCGCTGGCCACCAAATTAGTCATGGCCGTCAGCAAACGCTCTGGCACCGCGTTACGGGAATTGGATCAAAATGGATAGCTTGCTTTACACGGTAAGTGAATGGGCTGTAAACACAATTGGCTATAAAGCTATAATGGCATCGCCCTTGCTGGTGGTGCTATACATATTTGTGCGTCAGCTTAAGATATTTCGAGTAGACTTACTAAGTATAACTGTTGCATTGTCTGCTATGCCCATGCTTACGCCACTGGCGACGAGGGTTTCCGGCTATAGATACTTCACCGAAATGAACTTCTACCTTCAGGACGATTTAGCATTGAAAACTTCAGGAGTCTTACTGATTTCTATTTTTGTTTTTGCAGTTATTCTTGGCGCAAAAATAAGTTTTGGAGTTCGTTTAGCCAATGCAGGAAGCCCGGTCGTCCTTAGCTGGGGCGTAATAAGTTTGTTGTTTTTTGTGAACCTCGTTCTTTTGGCATTGTTTCTGGAGTCCGGTACAATTGTGTTCTCCAGTTACGGGCAAATCAAAACAAGCCCGGCAAATTGGAGTTCTTTCGTTAATCAGTTTTTTAATTTGTCTGCCGCCGTATCCCTGACGGCCCTTAGTACTACCAGAAGATTGAGGCTCACTCAACTTATACTAGCGGTTTTTATAATTTTGGCGTTATTGATGTCGCGCAGAACACTTGCATTGGGACTTATTGTTTTATTGCTTTATACGTTTGGAACAAGGAGGCTTACCGCGAAGCATTTTATAATCGCTATTGCAGGAGTTGCCTTGCTTTGGGCAATTGGAGAAATGCGGACTGTAGGGATAGTCAATTTTCTTCAAGGTGCTTGGCAAGAATCTGTAGCGAGGCAAACATATTCTATGCCGGGAGGTGGTGCTAATATATTTTTATCTGTAATGGGGATGATTCATCTTGTTGGAAGTGGTACGCTTGCGTTTCCAGAGACCGTGCCCATTCTGCTCTGGCCTAAGGGTATCTACGAGTCAACAATCTATGAATCGTACGGCTACATGTATAATGGTGGAACACATATCGCAGCTGTTTTGTACTGGAATTGCGGGCTTGTTGGAGTCTTTTTCGGTGGAGTCTTATTAGGAAGGGTGGCAGCCAACGTTTCTAGCGTTCTCTCTAGGATGATGGAGGAAACAGGCGGGACGCTATCGGCGATGCTCAGTGTTGGTTTTGTTCTATTATTGCCAAACACCCTCTGGTACAATCCTGTCGCCGTAATTAAATTATCAGGCGCAGTGATTTGTTCCTATTTTATCTTGACGGGTATTAAATTTATAAAAATTGAAAGCTTCCACGCTATTCCTGCACAGCGGAGAACGAATAATGCGCCTTCGGGTCGCTAATGTTATAGAGGAAGGCAAGCTTGGTGGGCCGCAGGTCCGGATAGTTCGAGTTGCTGCAGCACTGAAGGACCGGATCGACACGCTAGTTATTATGCCTGACGAAAATTCTCACGTTTTTCGTGAGCAATGCGCCACATTTGGCGTGGCTTACTGTATTTTGCCGATGTCGCGCATCACGAAAGAATGGAAATCAGCAATACGCTATGTCATTTTGTCACCGCGCGAAGTTTTTCGACTACGTCGCACATTGATAGACCGGAAAGCTGATCTCGTTCATGTAAGCGGAGGTAGCTGGCAATACAAGGGCGTCATCGCTGCCAAGCTTGCTGGCATCCCAATCATCTGGCATCTTAACGATACGTCTATTCCAGCGCTATTCCGGGGACTTTTTTACCTTTTCGGCCAGCACGCCAACGGCTACATTTTTGCTTCACACCGCTCTCGCGAGTACTACGGATCGGTGCTGAAATATTCGAAACTAGAGCGCGTGATACCCGCTCCTGTGGACGCGGCGCGGTTCGATCCGGCGAATGATTACGACGGTGATGCAGAGCTCGTAGCATCCTGGGGTGACGCGCTTGTGATCGGCACAGTAGCAAATGTGAATCCGATAAAAGGGTTGGAGACTCTTATCCGGGCGGCCGCGGAGCTGAAGGATGTCAACCGTGACATCCGGTTTGTTGTCGTCGGTCCTGTGTTTCGCAATCAGCAAACCTATTATCAGAGTCTCTTGCGGTTGAGTAAGAAACTTGAGGTGGCTAAGATTGATTTTGTTGGGGCACGCATCGATGTGCGGCCCCTGTTGAAACGGTTTGATATCTTCGCCTGTAGCTCACTGGCAGAATCTTCTCCGGTTTCTGTATGGGAAGCAATGGCTATGGCGCGCCCTGTGGTTTCGACTGATGTGGGCGATGTGAGGCGCCATGTGCATGACAGGAAAAGCGGGTTTGTGGTTGGAGTTGGAGATCACAAATCTATGGCAGATCGATTCTTGTGGTTGGCAGCTGATCCCGATCTGCGGCGGGATTTTGGCAAGGTCGCACGCCGTGAAGCTTGCGCTCAATTCTCACCAATCAAAATCGCAGGCATGACAGAAGACTTTTATTGCCGTGTCATCAATGCTGTGTCACAAAGGGCATCAAAAGCGTGAGACATTAAAAATCATAGCACGGCAAGGAGAGCCGGTGCTCACGGCTTGTTGTAGTCTTAACGTTAGCTTTTGTTTTGACGATCCTAATGTTTTATATGAGTATTGTTTGTGGTTTGTGAGGGCATTGTGACGAAATGGGGAGCAAACTCTCTTCCGGAGTCAGTGTCTTGAAAATTTCTATTATTACTGTTTGCTGCAACAGCGCAGAGACGATTAGAGACACGATCGAGTCCGTCTTATCCCAAACCTTTCCCGATGTTGAGTACATCATTGTTGACGGAGAGTCAAGCGACGGGACGCTGTCTATCGTAAACGAGTATCGAGATCGCATAACGCGCGTTATTAGTGAGCCGGATCAAGGCATCTATGATGCGATGAACAAGGGAGTTCGGGCTTCAAGTGGCGATGTGATCGGAACACTGAACTCGGACGATTTCTTTGAAGACAACGGCGTGCTTGAGTGTATCGCAGCATGCTTTGAAGAGGATAATGAGGTCGATATCGTCTTCGGGGATGTGGTTTTCGTGAAGCCGAGAGCTATATCGGAAGTGGTGCGGTACTACACTAGTGCGAGATTCAGGCCTTGGATGCTTCGGTTCGGCTGGATGCCTCCCCATCCCTCGACATACGTGAGGAAGAGCGCTTACATGGCGAGCGGTCTGTATCGTCTGAACTACAAGATTGCTGCGGACTATGAAATGTTTGTGCGCTGGCTGTTAGTCAAGCGGCTAATATTTCGGAGGATAGATAAGGTGCTGGTGCGCATGCGCGCCGGCGGCGCGAGTACGTCGGGATTCAAAAGTAGCATTGTTCTGAATCGTGAAATTGTGGAAGCCTGTAGATCGAATGGTGTGTATACGAACATCCCCTTCGTGTTGAGCAAGATACCGCTTAAGCTGGTGGAGTTAGTTCACCGGCCGGGATGAATTTGATGTCTCGGCGTGAAGGGCAACTAGCTAAGTGGGTATCAATGCAAAGCCAAGTGGTTCACAATAGCAATGCGAGGCAGAAGGCCAAGCGATTGGATATTAGAGGGAGGGCCGTGGGCGGCCCCCTATGCGTTGGCGTTACGGGCGCTTCTGGATTTGTTGGCAGCGCGCTCTTGGAACGACTTGCCTGCGACCGATATAACGTCGTTGCCCTGATGCGTTGCCCAAGCGCGTGGCGACTCGCGACGGCACGGATAGTCGGGGATCTGGAGAGAGCAGAAGGGCTGACAGATGCGCTTAATGGCGTAGACGTGCTCATCCATTTGGCGGCGCGGGCACACGTAATGCGCGAGTGTGGTTCTGACGCGCTGTCGCAATATCGCTCGGTTAACGTGGACGGCACGCTCCGGTTAGCCACGGCCGCGGTAGCTGCCGGCGTCAAACGGATTGTATTTGTTAGCAGCATTAAGGTGAACGGCGAATGCACGACGGCGCGGCCCTTCACCGCGAGTGACGAACCGGCGCCGCAGGATGCCTATGGCGTCTCGAAGTGGGAGGCCGAGACGGTGCTTCAGCAAATCGCGGGTGAATCGGATCTGGAGGTTACCATAATTCGGCCCCCCCTCGTGTATGGTCCTTTGGTAAAAGGGAACTTGCGCCGCCTTTCATCTATTGTACAACGTGGGCTGCCGTTGCCTTTCGGAGCCGTCAGTAATCGCCGTAGCCTTATCAGCGTCTATAATTTGTGCGATTTGCTCGTTCGATGCATTGAGCACCCGGCGGCTGCGGGACAGACCTTCCTTGCTTCGGACGGGGAAGATCTGTCCACCCCCGATTTGATCCGCGAAATCGCCACTGCGATGTCACGTCCGGCGCGGCTCTGGCCCGTCCCTGTAGCGATTCTCAGATTCGCCGGCCGCATAACCGGTAGGCGCGATGAGATCGACAGGCTCTGTGGATCGCTTCAGATGGATATCACGAAAGCACATGATCTGCTTGATTGGCATCCTCCGCTCTCGGTGCGGGAGGGTTTTCGCCGCGCCATGCATCGGAGCATCGCAAATTCGTGAAGGCCGAATATCACGCCGGCCGATGACGATCATCTCGGATGCTGCTATTAATATTGTTGGCTTCGGCTTTCGTGCTGAGCGCCGCCATCACTTACACCCTGCGCCATTATGCGCTGCGGGTGAATCTACTCGATGTGCCGAATGCGCGAAGCTCCCATGAGCGGCCAACGCCGCGAGGCGGCGGTCTCTCTATTGTCGTTGTTGTAATGGCTGGGGTTGCATTTACGCCATTACTGACTCAGCAACCCTCATTAATACCGCCTCTCGCCCTGTTCGGGCTGACAGCTATCACCGCGATCGGCTATTGGGATGACCATGCGGATGTGCCGGCTAGGTGGCGCTTTGCCGTGCATGCATTGGCGGCGGCGTTGATTCTGTATTCCCTAGGCAATGTGCCTGCGGTGCCGTGGTGGGGTGGGGCGATAAAACTGGGGCTAGCGGGCGCCGTGCTGGCCGGGATCGGATTGGTTTGGCTAGTCAACCTCTACAATTTCATGGACGGGATTGACGGCATAGCGGCGGTCGAGGCGCTTAGCGTGCTATTAGGCGCGATGGGGGTGCTGCTCGTCCAGGGGCGAGATCTCCCAATCGAGCTGCCGCTAATCGCCGCGGCGGTTGCCGGTTTCTTGGTGTGGAATTGGCCGCCTGCCAGGATCTTTATGGGTGATGCGGCGAGCGGTTTTCTCGGGGCCTTGATGGGTGTTATGGCTTTGGTGATGAGCAACCAACCCGGCATGAACCTCTGGTGCTGGCTCATTTTACTCGCAGTCTTTATCACGGATGCGACTATGACGTTGCTGCGGCGGATGGCTCGCGGCGAGCGCTGGTACCAAGCGCATCGCTCACATGCCTACCAGAGGCTTAGTCGCCGCGCTGGACGGCACTGGCCCGTCACCGTCGGCGTTGCCGCCGTCAACATGTTTTGGCTCGCGCCTCTGGCATGGGCAGCCGCCAGTCTGCCCTCAACGGCGTTGTTTATTGCGCTGCTAGCCTATTTGCCGCTCGTGCTGACGGGCTGCTGGGTCGGTGCCGGGCTGCCAGATGATCGGTAACCTGGCGCGGCAGTGATACAGCGGCAAGAATGTAATGGTCGCCGTGAACGGCGCAGTGACGGGCGATGTTGCAGATGGCGTGAGAGTCGTAGATGTATCAGCCCAACTATTGCGGCGTTAAATGGCTGCAGCGATAGCGTAATGTTATGCTTCATGAGTCCAGGTCTTCCGGTTCCACGCCGAAACGTGTAGCACGTGAACTACGTGCGGGCAAGCGTTAACCGTGGTCGGAAGGACTTGGGCTCGCGTTATTTTGCTCTCGGAAGTAGATCTTCCCCATGAGCAGCTACCAGCCCGTGGTCATCATCGGCGCCCCTAGCTCGGGCACCAACATGCTGCGCGATGTTCTGACGCCGATCCCCGATGTCCCAACCTGGCCGTGCGAGAACATCAACTAAAGCGCTGTGTGGATCGGGCCAAGGAGGCGTTTCAGGTCATGCCAGACGGTACACGTGGCAGGATCGGTGGCCGTTTTACGATTACTCAGCGGGGTTGATCGGTTGCTGAATTAGCGCCCTATGGCAGCACACAATGGCGGGCAAAGACGGCGGCAGCCGCGCTGATGCAGGCGTTTATACGCAGGCACCGGCCGATCGCTGGGGTCGATGCAAAAGCCCTGAATGAAGAAGGCCGCGATTAATGCGCACATGGGAGCCTTCGCCCCGCCGATAGGCGGTGCGCTGTAGCGCAGGAAACAACCGCTCTTGTAAGAACAGCAAGTTACGGTTTGTTTCATAGGAGAGCTGCTTATGAACCTCGTCGAACTCATTGAGCGTGTAAAGGCCTTGCCTGAAGAAAAACGTACCGAGATTTACGATTTTGTGGAATTTTTGGTCTGGCGAGAGTCTTTGTCGCTGACTGCGCGGGAGCAGGATCATGCCGATTGGTCGGAGGTCGATTTCTCCGCTATGGCTATGCAACAAGCAATGGGCGATCTGGAAGATGAACCAGCCCTCTACGATGAGGATGACTTGGTTGAGCGCTGGAAATGAAGCAGCCGGGGCAAATAGCGCTCACCCCCTTTCCTTTTACTGACCTGAGTGCTTCCAAACTGAGGCCGGTGCTTTTGCTGCGGCTGGCCTCAAGCCGCCGCGACGACTGGTTGGTATGCATGATATCCACCCGTTTGCAGCAGGCTGAAGCAGATTTGGATGAAGTCATCACGCGGGACGATCCGGATTATCATCGTTCTGGGTTAAAGGCGCCTAGTGTGTTGCGCTTGTCTCGTCTTGCCGTTCTGGATGGCTCAATCTTGGTTGGTGCCATTGGGGCGCTGCCAAATGAACGCCTGAAAGAACTTCGGCGCCGTCTCGCTGACTGGATTCTCGAAGGGTGACTTGGTCGGCGAGTTGGCCCGCAGCGTCGGCAAGGGGCGGCAGGAGCTGGTCGATGCGCTGGTTCAGCGGGTCTTGCCATTGATCGAGGAGACGCAGCGGCGGTTTGGATATGCATGAGCGGCTTAACCATGCTGGGGGCGTGTATGGCTGCGAGCCCTTGAGCCTCTCGCCAGGCGAGGCCGCGCTCAAGCGCAGCTTCGATATCTTTGGGGCCGGCGTCGGTCTTGCGCTGACCTTTTGGCTTATCGCGTTGGCTTGGTTGGCGGCGAGTTGGGATACCGATGCCAACGGTTTCTTTATCCAGGAACGGGTGGGCCGCCGTGGGCGGCGCTTCCGCGTGATCAAGCTGCGCACGATGCGCGTGGACCCGGCTGTAGATACCATTGAACGATACACTTTCTACCGCGATCTTGTTTCCGCTGGCAGACCGTGTTCGGTTGAAGCGCTAGCATCATAAGGAAGCCGGTTGGCAGCATACGGCGGAGCGGGAAGGCCAGTTATTGTGATACGCCGGCCTTCGCCGGTGTGACGAATAGATCAGCACTTCATTAACTCACGACGCAACCCAATGAATTATTGGCCCCACTACGACACCGATGAGATTGAAGCCGTACAGCAGGTGCTGGCCTCCGGCCGAGTAAACTACTGGAACGGTGAAGAGGGCCGGAATTTCGAGCGCGAGTTCGCGGCGGCCATGGATTGTGAGCATGCCGTGGCACTTGCCAACGGAACTGTAGCGCTCGATTTGGCGCTGCGGGTAGTCGGTATCGGTCGGGGCGATGAGGTTGTGGTGACGCCGCGGACATTTATCGCCTCGGCAAGCTGCATAGTCAATGCGGGCGCGACACCGGTCTTTGCCGATGTGGATCCCGACAGCCAGAACATCACCGCCGAGACCATCGAGCGTGCCCTGACGCCGCGCACCCGCGCGATACTGTGCGTGCACCTGGCCGGCTGGCCCTGCGAGATGGCCCCAATTATTGCCCTGGCGGAAGGCGCGGGGGCTGAAGGTCATCGAGCGGCTGCGCCCAGGTTGGAGCCGCGATGCCATCGTTGCCGCACTCCAGGCGCGGGGCGTTCCCGCCATGCAGGGCTCCTGTCCGGAGGTCTACCGCGAAAAGGCATTCGACGGCATGGGCTGCCGCCCCGCCGAGCGTCTGCCGGTTGCGCGGGAGCTGGACGAGACCAGTCTCATGCTCCCCGTGCATCCGACCCTGACCGAATCCGATTTGGAGCACTTCTGCGCCGGCCTCGATGGGGTGCTGAGGGAAGCCTCAAGCTGAGAGCCAAGCGTAGATTTAACTACTCACCCCCTTCTGCGCAGGATGACTTTTCCGTACCGTCATTCTGCGCGGACCCGTAACGCGGAGTCGTAGAATCTAGTCGCTGGATCCTGCGACTGCGCTTCGCTGCACGCAGGATGACGAGGGGTGAGTAGTTGCCTCGGAAGTAGACCTTCCCCATGAGCAACTACCAGCCCGTGGTCATCATCGGCGCCCCTCGTTCGGGCACCAACATGCTGCGCTATGTTCTGACGCCGATCCCGGGTGTGCGGACCTGGCGGTGCGCCGAGATCAACTAAGGCGCTGTGTGGATCAGGCCGAGGAGGTGTTCCACCACGGATGGCGTGCGTAATCCATTCTCCATCTTGAAACAGCAAGATGGATCCCGGCCTGCGCAGGGATGACGATGCGAAAGGCGGATTTCCGAAGTCTTCGCTTACATCTGGCAGACCGTGTTCGGCTAACGCGCTAGTATCATAAGGAAGCAGGTATGGCAACATACGGACGAGATGGAATTCATGCGTCTTTCCGAAGAGCAGATCGCTGCCATTCGAGATGTAGTCCGCCAGGAGGTGGGGCTGGAGGCTCGCGTACGGGTCTTTGGCTCGCGCTTGGACGACGCGCGTCGTGGGGGCGACCTCGACCTCTTTGTAGAGGTCAATCGTCCGGTGGAGAATCCGGCATGGCTGTCGGCTCGTATTTCCGCTCGACTGACCCGACGCATGCACGGGCGCGATGTTGACGTGGTGTTGAGCGCACCTAATCTTCAGCGGCGCTTCGTACATGTCGTTGCTGAGCGGGAAGGCCAGTTATTGTGATACCCGATCCAAAGCAGAAGCACAGGTTTGAATTTCTGGTGCGCGTTATACGTCGGGAGCGCGAGCATCTGGCCCGAACCGATGCGCGGTTGTTTGTCGAACCTTTTATAGCGCAGCGTGCGCAACGGCTCGATGAGCATATCGACGAGGCAGAACGGGTCGATGCTTTCGTTAGCCGATTCGGTCGCTTGCAAGACACATTGGGGGATAAACTTCTGCCGGTTTACCTCGAAGCATTGGGCGAAAAAGCAGGCGGGGTCATTGACGACCTCGATCGCGCAGAGCGATTGGGCCTTATCCCGTCAGCGGACGATTGGTTTACCATTCGCAAGCTTCGCAACCAGATGGTCCATGAATACATCGAAGATCCGGCCATCCTCGCCAGCGCCCTTCAAACAGGGCATGAATTTGTGCCCATCCTTTTCCAGGTGGCCGATACGCTGTTGGCTGCGCTAGAAAAGCGTGGATGGCTCAGCGAGAAATAAGTAGGCTGGGCTAATTAGCCGCAGCACCAGAGGACTACTGTTATCTTTCTAAAGATTGAGCGAGCCTAGAATAGGCAGCCTTTACAAAAAGTTCTTATTGCTTCGTGCGGCCCGAGCGGCTCGCCCGGGCTGGAGCCGCGATGCCATCGTTACCGCGCTCCAGGCGTGGGGCGTTCCCGCCATGCAGGGCTCCTGTCCGGAGGTCTACCGCGAAAAGGCATTCGACGGCATGGGCTGCCGCCCCGCCGAGCGCCTGCCCGTTGCACAAGAGCTGGATGAGACCAGCCTCATGCTCCCCGTACACCCGACCCTGACCGAATCCGATTTGGACCACTTCTGCGCCGGCCTCGATGGGGTGCTGAGGGGAGCCTTAAGTTGAGAGTCGCCAAGCGTAAGGGCGTAATACCCAATGTATTACGCCGGGCTTATCGACGGGAGGCAGCATCGTGCCCAGGCATTGCGGCGCAATACGTGTTGCTATTGGCGCCCTACGGGATGTTGCGACTGCGTGCTGGTTTGCCAGAATAATGGGCAGCGGGGGGCAGGGACTGAGACGCGACGGTGCGCCTCTCACTCCTCCTGGAGTTCTTGGTCGCCACATTCGGAGGCTCATCCGCACAAAGCTGAGATTGGTACTGCGCTCATTCTGTCGCTGAAGGGGATGACTTGATCATGGTCGTATAGGATGAGGCCGCACGCGAAACGCTCGCCGGTGGCATCTGCGAGACGCCGCATTCCAGCGAAATCAGAGGCCGAGACAGTAGCGGAAGCCTTAACCTCGACTCCCACGATGCGGCCGCGCTTGTCTTCGATGACGATGTCGACCTCGTTGGCATCCTTGTCACGGAAGTGCGAGAACTCGTAGCGGTCATCAGACCAGCTTGCGAGCTTTAGAAGTTCTGCGAGGATAAACGTCTCGAGTAGCGGGCCGAACGGGGTGCGATCCCGCTTCAGGCGCGCCGGCGATATGTCGCGCAGCGCCGCGAGGAGTCCCGAGTCGAGGAAGTGGAGCTTAGGGGTCTTGGTCAACCGCTTCAGCGCGTTGGTGTACCACGGTTGTAGCGTGCGAATTAGGAACAGGCTTTCAAAGACGCCGGTGTATTTCTGCGAGGTCACGTGGTTCATGCCGAGCGGCGCGCCGAAACCTGAGTAATTGACGAGCTGGCCGGAATGCTCCGCGAGGACGCGAAGGAGCTTCGGCATCTGCTGGATTTGCTCGATCTGCGCGATGTCGCGCACGTCGCGCTGCACGATCGCGTCGATATAGTCGAGATACCAGTCCTGCCGCCGGCCCCATCGGCGTCGCGTGAGGGCTTCTGGATAGCCGCCCGAAAGAACGAGGTCAACGAGCTCGTTTCCGATCACGATCGCAGTTGGCTTCGGCGCGGCGCCTGCGAAAGCGGTTTCCAGAAAGGCCGGAGCGCCGCCTCGGATTTCCGCCTGTGCCAGCGGCAGGAGACGAACGGTCTCCATGCGGCCGGCGAGCGAGTCGGCTACGCGCGGCAGCGTCATCAGGTTGGCGGAACCGGTGAGCAGGAACCGGCCGGGCCGTCTATCGGCGTCTACGCTCGCCTTGATAGCGAGCAGCACATCCGGCGCGCGCTGGACCTCGTCGATCACCCCTCGGTCGAGCCCGCGGATGAAACCGACCGGATCGTTTGTCGCCGCCTTGAGCGTTGTCGCATCGTCGAGCGTCAAAAAGGGAATGGCGGCGCCGGCAATCTGGCCGGAGAGGGTGGTTTTGCCTGATTGTCGAGGCCCGGTGAGAGTCGCAACCCGCGTATCAGACAACGCATTGCGGAGACGGCGTTCGATCAAGCGTGGGTACATCCATCAATCCGTGAGTATTAACGACCAATTGAAAGTAACGCATAGACTAATTGAAAATCAAGTGCTGTCCACTTGAAAGCACTTGCTCTTGGCGCCCGGTCTGGTTTACGCCTCCATGACCCTGGTTCTGAACCCGATGTGGGGCGTGGCGCTGTTGGCGGTGGCCTGGCTCCGCTCATTCCGATGGCAGTGAACCTTCGGGCTGGTTTGCCCGAATGATGGCTAAATGGCCAGCACAATCGCTTGATTGTAAGTTAACTGTAAGTTATCTTATGACATGCATAAGGTTAACTACACCAAGCAAGCCGACAAAGCTCTGCGCAAGATGCCCCGTAATATGGAGGAGCTGATTCGATCCAAGGTCAGGGCATTAGCGGCTTGCCCCTACGCACCGAACAACAATGCGGAGCCCCTGAATGGCTCGCGGTATTATCGGTTGCGGGTTGGAGGCTGGCGTGTGATCTATGACATTCACGACGACGAGTTGGTCATGGTTGTTTTGACTGTTCGGCCACGCGGAGGGGTCTACCGATGAGTGCACAGATTATCAAGCGTGACGGCAATCCTGAGTACGCCGTGCTGCCCTATGAGGAGTATCAGGACATGGTGGCGCGGCTGGAGGACTTGGAGGATATCGCGGCGGCCGATGAGGTAATGGCGGCATTGACGCGCGGCGAGGAAGAGCTGATTCCTGCCGAGCTCGGAGACGCCTTGATGCAAGGGGAGAATCCGATTCGGGTCTGGCGCAAGCACCGGGGTGTGAGCCAGGCTGTCCTGGCGGCGGCGGCTGGCATCACCACTGCGCATGTCTCGCAACTGGAGGCGGGCAAGCGGCAGCCCTCCGTCGAGGTATTGCGGGCCCTGGCCCGCAAGCTGGCTGTGGATATGGACGATCTGCTCGCCGGTGACGACGATACCGCAGATAGCAGTCAGTGAGATTATCCGCGGGATCCGTTATTTGGTTGAGAGCATAGTCGAGTGGCTGGCCGCAGGGATGACTGTTGATGAAATCCTTGCCGACTACCAGGGCTTGGAACGCGAAGATATCTTCGCCGCATTGGCGCCCTACGGAATGCTGCGGCCTCGCCTTGTCGTGGTTATTGCCGGCCGTGTCGCACGCCCGCTCCTGGACTCTTATCCAGGTGCAGTGATACGTATATACTCGTAGGTACATTCACTGCAAAGGGTGGGCGCGATGGCCACGACCCGAGTTTTCCGGTCCGGTCACTCGCAGGCCGTCCGGATTCCGGCTGACCTGCAATACGATCGCACTGATATCGACTACGAGATCATTCGTGAAGGGGACGAGCTACGAGTGTATCCCGCTCGGCACCGCCTGGACAACCTGGCCGATAAGTTCGCAGCCTTCTCGGAGGATTTCATGAGCGATGGACGTGGGGACGAGCCCGATCAGTCGCGGGACGCGCTGTGAGGTATCTTCTCGATACCAACATCTGCATCTATCTGATGAAGAGGCAGCCTGAGAAAGCACGGGAGCGCTTTGCGCAGTGCTTTCACGGGGACGTGGGTATTTCCGCAGTCACGCTGGCGGAGCTGGAATACGGAGTAAGAGCGAGCGGCGAGCGGCGTTCACAAAACGCGCAGGCCTTGATCGCGCTACTGGAAGACTTGGTGGTTGCACCCTTTGATGCCGGCGCAGCCGCTGCCTACGGGATCCTGCGCGCGGGTGTGCCGAAGCAGCAGGGGCGAAAGGACGCCCTGGACAAATTGATTGCCAGTCACGCCGTGGCGCTGGACGCTACGTTGGTCACCAACAATGAGGCCGATTTTCAGCGCTATTCCGGCGTCGTGATCGAGAACTGGGTTGCCTAAGGGATCCATACGGATGGAACCCGGTAGCCTGGGCGATGTGAAAGGCGTTGGCGGCGGCACCAAGCAGGGGCAGGGGCGCAAGATTGAAGCCGGCGACGACGATACCGTGATTGTGCTGGCGAAGCAGGACACCCCCGAGCGTTACAACCGCGAGGCGCTCTGTCGCCGACAAAGTCCGGCTCGATTGGGGTAAGTCGAGCAGTACATTTTACTCCGCGATCTTGAGCCGCCCATTTCGTCCCTGTATTGCGTACACTCCAAGGTGGACTCGTCAGGAGTTAACTATGCAGGTCAGTGTACGAGAGGCGCGGGAGCAGCTAAGCCGTCTATTGGAATCGGTTAAGCGTGGAGAGCACGTCAAGATCACGCGGCGCGGACAGGTCGTTGCGCAGCTTGCGCCACCGGAACCAAGGGATGCGGGCCAGGCACGTGCATTGGTTCGGGCCGAGCTGCGCCGTGCACTCCCTCCGGCCAGAGCCCCTTCAGCCGACCTGCTGCGCGCGCTCAGGGAAGAGCGTTGACTGAGCGCCGGGTGTATCTGGATACGAGCGCCGTATTGCCCGACATTGTCCCATATTGCCGCTGGACATGGCTGCGGGGGGTCAGCCAACCAGTGTAGGGCGCAATAGCGAAGCGCATTACGCCGCATGCTTCTCCGCTCCGGCAAGTCGCGCAGCCTCGCGAGCCGGCGCTTTCTTTAGAATACGATTGAAAGGAGTCCAGCGGATCGAGGATTGTCGAGCGCAGCTCGGCGAGCCGAGACGTTCGGCGCATTACGGCCTGTTCGGCCTGATGCGCCCTTATATCTACGCGGGTTGGCGTAATTTACGGGATCTCTACTGGCATGGATGTCACCGTGGGCGCGGGCGCAGCGGTCGTCGACGACCTTGCGGACGGTGTAGTAGCCTTAGGTGTGCCAGCCAAACCATTGTGGTGGTAAATGGCCAGTACCGTCACAAGGAAGGCTACTAAGGAATACGCTGAAAAGGCCTCATTGGATTTTCAACGAACACTCGCCATG
>JAKDMQ010000202.1 GCA_030452265.1 Nitrococcus sp.
CGCGGCCATCAGCGCCACGCCAGAACAACGGCTGATAGAACCAATTAGCCGTGCCAAAATGGTATCGGAGTTGCGCACCAGATCGAATTCGTGCCGGCGGCCATCGCTGACAAGGGCGATTCGGCTGACGGTATGATCGACTCGCCTGTCCGCGCGGCGCTGCTCGGACTGGCGCTTCACCTCCCCCGGGGTCGTGAAGAGCTCGAAGTGCATGCGCTTGCCCTCGATGCCATGCGCGTGCAACGCCTCGGTGACCGCTTGCAGCATGGGTTCGGGCCCACAGATAAAGCACTCGTCGATGCGCGCGAGGTCGATCCAGCGCTCGTAGAGCTGGGCACACTTCTCCTTGCCGATGCGCCCATGCAAGAGATCGATGTCGCTCGGCTCACGGCTGAGCACGTGCATCAGGTTGAACCGCCCCATATAGGTGTTCTTCAGATCCTCCAGCTCCTCGCGAAAGAGAATGCTGGCGCTGGTGCGATTGCCATAGACTAGGGTGAATCGACTCGCACGCTCCACGGCTAGAGTGGTCTCGATGATGGAGAGCACCGGGGTAATGCCGCTGCCGGCGGCGAAGGCGAGATAATGCTTGGCCTGACTGCGATCCAATGGAGTATAGAAATGACCGCGCGGCGGCATGACCTCCAGGGTTTGGCCCTGTTTCAGCTCGTCGTTGGCGAAGTTGGAAAACACGCCGTGCGGCTGGCGTTTAACGGCGATGCGCAGTTCGTTGGCCGGCACGCCGGCGCAGATGGAGTAGGTGCGCACGACCGGTTGGCCCGCGATCCGGGCGCGCAGCGCAAGGTGCTGACCCTGCCGGTAGCGAAACGCCTTGCGCAGCGCACCCGGCACGGTGAAGGTGATCGCCACGGCCTCCGGCGTCAGGGGCCGGATATCGGCGATGGCAAGCTCATGGAATCTGGCCATAGGCACCCATGCCCTTCTCGTAGGCGCCTTGCGGCGCAAGCGCTGTCATCGCCTGCCCAACCTGTCAGATGCACTTGAAATAATCGAAAGGCTCCAGGCAATCCCCGCAGCGATAGAGCGCCTTGCAGGCGGTGGAGCCGAATTCGCTGATACGCGTGGTATGGGCGGAACCGCACTGCGGGCAGGCCAGCCGAGGCTCGCCATCGGGTCGCTCGCGCTTACCGGATGCGGATTGCGCAGGGGGGGCGATGCCGTAGTCAAACAGCTTGCGGCGCCCGGCTGGCGTGATCCAATCGCTGCTCCAGGGTGGCGCGAGGCGCGTGTGGATTTGAAAAGACTCCACGCCGTGGCGGTGCAGCTCCGCCTCGATCGCCTGCTCGATTGCGTGCATGGCGGGACAGCCGGAGTAGGTCGGAGTGATCACCACCACCAGCTCGCCATCCCGGCACTGCACGTCCCGCAGAATGCCGAGATCGGCGATGCTCAGCACCGGGATCTCAGGGTCGGCAACCGCCGCAAGCCACGCCCGCACCCGAGCCGGTTTGATCTGCGGCGGGCGCTGGGTATGGCTACCAGCGGGCATCGGGATAGGCCCTCGGCAGGAACTGCATCTCGGCGAGGAGGTAGCCGAGCTGCTCAGAATGCCGCCCCTGCTTGCCGCCGGATTGCATCCAGCCCTCTTGCGGGGGCTCCAGGGTGGCCACTGCCAGGGTGCGGGTGATGTGTTCGTCCCACTCTCGACGCACCGCGCTCAGATCCGCCGCCACGCCGAGTCGCCGCAGCGTGTGGTCCACCTCGTCCAGTGCGAACAGCTCGCCAGTGTAGGGCCAAAGAGTGTCGATGGATTGCTGGAGCTTGGCGTGACTCTCCACGGTGCCATCGCCAAGGCGGATGACCCATTCGGCGCTGCGCCGCCGATGGTAGCCGGCCTCCTTGGAAGCCTTCGCCGCGAGCGCGGCGATGGACTGATCGGCGCAAGCGCTCAGCGCCGTAAGCAGCGGATAATGGAAGGCGTCAAACAGATATTGCCGGGCGATGGTATCGCCATAGTCGCCGTTCGGCTGCTCCACCAGCAGCACGTTGCGAAAATCCAGGACATCGCGCTGAAAGGCAAGAGCATCCTCATCGCGGCCCGCGCCTTCCACCGTGCCCGCGTAGGCGAGCCAACCGCGTGCCTGGCCGATTAGGTCCAGGGCGATATTGGCGCTGCCCAGCTCTTCCTCGAGCGCCGGCGCATGACCGATCCACTCGGTTAGCCGCTGGCCCAGGATCAGCGCGTTGTCGCCCAGGCGCAGCAGGTACTCAAACAGGGCTTGTTGTCGATTCATAAGCGTCCGTCTCAGGGGCCGGCGCATTAGAAACCAATCCTTGCATTACCATCGTGAGTGTGACGTGCCAAGGCCCGCAGCGGTCCGCTCTGGCGTGACACGCCGTGAATACCTCCATGTAGGCTCTCCGGCGGCATCCCTGCCGCCGACGGTCCCGCCAGAGCGCACCGCTGCGGACTGTCCTTCTGCAAACCTCGGTAGCCGCGCATTACAGATTATCGACCTCGTCCGGGATCTCGTAGAAGGTCGGATGCCGGTACACCTTGTCTTCGCTCGGGTCGAACAGGATGGGCTTGTCGCTGGGGGCGCTGGCAATGATGTCTGTCGAGCGCACGACCCAGATGCTCACGCCTTCGCTGCGGCGAGTGTAGATATCCCGGGCATTGGCTAATGCCATCGGCGCGTCACAGGCGTGCAGGCTGCCGACATGCTTGTGGGCAAGGCCATGCCGGCTGCGAATGAATACCTCCCAAAGCGGCCAATCCTGCACGGTGATGCACCTCAAGTATTCATCCTTGCATTACTATCGTGAGTGTGACGTGCGGAGGCCCGCGGCGGTCCGCTCTGGCGTGACACGCCGTGAATACCTCCATGTACGCTCGCCGGCGGCATCCCTGCCGCCGACGGTCCCGCCAGGGCGCACCGCTGCGGAATTGCGTCATTCCGGCGTAGGCCGGGATGACGATGCGAACTGCGGTTATTAGCGTTCTCCATCATTAACCGCACCTTTTAATTCGGCGCGGCGCCGATCCTGTTTTGCTCCATAGGCGAGCGCGGCCTCGCGCACCCAACGGCCCTCATCATAGGCCCGGCGCCGCGTGGTAATGCGCTGCCGGTTGCAGGGGCCATCGCCCTTGAGCACGCCCCAGAACTCGCTCCAGTCGATGGCACCGAAATCGTAATGACCGGTTTGCTCGTTGCGCTTGAGGGCCGGATCAGGAAGGGTCAATTCCAGGTAGTCGGCTTGCGGCACGCTCTGGTCGACGAATTTCTGCCGCAACTCGTCGTTGGTGTGGCGCTTGATCTTCCAGCGCATGGCTTGCTGTGTGTGTGCGGACTCGGCATCCGGCGGCCCGAACATCATCAGCGACGGCCACCACCAGCGCTCGAGCGCATCCTGGGCCATACGTTTTTGCGCGGCGCTGCCTGCGCAGAGCGCGAGCATGATTTCGTAGCCCTGGCGCTGATGAAAGCTCTCCTCCTTGCAGATGCGCACCATGGCTCGTGCGTAGGGGCCGTATGAGCAGCGGCAGAGCGGAATTTGATTGATGAGCGCCGCACCGTCCACCAGCCAGCCGATGGCCCCGATGTCGGCCCAGGTCGAAGTGGGATAATTGAAAATACTCGAGTACTTGGCCTTACCAGCATGCAGGGCCTCGATGAGCGCCTCCCGGGAAGCTCCGAGGGTTTCGGCGGCGCCGTAGAGGTAAAGGCCGTGGCCCGCCTCATCCTGGACCTTGGCGAGCAGAATGACCTTGCGGCGCAGGCTCGGCGCGCGGGTGAGCCAGTTGCCCTCCGGCAGCATGCCGACGATCTCGGAATGGGCGTGCTGCGAGATCTGCCGCACCAGGGTCTGGCGGTAGGCTTCCGGCATCCAGTCCTTAGGCTCGATTTTGATATCGGCGTCGATCTTATATTGGAACGCGCGCTCCAGCTCCGGGAGCTCCTCAGCGCAGCGCATCCGTTCGACCCCGGTGTCAACAAGCTGGCTGTACATCAGAACCCTCCCGGTTATGGACCGGCCAGCGATGTCCGGGATGGCAGCCGGCACCCCTTCTTGAAATGATACAAGTAATGGGCGCAACGTCAACTTCATGTGTCATTAAAAGGCGTTTAGATGCATTCAGTGAAGTTTAGATGCATTCAGTGAAATGTTGCCGCTATAATTGACTGGTCAATCGACTGTTCTGACGGAGGCTGATATGACAGGTGATACTAAAAAAATCCAATCCTACCAAGCACGTATGCACTGGAGCCGAATCCTAGACGAGGTTCGCGACGGCACGTGCTACCTCGTCAGTAAACGCGGCGCGCCCACGGCAGCGCTGGTGCCGGTCGAGCAGGTGGTCAGTGGCGGCGACGCGGATCGGGAGCTGGCGCTGTTGCTAGAGCAGTTTGAGGCGCGTCACGCCGAGACGGTCGCGCGGCTTGACGAGGCGTTCGCGGAGCTTGCCGCGACAAGGGAGGCGCTTGGGGAGTGGCGCGCGGAGCGGGATGGACGAGGACCTGACTATCATGGCGGTGCGTGACGTGTACGACGCTATCAAATCGATGTTATTGGTCGACGCCCGCGTCGCCAATCTGGCGGGCGAAGTGGCGGCACAGGCACGTGGCGTGCGCGAGGAGCTTGGCGAGATCCACCGCGAGCAACGCGAGTTGCGCGACCGGGTGAGCCGGATCGAGGGTGGTTTCGCCGTTATTGGCCAGCAGCTCCGGCTGGAAAACAAATAGCCGAGCGGCCAATCTGCGGCGGCGGGTTTCGCCACGATTCCTCAGCAGCGCGATGGTTGCCACCATCGCGCTGAGCACCGTTAGATTCACCGCCGGTCTGGCGCACTCGTGTGGGCGGGCTGGCGCCGTTTCGTAACCTAATGGGGGTTGCATGAAACCTGAGTATTGGCGTTCGGCATGCCTGCTCGCGCTACCGGGTCTGCTGGCGGCCGGTCCCGCCTGGGCACAGCCCGCTGCCAATGGTGCAGATACGGCCTGGATCATGACGTCCAGCGCGCTAGTGCTGTTCATGACACTGCCGGGCCTGTCGCTCTTCTACGGCGGCCTAGTGCGGGCGCACAACGTGCTCTCCGTGCTCATGCAGTGCTTCACCATCTGCTGTCTGGTGACGCTATTGTGGTTCGTGTACGGCTATAGCCTGGCGTTCACCGAGGGCAACGCCTTTATCGGCGGCTTCTCAAGGGTGCTATTCGCCGGTATGGGCGTGGATAGCGCCATCGGAACCGTGCCGGAGAGCGTTTACGCCATGTTCCAGCTCACCTTCGCCATCATCACCCCAGCGCTAGTGGTTGGCGGTTTCGCGGAGCGCCTGCGCTTTCCCGCCCTGCTCGGCTTCACCGCGTTGTGGCTGACCCTAGTCTATGTGCCGATCGTCCACTGGGTATGGGGCGGCGGCTGGCTCGGCCAGATGGGGCTGCTGGATTTTGCCGGGGGCACCGTGGTGCATATTACTGCCGGGGTCGCAGCCCTGGTCGCCGCGCTGGTAGTCGGTCCGCGCCGGGGCTACTCGCGCACCGCCATGCCGCCGCATAACCTGACCATGACCGTCACCGGCGCCGGTATGCTCTGGGTGGGCTGGTTCGGCTTTAACGGCGGCTCGGCCCTGGCCGCGAACGGCGCAGCCGGTATGGCCATCCTTGTGACCCACATTGCCGCCGCCGCGGGCTCGCTGGCGTGGATGGTTGCGGAATGGATACGCTACGGCAAGCCCAGCGTGCTCGGCATCGTCACGGGCATGGTCGCGGGTCTGGGCACGATCACCCCGGCATCTGGCTACGTCGGGCCGGCCGGGGCTCTGGTCATCGGTCTGGCGGCGGGGGTGACCTGCTTTGCCGCTACCAACTTTTTGGGAAGAGTGCTCAATATCGACGACAGCTTGGACGTATCCCCAGTACACGGTGTCGGTGGCACCCTAGGCACTCTGCTGGTAGGGGTGTTCGCTTCTACCCAGCTTGGGCTGTTCTCCGGTTTGGGTTTTTCCGAGGGCATCGATTCCATCGGCGGCCAACTCGGGGTGCAAGCGGTTGGGGTCATTGCCACCATCGTGTATACGGCTGTCCTGACTTACGCCATCCTCAAATTGCTGGACTGGGCCACCGGCCTGCGCGTGAGTGATGAGCACGAAACCATCGGTCTCGATATCACTCAGCACGAGGAACGTGGCTACGATCTGTAGATGCGAGTGACGACGGCACCGGCGAGGGATCTACGGGCTAATCCTCCGCTATTGTCAGGGTGCCGTGCCGACGCCCGGCGCGATGCGCTCTGGCGAGACACGCCGTGAATACCTCCATGTAGGCTCGAC
>JAKDMQ010000203.1 GCA_030452265.1 Nitrococcus sp.
GGCACGAAGCGCCGGCGAACTGGCAATGATACGTCCATTGCAAGCCGGGCATCGAGCCCGGCTTACAATAGACCGCATATCGCCACTGCGTTAGCACCCAGGAGAAAGTATGCGGAATTTTCAAAGCATCACGTCCGGTATTCTTTTGGCAAGTGCTCTTTGCAGTGTATCGCCTTGGCAATGCGCAATGGCCGCTGAGACACACTCTCGCCCGGCATTACTTACGTCCCTTGACGGCCACTGGCGCATGGTGGGCGATGTCATGGGCAAGCCCGTCGAATACGACATGGAGGCATTTCCAACGCTCCAGAGTGCCTTCACTGAAATACACATGAATGACGTAGAAAGGCCATCGCAGTATGAAGCACGCGTTTTTATTGGACTCACCAAGAGTGGCATGGTCATTGTGCATTGGTTAGACAGCTTTGGTGCGAAGTATTCCGTGCCGCACGGAACGGGCACGCTCGACGGGAATACGATCACTTTCAAGATTCCATATCCGAGTGGCGCAATGAGGAACACACTCACCTACCAGCCCTCTAAACATACTTGGTCGTGGGTCATCCAAGCGCAACAAACTGATGGGTCTTGGAAGCATTTCGCCAAGTACACCGTTCAACGCAAGGGCGCTGGGCGCTAACACGGCGTTCAACCTGACCGCGCCAGACGGCGCGTCAGGTTACCTTGAACGTTAGCCATCATCATGGAGGCGGTAGTGTCGGAAGCCAAGTCAACTGTAAAATGTTCCTGAAGGAGCTTCAACTCGATGCCTCACTCTACACTTGTCTACAGATCTTGTCGGTCTCGGTTTTTCGCGAAAAACCAGCTCTCATGCGCCTTGCAGCCCAATGATCCCAGAACCGAACCGCTGGACGACGCTAACCAACTGATTTTGCCAAATATTTAGCCGGACAGTAGTGTTTCTGGCGGCTGGGTAACGGGCCCGGCACCATCGGGCTGGATGCGTATCAGGCAAACGTGTCATCGAGCCAATCGAGAACCTTGGTGTTCAGCAACCACCGGTTCTGTATCTCGCAATGGTCGCCCGCGCCTTCGGTCTCGGTGAACTGAAGCAACGTCGTTGGGCAGCTTAGCCGTTCGACGAATGCATGCGCACCGGAGGCGAGGGGGTCATGTTCAGCCTGGGCGCCGAGGAACGGGCAACGGATGTCATCGGCTCGTCCGTCGAGGGTGAAGGGCTCGATCGCCCGGATGTAGCCTTGCAGGTCGTCTGCTCCATTGGCCCAGAAGCCGCGCTTGGCCACCCGCCATTCAAGGCCGCGGTCGTTCATGATGACCCCCATCAACTTGGCCGCGGCATCATCAGGGAGTGCTGGCAGGCTGTCGGCCAGCTCGGGGGAGGCGAGCGCCCTCACCAGGCTCCGCATTCCGTCGCCCATGCTCCAGAGAGGTGGATCGGCGATCACCGCCGCGAGCCGGTGCTCGGCAGACGCTGCCCGCGGGGCGAGATACCCGCCGAGACTCCAGCCGTGCAACGCGATGCGATTGCGGTCGACATCACCGCGATCGATCAGCGCGCTGACGACCGCCGTGATTACGCGCTCCCAATCCGCGATCAGGGCGATCCCTTGGTGTACCAGCAGCGCACCCTGCCCGGGACCGTCGAACAGCACGACGTGATAGCCACGTTCGGTGGCCGCTTTGCCGATGCCGAAATAGCAGTCGGGCAAGGTGCCGTCGTAGCCGTTGTTGACGATCACCACCGGCCTGGGTTCACCAGGCTTGCTGTCGACGGCAGGAATGAACCACGTTGGCAGCCCATGGCCATCGAACGGCACGCTGAGCCGTTCGCCTGGTCGCGCACCCAGGACGATGGCGCGGTCGAACGCGGCCGTGCACTTGTCGAAACCATCGGTCATCCGCGGATCGACGGGCTTGCCGAACATGACCTTGATGGCGATGCCGTAATAGGCCGCCGCACGCAGCAGATGGCCCCGAGCCGTCAACGGGTGCCCAGCTTGCAGGGCGGCGGCCTGCTCGACATGGTGAGCAGCCGCGCGGGACCAGGTAGCGTAGAATTCGCCGTCGTCGCCTCCATCCTGAAACGCGTTCGCGATCGCGACGATCTCGCCGTAGTCGGCCGCACCCGAGGTGATGTACGCCGTCGCGAGACCGGCGAACTCGTTGTGGAGTGGATCAGGGAACATCTGCATCGAATGTCTCCTTGAGGTTGGAGCGTCGTTATTGTAAGCCGGTCGTGTTGCGGACGGTCCTCGTGGATGGGGTGTGACGGTTGATCCCACGTCGCCGCGTTGGCATCGTCGGCCAATAGTGCAGCCGTCGGCGCCATCCTTCGGATGGCGGGTAGTGGAGTCAGCCATGTTCCGGGTCCGTGCGCCGGCAATGCAGAGCGTCACGAGTGCGCCGGCGACTGGAGCCCGCTTTCCGGGGAGACGGGGTCTATCTTTGTATTATGCAGCTTTCGAGGAAGCGGCTGATTAGATAGACTGGGTTCAGGTCTAGATTTGATGCAAAGCAGGGCTCCTTCGTATTAAAAGGGGAGGAATAGCGAGGAATGGCGAGGAATAGGACACTCACATCCTGCAGGCCGTGCTACAGCAAGGGCACATCGGCTAACGTTGCGCTGCAGCTGACTGCCTTCCCGCACCTTCGGTGCGTCCAGGCAGCAACTGAGCCTGGGCGTACGCCGGCGCTTCGAGCCGGCGAACGCAGTGGCGATATGCGGTCAAGGCAGTTGAGCTGAAAGGCTGAAGTCAATCGACAAACGATCCAGACTTCGAGCCGGCTCGTCCCCTCCGATTAGCGGGCGGGGGGCACGAAGCGCCGGCGATCTGGCAATGATACGTCCATTGCAAGCCGGGCATCGAGCCCGGCTTACAATAGACCGCATATCGCCACTGCGTTAGGCAGTAGGGTCGGAAGGGGCTATAGCTCCTGAAGGAAGATGGTTGGTATCATACAAGAACCCGTGGGAGCCATCGCCAGTTCAAACACCCGTCCAAACCTGGGCGAGTGACTGTGCCAGGCAAGCCGAACGACGATCTTGCGTCGGGTACTTTGAGCAGTATTCTTAAACAAGCAGGTCTTAAAGGGTGACTAACATGCGTTATGCCGTCGTTATTGAGAAAGCCAACAGTAATTTTTCGGCCTATGTTCCTGATTTGCCGGGCTGCGTCGCTACCGGCCGCACCAAGGAAGAGGTGGAAATACAAATCCGGGAGGCCATTGAATTTCACTTGGAGGGTCTGCGAGAGGATGGGATTGCTGTACCCCCTCCGGCTAGCCAAGCTGAGTATGTGGAGATTACTGCCTAACCCTGCGCTCCAGCGGACGGCCTCACCTTTGGCTCGACTTCCCTCGTTCGCTGCGCTCACTCGGCGCCGCTGAGCTTATACGTTGATATGACTTCTACTTGTCAAGTTGGCACCGATTATTTCATGGTGGCACCCCGGCGTAGATAGGTGGGGTTCGGCCATGGCCCGGCCAATAAGGTCAACGGTGGATCATGCTGATATCCGCGGGTTGATTACCGCATTACTGGGTTCCGTCGCGTGGATCTGTCCGCACTCGAGCCTCGTGCTTCGCCCACCTGGGCTACGCCCAGTGGCGGCCACATAACGCCGTCGCGGGTTGTCCACATTACCGGGCCGGGTCATGGCCTTGCCCCGTAACCTGTTCACTTCAACCTGTCACCTCGCCTCAAGCGCTCGGGCCGCCGCCCAGATGAAGGCGGCGGGCTCACGGGCCACGGCGGTCACCGCCACATTGCGGTGCTTGCCGCGAGCGGTGAGTTTTTTGAACACATGATGCAGGCGTATCTGCGCTTTCCAGGCAATGGCCCGGATATCGGGATCAATCTCGCCTGCGCGTGCCTCGATGATGCGTGAGACCTTGGGGGTGTAGCGATACGACCAGGCCGCCTCAACGAGTAGTGTTCTCGCCCAGCGGTTGCCGCAGCGGGTAATAGGGCCTTGCCTTCGAGTCGTGCCGCTGGAGTGCTCGCTCGGCACCCGCCCCAGCCAGGCCATGAACTGGGTGGGCCCGGCGAAGCGGGCGAGATCGCCCGCCTCGGCGACCACGGTCCAGGCCACCGTCTTTTGGATGCCCCGAAAGGCGAGTAGCGCCTGGGCGAGCGGATAGCCCGGCCACTCGGGGGCGAGGGTATCGAGCTGCCTTTCGAGTCGATCGCGCCGCCGCTCGCGCTCGGTGATCGCATCGGTGAGTTCCTGAAAGACGATCTGTTGCGGGGCACTGGGCAAGACCATCTCGCAGAGCCAGCGCCGGTGGGCCGCCGACCAGTTGGCCTTGCCGGTGTAGCGGATGTCGTGACGCATGAGAAAGGCCTTGAGCCTTTGGCGCGCCGCTGTCACATCGCGCTTGGCCTGCTGCCAGGCGCGCACCACGTCGCGAACTGCTCCTGATCAGGCGTGGGCACATGCACCGCGCTCAGCGTGCCCGCCCGCAGGGCCAGTGCGAGCTTTCTGGCATCGCGCCGATCGCGGTCTTGGTCCGGTCCCCCGGACGCCGGGGAATCAAAGAGAAGGCGGCAACGATGCACTCCAGCCCCTTGCCGGTCAGATACCGATACAGCCAGAGCCCGCAGGGCCCGGCCTCATAGACGAAACGAAGTGAGCCACGACCGGCGAGCTTCTTTAGGACCCGATCAATGGCGTAGTGCTGGGTGCCGATGGTGCCGACATCGAGTACCGGCTCATCCGCGTCGGTGCCGATCGAGGCCACGGTAATGGAATCCTTGTGGACATCCAGGCCCACGAAAACGATAGTATGATGAGACATGTTGACCTCCGTACAGGTGAACTATGGGCGTAACTACGATACGCCGTGGCGGCTCTGGCCAAAAGCCAATCCCCGACAATCCCTCTGCGGGGGTCAGCCCTTCAGCCCGCAGAAGTCATACTGTCTAGGCTCTATCCAAACATCACGTTTCTACACAGGGGAAGAACATGTTCAAGAAAGTTGTACTCGCCGCTACCGCTGCGTTTGTTCTGGGGTTGGCTGGCTGCGCATCCGTGCCAATGGCAAGCGAACAACAATCAGCCCAAGCCAAGGTCTTCCCGGCACCTGATGCAGGGAATGCCGGCCTGTACGTCTACCGAGATAGCTTTGCGGGTCAGGCGCTAAAGAAAGACATCTTCGTGGATGGCAAGTGCCTCGGTCAGTCTGCTGATGAGGTGTTTTTCTACAAGCAGGTTCCAGGCAACACAAAGCACACGATTTCCACTGAGTCCGAATTTTCACCGAATCAGCTGGTTTTATACATGAAGGCGGGGGTCAACTACTTCATTCGTCAATACATCAAGATGGGCGTATTTGTCGGCGGGGCTGATCTTGAGGTAGTCAGCAAAGATAAGGGCAAGAGTGAGGTCCGAGATCTTGATATGGCTGTAAATGGTCAATGCAGTAAATAACATAACAATTCGCTGCAGCCGGCCCAAAACAGCTACGCGGTTTCGGGCGGATGAGTTCGGGCGTTAGGCAGCAAGAACTGGGCTCCGGAACTTGACATACTATATTTGTTCTAGTCATAATGTGGTATGTGGAAGATTCTGGAGCATCGACAGGCAGACAAGGTGCTCTCTTCCGGGCGCGTGCCCGTTGAGATCCTCAAGCGTTATGAGAAGTGGAAGGATATCGCCATGCTCTCTGGCCCGCAGGGGTTACGCACCATCAGGGGCTTCCGAGACGAAGCTCTTTCGGGTGACTGGAAAGGCTTCAGGTCTTCCCGGCTGAACGAGAAATGGAGGGTCATCTATTCGTTGGAGGCCGATACCATGATCGTTCAAGTCATACGCGTTACCCCTCACGACTATCGGAGACGTTGATATGAGCAAACCCGTTCCAGCCAAAAAACGCGTTGATGTCACGCCCGGCGAATCAGTTCGCATCATTCGCGAGTTGCAGGGTCTTAGCCAGACTGAGCTTTCCGCGCTATGTGGCATTCCACAGACTACGATTTCGAGCATCGAAACCGGCCGGGTAAATTTGGGCGTTGAACGTGCCAAAGTGTTGGGTACGGCTCTGCATTGCCATCCGGCTGTATTAGTATTCCCAGGTTGGCAACTCGACTCTGCTGCCTAACAATTCGTCCAAGCGGACGTCCCTGATGGGCCGCCGCTTGACTCAGGCGTTCGCCGGCGCTTCGCGCCGGCGAACGCAGTGGCGATATGCGGTCAAGGCAGTTGAGCTGAAAGGCTGAAGTCAATCGACAAACAATCCAGACTTCGAGCCGGCTCGTCCCCTCCGATTAG
>JAKDMQ010000204.1 GCA_030452265.1 Nitrococcus sp.
ACCGCGGCGGCCTTAGGCGAGGCAGGTATCGAGACCATAGTGGCGCTGGATAATGCACCAGCGATTGCCGCGGGGTTGGCGCGTTTTCTGGAGCAAATCGCTCAAGGTCAGGTTGCCAGTGCCGATCAGTCGGTGGTGGGCCGTTATTCCCGCCACGCTTTGACGGGCGAGCTCGCGGCGCTGCTCGATGCTGTGGTGCCAACCGACAGCGGCGATCGCGGTGCGCGGCCGGTGTCGCACACGAGGCCAGCACGGTAAAGACATTGTCCAGAATCGCTGGGTTTGGACGTTTGCTGAAGGAATAGGGGAAAAGCAAGTGGGACTGCGCGACATATTGCTCCTCGCCCTTTCGGCGATGGCAGTTCCAATTGGGTTCTTCCTGCCATGGTTCGGTGTCTTGGCATGGACGTGGATTGGCCTCATGAATCCCCATCGATTGACTTGGGCAATACGTGACTGGCCAATTGCCCAGTGGGTGGCAATATCGACCTTGCTGGGCCTATTGCTGACCCAGGATCGCAAGCGCATTCCGCTGTCTTTCGAAACTATGTTGCTGGGTCTGCTGGTCGTGTACTTCACCATCACTACCATAGCGGCTTGGTCCCCGGCGGCGGCCTGGCCGCAATGGGAAAAAGTGATGAAAATCTATCTCTTCACCTTTGTCACGACCATGTTGATATTCAGGCGCGAGCGCATTCGCTTGTTGATGCTGGTAGTGGTCTTCTCACTCGGTTTCTATGGCGTCAAAGGCGGAGTCTTCTCAATTCTGACCGGGGGGCAATACCGCGTCTGGGGGCCACCCGACTCTTTTATTGCCGATAACACCGCTCTCGGTTTAGCGCTGTGCATGAACCTGCCGCTCGCTTTGGTCGCAGCACGGCAGGAAACCAATAAATGGGTGCGCTGGGCGCTCTACACGGTATTTTGGCTGTCCATCCCAGCTATTCTATTTACCTATTCACGGGGCGCTTTTTTGGGCCTGCTCGCCGTTCTCACGCCGATCATGTGGCGCTACAAGGGGCGATTCCTGGTGCTGCTCCTGATTGGCGGCCTAGCACTCTATACGGCCGAGAATCTCGTTCCCGATAAGTGGGTTGAACGCCAGGAAACTACGCTGAACTATGAGCAGGATCACTCGGCCATGCAGCGGATGCAGGCCTGGGGCGTGGCCACTAACATCGCGTTGGACAGGCCTCTGTTCGGTGCCGGTTTTAACTTCGTCTACGGCATCGATAACAGCCAGTGGTTAAGTTACGCGAATTTCGTAGATGAGTGGGCCCACGTGTCGCGTGCGGCGCACAGCATTTATTTCGAGGTGCTGGGTGAGCACGGGATCATCGCTTTTGCGCTCTTCTGCGCGCTGCTATTCGGCACGTTTTGGCGCCTCAGACGCTTGGCCAAACAGGCGTACACGGCCGAGACGGCATGGATAGGAGGATATGCCCGTGGCGTACAGCTCGCATTGATTCCCTATATGACTGCGGGCGCCTTTCTCAGCTTGGCCTACTTCGATTTATTCTATTATTTGATCGCACTGAGTGCGATTCTGCATCGGGAGCATGCGGACGCAACTGCGGCGGCAGTTGCGAAGTCAGACGCGCTGTTGTCGGCCACTGAACTCGAGGCGCAGACTCCTCGGGCCATGCCGGCACGCTCCGCGGACTACGGTTCTCACCGGTCTTGCTCGCCGCCGTACAACCCGCGTTTGCGGGACTGAGGGGCATGCTTGGAATGAGAGCCGTTACTGAGGCCGCTGTCGCCCACGATGCGCAATCCGCGGGCCGCCTGCGGATTTTGCACGTTGTTCACGGTTTGTCGCGAGGCGGGCTAGAAAACGGCGTGGTGAACCTCGTCAATCACTTGCCGGCGCTGCAGTTTCAGCAAGCGGTCTGTTGTCTGGAGCGCCGGGGGGAAATGGCCGATCGACTCGATCCGATGGCCGCGGTCTTCGTCATGCGGTGGCGCCGACATAGTATAGCGTTGCCTGTTCGGCTTGCTCGGCTCATCAGGCGCTGGCAGGCGGATATCGTCCATTGCCGAAATTGGAATGCATGGCCTGATACGGCAGTGGCTTGCCTCCTATTGAGGAGACGCCCATCGCTCGTCTGGAGCTTTCACGGCTTTTCCGATCGCGACGATGAATTCCCACTGCGCCGTTGTATTGCCTCACGGCTGTTAGCACACGGCACGGATCGGCTTTTTGCCGTCTGCAAGGATGCTGCCGTGCGATTCGCCGCAAAGACCGGAATCCCCTCGGATCGCTTCGAGGTGCTCTACAACGGCGTCGACACCGAGTGCTTTCGGCCGGCCTTGGATCGTAGGGCGTTGCGCCGTACGCTCGGGTTGCCGCTTGAGAGGATGCTGATACTGACTGTGGCCAATCTGATTCCCGTGAAGGACCACGTGGCATTGATCGATTCCGCCACACGGATGCCGCGGCAGCAATTAGGACCGGTGCATTTTGTCTTCGTCGGCGATGGCCCGCTGCGTAGTGAGGTAGAGCGCTGTATTACGGAGCGCGGGCTGACGAATGACTTCACTTTGGTGGGCTCCAGTGATCGGGTAGCGGATTACTATCGTGCGGCAGATCTCTTTGTCTTGCCCAGTCGATTGGAAGGGATGAGCAACGCTATTCTGGAGGCCATGGCGAGCGGCCTACCGGTAGTGGCCAATCGGGTTGGAGGCAATCCGGAGCTTGTAGTCGACGGAACCTCGGGTTTGCTGTGTCGGCCAAACGCACCGGACGATATGGTAGCCGCGTTGGTGCGATTGATCTCGGATCACTCCGTACGTGCAGCTATGGGTGGAATGGCGAGAGCAAGGGCAGAGGCGGATTTCTCAATCGAGGCGATGGTGGATCGCTATTCCCAATTCTATCGGAGCATGGCCGCGGATCATCCGGTGCACGGGCTCCAGCGACTGCGAGTATCCGCCGTACGACGCCCGTCGCGCGATTGAGCACGCCGGGTCATGAAAAACGGCGCACCGCACGAACGTCAATTCGCTCGCGCCGCGCAGACATTCAAGATGCCGCCTTACAACAAGTCGTGTCTTTCTGAAATTACCCTTCCTGTAGCTTTAGCGTTCAGCCCTCCCTAGTTTCCCTATGCTGCGCAGTCTTGCTAAGATCCCCCAGCGATAGCAGTTAATGTGGTACATGGTGCGAATTTCGTCGGTCCATCGGGTGTGCCAATCCATGACCTTCCCATAAAACTCTATGACTTGCACTAAGCCCTCTTCGAAGATTCGCCTAAATGCCTCCTCTCGCATAAGCATGGCGGGCGAGGTCTTGCTAAATCGCTCATCATAGGTCGTCTTAAGGATAATAAGCGCCCCCCGGCTGACAATGCACAAATCCATAGCGGCTATTGTATCGTCATACCGGTAACGAATAACCAAGGCTTCCGCTGTCCGCGCGAAGGATTCAAGCATATTCGTATAGAACTGGCCCTGGGCGTTCTGTGGGTGGATGGCAGTGCCACCAGCCTCCTTCCAGCCGCCGGACTCGATTCGGCCGTAGTCGGCTACGGCACTCGCCATATCACCCGGGCTAGTGATCCAATCCAGCCGAGTTACAACGCCATCTTTTTCAAGGCGATTCCTCTGTCTCCGCAAATTCTGCCGCAGATTTTTCCCGCGCCGTGTCCAGTACTCATCGAAACTGCCACTGACCGTGATTCGCGCCGTTCTGATGTAGTCGATTGTTTCCACCCGATTCTGGTTCGCGGGCCTAGGGATCAGTGCCGGATCCTGCTGTGTAACGCCCAGCACGAGCGGTACGCCCGGAAGGGTACGCAACAGCTCAGATACATGGCACTTGATCGCCGAGCCATCCTGGGTTACCCACGCTCCTAGCGGAGCCTGCGACGGCTGGAATGTGGACCATACTGCTCGTCGATTTGATGGGGACAGGATGGCCACTGTGTGTGCCTGTTCGGGGTCACCGTTAAACGCAAGGAGCTCCTGGCCGCTTCCGAACATCTCCAACAACGGCGCGATAAAACGCGAGTCGAGCAAAGGAGATGCTGGCCCCGCATTATTGATCCGGTCCCATTTCGCGCTGAAGGTTTCGAATTGGTGAGCGGGTCGCAGCGACCAGTTCATGAGGCCGTTACTCCTGAATTCTTGCCGACGCCACCCAAGAGCGCCGAACGGATGCGGCCAACCAACCATGCCATATCCGATATACACAACTCTTGATGGCAAGGGAACTGCAGCAGATGTTCAGAATAATCCATGCTTACCGGGCATACAGACCGCGCCTCGGCATCGATGAATTCCCCAAATCGCCAAATCGCTATGCCCTGTTTCCGGAGCATACTGGCTACGCGGTCAGCCTCCTCCACGTGAAGAGGGAAAACCATTGGCACAGCCCCTTCTGGTAGCTCGGAGTTTAAGATCCGAGAATTCGGCAGAGAGCGTGTACCGGCAACGAGCATTTCATAGTTGCGCCGTCGTATAGTAGGAATCTCTGTCAGGAGCGTGTGGTCGAAGACCCACCGCGAAGGCAGCGTCATGCCTATGTCCATCCATGCTGGGTCGAACCAGGAGCCACCCTCAGATGAAGGTGGTGCAAAGTTCATTTTCTCAGTGCGCCCGAACCGGCGCTTCGCCGCACGCCAAACGAGATTCTTGAGTGCCAATGCGCCTCGGACCGGCGAGATCATCACTCCGGGACGCTGATAAAGGGTCGCGCGCTCGAGCATATTGACCGCGGATTTTGCGGCGGTAATGAAACCAGGAGAACCTAACGGGATGGCCGTTAGGTCGCTTTCACGCGAAACAAGGCAACCCCCGTCGAACACCGGGAAAAACTTCATCACACTCGCGATCGCGTAATCCCCCACACAGCCCATAGAATATCCCGCATATGAGCCAAAAAACGCATGAGCACAATCCTCGATCATCACTACATGCTGCTTATCACAAAACCGTCTCAGTGAGATCGTATCTTGGGGGAACCCAAAAAAATGCGTAACTATTAAGGCGCGCGTTGCCTTGCTCAACTTGCCGTCAAGATCCGTCATATCGATCATGAGGTCGCGCTGTATCCGGTAGAATACCGGATGCGCTCCTAGCCATCGGATGGGCGTGATCATCGACTCACAATGAAATGCGGGCACGAGAACTTCGTCACCTGACGATACACCTGCATGTCTCAATGCCATGGCCAGCGCAACCCGACCGCTAGTGACCTTCAGGATATGTGGCGCATCCAAGATGGATCGCACCGTTGAACCTCGTCGTCTGCCGAGAAACGTTCCCGAAAGCATGGGAGAAATCGGGATCAGTGGGGGAGAAGCTTTCGACGCTGGTTGCCCACGCATGCTGTTTTCAGGGTCGAGTTGTGTATTGGCTACAGAAGACATTCGTTTTGGGTACCTTAACGATTACGTAGTTTTCGCTTTAATTAATCAAGCGGTTTAGCGTGCCAGCTTTTCACCCGACTATGGCACCACCTAGACATGAAGACTGGGCGGCGACGTCTTCACCCAGCATGCGCAAGGCCACATCCACCCCTGCGACCTCGCAGACATGTCGGATTTTGCGCAGATCGTTGTCGGCCAAAGATTGTTGCCAATCCAGGTACAGCACGCGTTTGAGCGTGGCGGCCGCGTACCGCGTGGCATCGGCCCATTGGCAGCTCGCGGTGCCGAGCATTTGTTTCAGCGTGATCTCGGGATTCTTGATTGGGTCCGGATCGGCCCATCCGGCCAAACAGCGCATACCTGACTCAAGCTTGGAGTTTACGACCACGTCCGTGTCTCGCCATTTCTCATGCTGAAAGTGCAATATTACCGTACGTGGCGGCAATGTTTACCGCAAGCTTCCCGTTAGACATCATGTTTTGACTTGCCCGTTCCCACCATTGCGTTGGTTATGTTCAAAGAAGCCCGCGAGCGTGCCGAGCACAAGACCCGTCAACGCTGCGCCGCTCACCGATGAGCCACCCACGCACCCTGGCGAGAAGCATCCCAATGGCATGCATCGACATCCCCATCGACTGGAGCCCCGAGCAGGCCATGGCTGTATTCGAGCTGCTCGATGTCCTGTGCGAGTACATAGCAGAGCAATAGGCGCTAACGCTTCTTGAGGCCTACCGCGACGACCGATCCCCCAACCCTAGCATCGACGCAATCAGCCTGTCAGACGATCCCCATTGGTGAACACGGCTAATTGGTTCTATCAGCCGTTGTTCTGGCGTGGCGCTGATGGCCGCGTG
>JAKDMQ010000418.1 GCA_030452265.1 Nitrococcus sp.
TGTCGCAGCGAACACACGGCGTGCCGATGGGTAATGTCCCTCAATCTGCGCATGCACTGATGGTCACGCTGGAGGGCATTGGGGATACGGTCATCGCGGTCGAGGAGTGCTCATGACCCGCAAACGCACCCCTCGCGCATCGCCAGCGACGGCGGACGAAACCCAAGACGCGGGCAAAGCATTCCCGATCGTCGGCATCGGCGCCTCGGCCGGTGGGCTGGAGGCGATCACGGAGCTGCTCAAGCATCTGCCCGCCGATACCGGCATGGCATTCGTGCTGGTGCAGCATCTCGATCCGCAGCACGAGAGCGCGCTCACGGAAATTCTAAGCCGTGCCACGGCGCTGCCGGTGTGCGAGATCACGGACGAACGGCGCGTGGAGGCCGATCACGTCTATGTGATCACCCCCAACACGAGCCTTGGCATCGCCGAGGGCGTTCTGAATATTCAGCCGCGTCCACAGACGCGCGTGCCGCACCGGCCGATTGACGCTTTCTTCGAGGCGCTGGCGCAGGACCAGCGCGAGCGGGCCATCGGCGTGGTGCTCTCCGGCACGGCCACCGACGGCACCTTGGGACTGGAGGCGATCAAGGGCGAGGGCGGGATCACCTTCGCGCAGGACGATTCGGCCCGCTACGACTCGATGCCGCGCAGCGCCGTGGCGGCGGGCTGCGTGGATTTCGTTCTGCCGCCGCAGCGCATCGCCCAAGAGCTTGCCCAGATTGCGCGGCACCCTTATATCGCCGGGCAACCCGCCAAAGTTTCTACTGCCGGCGAAGGCGGCGCGGCATCCGCCACGGCGCACGAGGACGACCCGACGCCGCTGCCTTCAGGCGCAGAGGAAACGCCGCCCACGGGCGCGAAGCGCTTGCGCGCCAAGCGGACGCGCGAGGCGGACGGCTACAGGAAGATCCTGCGGCTCCTGCACGACCATTCGCGCGTGGATTTCTCGCTCTACCGATCCAGCACCATCCAGCGGCGCATCACCCGGCGCCTTGTGCTCAACAAGCAGACCACCTTGGAGGGCTACACCCGTTTCCTGCGCGGCAACGCCAAGGAGCTCGACGCGCTCTACTCCGACGTGCTCATCAGCGTGACCGGTTTCTTTCGCAACCCGGAAGCCTTCGAAGCACTGCAGCGCGAGGTCCTGCCCGCGCTGCTCAAGCAGCCCGGCGACGATCCGCTGCGCGCCTGGGTGCTCGGCTGCTCCACCGGCCAGGAGGCGTATTCGCTTGCCATCGCCTTCGTTGAAGCCGCGGACAAGGCCCCGCGCACGCGCAAGCTCCAGATCTTTGCCACCGACCTCAACGATGCACTGCTGGAGAAGGCCCGCCAGGGTCTGTACGCCAAAAGCCTTGCCGGAGATATCACCCCGGAACGCCTGCGGCGATTCTTTGTGGTGGAGGAAGGCGGCTACCGGATCAGCAAGATGCTGCGCGATATGGTCCTCGTCGCGCGGCAAAATCTCATCAGCGACCCGCCGTTCTCGCGCATGGACCTCATCACCTGCCGCAACCTGCTGATCTACCTCGAGCCGAGTCTGCAGAAAAAGGC
>JAKDMQ010000205.1 GCA_030452265.1 Nitrococcus sp.
CCCGCGTTGTCCTCGAGGATCCAGGACATCTCCACGGCCTCAATGCCGTTCGCCAGCACCGGCTTTTGAATCGCCCCAATCAGCGTGAGTGCCAGCGCCGGCCCGAGAAGACTGAACTGGTAGCGCTTTCTCACCCCCATGAGCGCGATGCGCCCGGTCTGTGGCGAGCGCACTTTCAATCGCCACAGCAGCTTCATCCACCCGAATGGCATTAGGCGGCCGTTGAGATCACGGATCGCCTCGTTGACATTCGGCAATGCCACGATGAACGCGGCCGGCACGCCATCGACCTCGGCAATCTGGATGAGATCGAAGGCAACGAACAAGCGCAGATTACGCCCCAGCTCGTGGAACTCCGGCCGGGTGAATGGCACGAACCCCCAGTTCTCCGACCATGCATCATTGAAAATCTCGCGCAAGGTCTCCAGATCCTGCGCAAAGCGCTTGCGACTTATCGGCCGTACATGAGTTCGATTTTGACATCGCGCCATGAGCCGGCGCATTGGCGCGGTGAAGGATAGATCGGCAGCCGGCATCCAATAGGCGAGGAGATCCTTGACTGCGCTATAACCCTGCTCTTCCAGGCGCTGGGCGTAGTAGGGCCGGGCGTGTCCCATCATAAACATGGGTGGACGATCGAAGCCTTGCACTAGGAGACCGCACTCGTCGTTGATGGACAAATTGAACGGCCCGATCACTCGCCGGGCACCGCGGTTTTGCAGCCAATCCTCGGCCTGCGCCGTCAAGGCCGCGAAAACCGCGGCGTCATCCTCTGCCTCGAGCATTCCGAAGTAGCCGGCATCATCCTCGTGGCATTGTTGATAGAGCTGATCGAGCTGGGCAGTGATCCGCCCTACCGGCTGCTGGCGCCGCCAGGCAATCCAACCCTGCCAATCAAGGTGCTGGAACAGTGGATTTCGCTTTGACAGATGATCGCGTCGCTCCAATGTCAATGGCTGCACCCAATGGGGATCTTTGTGGTAAAATTGTCGCGGCAGATCCAGGAATGTCGCAAAATCGCCACGCGACTCGATCGGTCGAACCACGATCGGCCCATCGCGATGCCCGTAAGTGTTGCGATAATCCGTTGCGGCGCGCTTTTCCATGTGAGCAATCTCCCGCGCCCCGGCGAGGACGGGGCAAGGACAGGCCGGACGGCTTGGCAGCCCGACTGCGGTTATTGTGAACCAGGTCCGCGACCCCAATATTGAAGGGCAGTATTTATACGCGGCCATAGTGCTTCATCAGCTCATGAACATCATACTTGTTTTTATATGATTATTGTTTCATATTCATGTGGACTCTTAAGTTAACGCAGATTCTCGAGCTCAACGTAGACTGAGCTTCGCTGTAGGTGTCATGGAAAATTCGCGCTCGGGTCTGAACAATCAACGGCAAAATCTTACGGTACGAACGCGCGCTACGCTGCATGCGCATGCCTCTAAAAATGGATACAGGCAGGTGCGGCAGCGACGGAAAAAGGTTACGCTGTACGCTCGTACCTGCTTGACCAAGGACGCCGAAGGTGCGTGCCATCAGCGTAGTGCGGAAATTTCCGGTGCACGACACACGGTGATCGCAGAGCCCCAGCCGGCCTTTGCGTTCGATCGGTACAATTGCCGAACGCCCGCGAAGGTAGATCGAGATGTGCACTTTCCGGCTATCCCGCTATGCTTCGCTATCGTGGCTCGCAAACCCAGCCTCGGCGAGACGGATTGGTCAGCTCCAATGACCGCGCTAAGCAAAGCCAACGAGGCTTGCTCGAGCACAGTTTGCGTTAACATGGCCGACATTACGCGTATTGAAACGAAGAACAAGGACAGCGACCGAGACATGTGGTGGGCAATACATTTACGCCCTGCCGCGCAAAACGCCCTGCAAGCGCCATTATTCCGCGCGGCGGGCATTTGGCGGTCCACTACCGCTGCGGCAACAGGCAATGCTATTGGCTCCCGCGGGCGAGCCTTGCATGGAGGCGAGCGCGAGTGCCGATCCGCGGCCTAGCGCAGCGGTCGGAGAGCTTGGACAAAGGAAAGCGGAAGGTACCTGAATTGATTACTACGGCAACGCCAACAATCAATATTCACCCTCTGCGCTGTGCAGATTTTGCAACGCTCGCGCAAGCGTTGGACTACGCCGCGCAAGGCGTCACTGGGTATAATTTTTACGACGCTCGCGGGAAGCTCTCGGCGGTGCTTGCCTACACCGAGCTGCGCCGGCGCGCTTTGGCCACGGCCAGGCGCCTCCACGGGCTCGGGTTACGGCGAGGAGAGCGGGTCGCGCTGATCGCCGAGACATCGCCCGAGTTCATGGAATTTTTTTACGCCTGTCAGTACGGCGGCTTTGTCCCGGTTCCTCTACCTATCACGATCAATCTGGGTAGCCGGGAGGCCTATATCGAGCGGCTTCGCCGCCTGCTCTATAGCTGCGCTCCGGCGGCGGCGATGGCGCCCGCGGGGTTTTTAGCGTTTTTGCGGGAGGCCGCCAACGGGGTCGACGGGCTGCGCATGGTCGCAAGCCCCGAGGAATTCCATGCGCTCGATGAGCCGGCGGTGCAGCTTGTCCCGAGCGGTCCAGATGATATCGCCTACCTGCAATACACCTCCGGGAGCACACGCTTTCCGCGAGGAGTAGTGATTACGCAAAAGGCCGTTATGGCTAACCTCGCGGGCATCGTTGGCCCCGGGCTCGCCGTGCGCTCCGGCGATCGCTGTGTCTCTTGGTTGCCTTTTTACCACGACATGGGCTTGGTTGGATTTGTCCTTGGCCCGTTGGCATCGCAGCTCTCCGTGGATTATCTGGGCACACGTGATTTTGCCATGCGCCCGCGGCAATGGCTGTCGCTGATCAGCAATAATCAAGGCACGATCGCCTTTTCACCCCCTTTCGGTTATGACATCTGCGCCCGACGCGTGCAGCGCACCGAGATCAATCGTTACGATCTGAGCTCTTGGCGCGTAGCCGGGGTCGGCGCGGAGACGGTCCACGCCGAAACATTGGAGCGCTTTGCCGATTTTCTAGCGCCAGCGGGCTTCAGCCGACGTGCCTTCGTGCCGTGTTACGGGCTGGCGGAGAGCTCGCTCGCGGTTACTTTTGCAGCACTCGACCAGGGCATAGCGGTGGATCATGTCTACCGCAGGGCCTTGGAAGGCCATATGACCGCCAAATCCACCGCCCCGGAACCTCCTCGCGGTGAGCGGGTCAGCGCTTTCGTCAACTGCGGCCGGCCGTTGCCCGGACACGAGGTCATAGTCCGTGATGACGATGGCAAGGCGTTGCCCTATCGTCATGTCGGCATCGTAAGTGTCAAGGGACCGAGCCTGATGTCCGGCTATTTTCGCGACCCGGTCAGCACGCACGTTGCCCTCGGACGCGATGGCTGGCTCGATACTGGCGATCTCGGCTATCTGACCGAGACCGGCCTATTCATCACGGGGCGGTGCAAAGACCTGATCATCGTCAACGGCCGCAACATATGGCCACAGGACATGGAGCGCCTCGCGGAAGAACAACCGGAGGTGCGCGTCGGCGATGTGACCGCCTTCGTCGCGACCCATCCGCAGGGCGGCGAAGTCGTGGTCATGCTGGTTCAATGCCGGCTGAGCGAGGACAAACGCCGTGCCGACCTGGTAAGCCGTTTGCAGCGAATGATCCACGGCGAGTTCGGCATTAATTGCCGCATCGAGCTCGTCCCGCCCAAGACCCTGCCAAGGACGTCCTCCGGCAAGCTCTCACGGGCGGAGGCCAGACGGCGTTTTATACAATGTGTCGGCTGGGATAGGCGCAACGAGGAAGCCATAGCGGAGGCGCCCAAAGCCGTGGCATCCGGCTGACTTTATGTCATGCCGGGTGTCGTGGCGCTAACCGGCGCGACGGGCTTTATCGGCGGCGCGCTCTGCCGGCCGCTCATCCGCGCGGGCTGGCAAGTTCGCGCCCTTGTGCGGCGCTCCTCGGGCGCCATTCTCCCCGCGCAAATCGAGTGCATCCCTGGCGATCTCGACAACGCCGCTGCGTTGGGGCGACTCGTGGCTGAGGCCGATGCGGTCATCCACTGCGCGGGTGTGGTGCGTGGTCGCTGCGCGGCGCACTTCGAACGGGTCAACGTCGGCGGCTGCAAACGCCTACTACAGGCGAGCCGCGCCGCATCTCCGCGCGCCCGTTTCCTTTTTATGTCCTCGCTTGCCGCCCGTGAGCCGACGCTATCCTGGTACGCCGCCTCCAAGCGCCACGCCGAAGAAGCCGTGCAGCGGGAACAAACGCTTGCGGCTACCGTTTTCCGCCCCACGGCGATATACGGACCCGGAGATCGGGAGCTCAGACCCCTCCTTCGACTTCTGCGCTACGGGCTGCTCCCTATTGCGGGCAGCCCCGAGGCACGGTTGACCCTGTTGCATGTGCATGATCTGGTGGCGGCGGTACTGCGCTGGCTCGACGTCTCACCGCCCCTCGCGGGAACGTTCGAGCTCCATGACGGTCGGACCGGCGGCTATACTTGGCAGAGCATCGCCGCGATCGCCGGCCGCGCTTACGGCCGTCCGGTGCGAGCACTGCCCATGCCCCAAGCCGGTCTAAGCCTCGCTAGTAGCGTCAATCTCTGGCTCGCGACCTGGCTTCGCTACCAACCGATGCTTACCCCAGGGAAATTACGGGAACTTCGGCATCCCGACTGGATGTGCGACAATGGCGCGCTCGCGGGGGCGCTCGGCTGGCAGCCCAAGATCGATTTCGAGCGCGCGCTGCGGGAAGGACTGATCGAATAAGCCACACGCGTAGGGTTCGGGCGGGGCGGACAGGCCATGGCGGATTATGAACAAATTCTGGAGCGGCTCTATACCCACCTGCGCCCAATGGCGCCGGCAAACACGAGTTTGGACGAGGACACCGACCTCGTTAGCGGGCTCGGTCTGGACTCCGTCAATGTCATGGACCTGTTGCTGGAAATCGAAGAAGACTTCGACATATCCGTGCCGCTGAACCTTCTCGCCGATATTCGCACCTTAAGTGATCTCGCCCACGCAATCGCTCGATTGGTGGAGAAGGGATAATGGGATTGTTCGATAAGTTCAATAAGCTCCTCACCGACCGCGCGGAACTCTTTCCCACCCACCCTACGCCATTCGACATCCGGATCGAGGAAGTCTACTCGCCTACCGAGGCGCGCATTGGCGGGCGGCGCATACTGCTTGCCGGCACCAACAATTACCTAGGCCTTACCTTCGAGCCCGAGTGCATCGAGGCGGCCCATGAGGCATTGGATCGAGATGGGACAGGGACCACGGGCTCACGCATGGCAAACGGAACCTATAGTAGCCACCCTGCCCTGGAGGCCGAGCTGGCGGCGTTCTATCAGTGCCGCTCGGTGATCGTATTCTCCACCGGCTATCTCGCCAGCCTAGGTCTAATTGGCACTTTGGCTGGTCCGCAGGACGTGATACTGCTTGATGCGGACTGCCACGCCAGCATCTACGATGCCTGTCGGCTGAGCGGCGCCGAGATTATCCGGTTTCGGCACAACCATGCTGGGGATCTCGAAAAGCGCATGCAGCGCCTGCAAGAGCGTGCCGAGAACGCCCTTATCGTGGTAGAGGGACTCTATAGCATGCTCGGCGACCGGGCGCCGCTGGCCGAGATTGTTGCGCTCAAGCGCCGCTACGGCGGCTACCTTGTGGTGGACGAAGCCCATTCCCTGGGGGTTCTTGGCGAGCACGGTCGTGGGCTATGCGAGGAGGCCGGGGTAGCCGAGGAGGTGGACTTCGTGCTCGGCACATTCAGCAAAAGCCTGGGAGCCGTGGGCGGCTTCGTCGCGAGCGATCACCCGCAGCTAGAGCTCTTGCGCTACGCAAGCCGTCCGTACATCTTCTCGGCATCGCCCGCGCCTTCCGTAATTGCATCCACCCGCGCCGCGCTGCACCTGTTGCGAAGCCGCCCGCACCTGCGTGAGCGCCTTTGGGCCAACGCCATGAGGCTCTATGGTCAACTCCAAGAGATTGGCTGCCGACTCGGGCCCGAGCCAAGCCCGATCGTAGCCACCGTGCTGCAATCGCGGCAGCACGCCGTGACCTTCTGGCAGGGGCTGATCGAGCGCGGCATCTATGTTAACTTGGTCTTGCCGCCGGCTACGCCCGGAGGCAATACCCTGGTTCGCTGCAGCGTCAGCGCGGCGCATACTCCCGATCAGATCGACACCATCGGCCAGGCTTT
>JAKDMQ010000419.1 GCA_030452265.1 Nitrococcus sp.
GTTTGCTGGATACGCCGAGCGATCCCAGCACCCTTTTCAGCGCCGCCAACATTCTTGAGCCCGGGTGGTTCGACATGGCGCAAATTGCGAGCGTCAAAACCCCCGGGGTGGCTTTTTTCATGCGTTTGCCGGGTCCCTATGATGGCCTCGTTACCTTCGAGCAGATGCTTTCCAGCGCGCGCGGGGTGGCCGAGTGCCTTGGAGGTCATCTTCTCGACGGGCGCCGCTGCGATCTCACGCAGCAGGCCGTCGAGCATATCCGCGAGGATCTGATCGAATACCGTCGACGGGCACATCTGGCGGCACGCCAAGCCCGTTGATCGCGTGCCCCGCATGGTCGATCTGATCTGCCGGGCCGGGGCGACGCGCAGTCGGCGTGTCAACGATGCAGATGAGGGCGGTGGAGAGCGGGCGAGCCATGGCGAGCGTAGAACAGGCCGCGGCCGAACAGCGTGCCGCCGCGCTGCGAGAGCAGATCGAGCATCATAACTACCGCTATTACGTGCTTGATGATCCGCGGATTTCGGATCCCGACTACGATGCTTTGCTGCGTGAGCTGCAAGCGCTCGAGGCCGGTCATCCAGGGCTGATCACGGCGGATTCGCCGACCCAGCGCGTGGGCGCGAAGCCCGTGGAGGCGTTTGGTGAGGCGCGACACGGCGTTCCTATGCTCTCGCTCGATAACGCTTTCGACGAAGGGGAACTGCGCGCTTTCGATCGCCGGGTTCGGCAACGTCTGGATGTGGAGCGCCCGGCTTATGTGGCCGAGCCCAAGCTGGACGGGTTGTCGGTTAACCTGCGCTACGAGCGGGGTCTGTTGGTGCGGGGCAGCACGCGCGGAGACGGACGCGCCGGTGAGGACATTACGGCCAATGTCCGAACGCTGCACACGGTTCCGCTGCGTTTACGCGGCGAGAGCTGGCCTGAACTGGTCGAGGTGCGTGGTGAAGTCGTGATCCGTAAGGCCGATTTTGAGCGTCTCAATGTGTTGCGCCTGGAGGCCGGCGAGCGCCTCTTCGCCAATCCCCGTAACGCGGCCGCCGGCAGTCTGCGCCAGCTCGATCCTAGGATCACCGCCCGGCGGCCGTTGACCCTGTTCACCTTCGGCGTCGGCCAAGGTGAGGAGCGAGTCGCGGATCGCCAGTCGCTGGTTCTGGAGCGGCTGCGCGACTGGGGCTTTCGTGTCAATGAGCGAGTCCAGGTGGTCGATGGGGTGGGGGGATGCCTCGCCTATTATCAGCGCCTCTTAGCGCTGCGTGAGGAGCTGTCATTCGAGATCGACGGCGCGGTCTACAAGGTTGATGAGCTCGCCGGCCAAAAGCGCCTGGGCTTCACCGCCCGAGCGCCGCGCTGGGCGATTGCCTATAAGCTTCCCGCGCACAAGGCAACCAGCGTCGTGCTCGATATCGAGGCCTCGGTCGGCCGCACGGGGATAATCACGCCCGTCGCTCGCTTAGAGCCCGTGCAGGTGGGCGGTGCGGTGGTGCGTCATGCGACCTTGCACAACGAGGACGAGGTCCGGCGCAAGGACGTGCGTATAGGCGA
>JAKDMQ010000030.1 GCA_030452265.1 Nitrococcus sp.
GATCTCCGTAAATATTTGCTCGGCACTTCATGAGGCTTTCCCAACGCATTCCTTAAGCTGGCGCAAGGCATTTTCCGCAGAACGACTCGCCGGTACCCACTAGGATTGACGAGGTAAGGATTGCTCCTTACCATCCGGGCGTGTCTATCGCAGACGGAAGTCCGACCATGCCTAATATCTACGAACAAGCCACGCTCACGTCCAAAGGACAGATCACGCTGCCCACGTTCGTTCGCCAAGCCTTGGGGGTGACGACCGGCGGCAAGGTGGCGTTTGAGCTGCGCGGCGGCGAGATCGTCGTTACCCGCGCCGAGGCCGCGCACCAAGACCCGGCGATCGGCGCCTTCCTGGGGCTGCTGGAGGCGGATATCCTTGGCGGCAAGAACCTCCAGGCGTTGCCGGAGGATCTTGCCCAGGCCATGCTTGCCAACGTCGGCCGCGCCAAGGACCTCGATGAGCCCATCGAGGGTGAAGTCGCGATTTGATGCAGCGCCATGGATGGGTGCTGCTGTTCCATGAGTGCATCGTGGAGCAGCTACGCAAGCTGCGCGCGGCGCGGCGACCCGGAAGGCTTCGATGGCAACGCCAACGTCAAGCTGTTGCGGGCGCTGAGCCAGTTGATCCTGGAAACCGTGCCGAGCAATCCGGCGCGGGAGGAGTATCGGCAAGGCAACACGTTGGGGCCGGCATATCGCCATTGGCGCCGCGCTAAGCTCGGCCGGCGATTTCGCCTGTTCTTCCGCTACGACTCCAGGTCGAAGACCATCGTGTTCGCTTGGATCAACGATAAATCGACAAGATGCATAGCGTCGTGGCAGCCGAGATCACCCGCAAATGCATGGCAGTGCTCCCGTCCCCGCCCGTATTTTCTTGCCGAAATCGCTGAGCTTTCAAAAAGTATTGCCCCAACTCGGCAAAAGACAAGCGTTCTTCGGGAGCGGGTGTCGCACTGCGCAGAATAGTTCCACTTTTGCGCAGATGAATCCTAACGCTTTGGCCGCGCCTGGCGTGATACTGCCATTTTCCGGGCCGAACGTGGCCGATCGCAAACGGCTGGCGATCGCATCCGGACATGCGCCCGCCGCCGCGTGCGGCGGTCGGGATGGATGGCGGCAAGCCGGGATGACGGGGCAGGCAACGAAATCTCCGGTAAACACGAGTCGAGAGTGTCGTGGATGCCATCAACCCGTGGTTCGTGTTTGTGCTGGCGGCGCTCGCAACGTGGCGCATCACGCACCTCATCACCGAAGAGGACGGCCCGGCGGACCTGATTCTGAACCTGTGCTCGACGCTTGGCACGAGCGTGCTTGGAACACTGATGGATTGCTTTCAATGTCTTTCGCTGTGGATTGCCATTCCGTTTGCCTTCGCCGTCACCTATTCGCTACCGGAATGGGTGCTGGTCTGGCTGGCACTGTCTGGCGCGGCCTGTCTGCTAGAGCGCTTCGGAAAGGCCCCGGCGGATTTGCCGGCTTACCCGCTGAGCTTCCCGGAGAACCATGACGATGTCGCGTTGCGGCCAAGGCAGGGTGGCCCTGAGGACCGACGAATCCTTTGAGGGGAGACTAAAATAATGATAAGCGCAAGCAAGAACGGTTCTGAGGCAGGGGGAGGATGCAGGAGCAAAATCCACATCGAGAGTCAGGGCGACGCCAATGCTTATAGCCTACGGGGAGGGACAGAATTGTTGCGTGACACGATAACGACATCCCTCGACATGAGAGTTCGCCGCGCGCCCTGATCGAGTGTCGCTGGCAGCTCGTGGATAGCATCAAACCCTGGACAGAAACCAGGCTGAATCAAACGGGAGGTACGTGCAATGGCTGACAGTAACGGCACATGTTGTGCGGGCCCCGGCTACGCCTCGCCCCAGGAGGCGATCAAGGCGCCGAAGGAAAAAATCGTCTACACGGTCTGCATTTACACCGGCACCGGCATAGAGAAGCCGGACTACCTCGCCACGATCGATGTCGATGCGGCGAGCCCGACCTATGGCGAGATCATCCACCGCACCGCGGTGGGCGCCATCGGTGACGAGCTCCACCATATGGGCTGGAACGCCTGTTCGTCCTGCCATGGTGACGCCTCGGCGCAGCGCAAGTACTTGATCGCGCCGGGGGTTCGCACGACCAATTTCTATATTATCGACACCGCCGCCGACCCGCGCCGTCCCAGCCTTGCCAAGACCATTTCAGGCGAGGAAATCAAGCGCAAGACCAATCTCTCGGCGCCGCACACTGTCCACTGCCTTGGCTCCGATATCATCGTGTCGATGCTCGGCGACGCCGAGGGTAACGGTCCGGGCGGCTTCCTGCACCTCGACAAGGATTTCAACATCGTCGGCCGTTGGGAGGACGGTATCGGAGCCATGAAGTTTAATTACGACTTCTGGTACCAGCCACGCCACAACATGATGATCTCGACGGAATGGGGCGCCCCCAACACCTTCATGCCGGGCTTCGAGCTTGAGGACGTGGCGCGCGGGCGATATGGCCAGCACATCCATTTCTGGGACTTCAAGAACCGCAAGATCGAGAAGTCCATCGACCTAGGCGCCGAGGGCATGATCCCGCTGGAGGCACGCTTCCATCACGACCCCGACAGCACGCACGGCTTCGTTGGCGCGGCGCTTGCCTCCAACATCTTCCATTACTGGAAGGACGACGATGAGGTCCGCGTCGAGAAAGCCATCGATGTGCCCACGGTCGACGTCGAGGGCTTCCCGGTGCCGATGCCGAGCCTGATCACCGACATTCTGGTGTCGATGGACGACCGCTATCTCTATTTCTCCAATTGGCTGCACGGTGATCTACGCCAGTACGACATCTCGGACCCGCGCCATCCGAAGCTTACCGGGCAGGTGTGGATTGGCGGGCTGCTCGGCAAGGCGCCCGAGGTGAACGGCAGGACAGTCAGCGGTGCGCCGCAGATGCTCCAGTTGAGCCTCGACGGCCGGCGTCTCTACGTTACGACCTCGCTGTTCTCGACCTGGGATAATCAGTTCTATCCGACCATGAAAGGGGAGGGCGGTGTCATGCTCATGGTCGACTGTGATGTCGAGCACGGCGGAATGAAGATCCGCGACGACTTTCTGATTGATTTCGGCAAGGAGCCCAATGGCCCGGCGCGCGCGCACGAAACCCGCTATCCAGGCGGAGACTGCTCCTCGGACATCTGGGTTTAGCGTAATCGGGGCATCCGCACGGTGTGCGCCGGGCGGATGGCCTGTTCGAGACGACCACATGCGCCAGCATCGGGTAACCCTGCGCAATCGCGCTTACGCAACACTGCTGGTCAAGGAGGACCAGTCGATTCTTGATGCCTTCGAAGCCAGCGGTTTCATTCTCCCTGTCGGCTGCCGCTATGGCGGTTGCATCACCTGTGCGGCGCGCAAGATCTCCGGTTCCGTACGCCAGCCCAAGGCCACGGCGCTGAACAAGCGCCAGTCCGCACTGGGTTATGTCCTGCTCTGCGTCGCCAGACCGACCGAAGGAGGACTGCGTATTCGACATCGGCGTCGAAAGCCACGAGGAACTCTATGTGAATCCATTCGCCGCCGGCTCGGCGCGCGCCACGCTGGAGAAGATCGCGCAGAGATGAGAGCGGTTGCGACATCTGAGAAGTCGACCCGCGCCCGTGTAATACCGGTCGTGGTAAAAGCGGCCCCGGAATCTTGAACAAGGCCGTAAGGTGTCGCCGGTGCTCGGTGCTTCCGTTAGATGTGGGGCGCTAGATCATACCGGTTTCGAGCTGGGCCGCTTCCGACATCATGTCCTGGGTCCACGGCGGGTCCAAGACGATCTCGATCTCGGCATCCGCCACCGTCGGCACTCGGCTCACTTTCGTCTTGACATCATAGGCGAGAATATCGCCCATGCCGCAGCTCGGCGCGGTCAGGGTCATGCGGATATGGACCCGGCGGCGATCCTCGGCGAGCTTCTGGATGTCGCACTCATAGACCAGACCCAGCTCGACGACATTGACGGGGATCTCCGGATCATAGCAAAGCTGCAGCTGTTCCCAGATCGTTTTTTCCACATCCTCGTCCGTCGCGAGATCCGGCAGCGTGGGCGGTGGGTCGGGCTCTCGGCCGATGGCATCCGCATTCGAGCCGTCGACCCGGAACAGATTGGCCCAGAGGTTAATCGTATAGCTGCCGCCCAGAGCCTGCGTGATCGCCCCCTCGGACCCCTTGGGAATGATTCCCGTCTCACCCGAGGGAACTAATGCAACCTCACAATCACGCAGAAACGTAACCGCGGTATCGGATTCCGAAGCCATATGCACCTCCGCAACTCGCCGACCACACTCAGGTCCCGACGAATTCTTGGGAGTCTAGCCGACGATAAGCAATTCTCGATAATTCTACCAGCAAAGCACGGTCGCAGGAAACCGGACCGCCGGCGCGAAAGTTAACTCTCTGCCACGCGAGCTCGCCCGCACAGTCGAGAGTAACTGATGTTCACATACACACAGTATACATAAACGGTACGTAATATCTATCAAATAAAGAGTCCCGAATGGTAACTACCTACCCCAGCACAGTATATGAACCCGCGCCGGACTCGATAGGGCCTCCGGCACTCTGGGAGCGTGGGCATCCCTGCCCGCATACGGCCTGGCAGGGCCGTTTTCGCCTTGCGCGGCGGGCAGGATGCCCGCGCTCCCAGCAAAAAACCGCGACGCCTAATGCGTGAATGCCGCGTCGCCCTCAATCAGAATGCGATCACCCTGGGGTGAGTAGTTTCGGCCGCGGGACGATCGGCGTCCAGGACGGCGTAATCCACGTGGTGGGCCGTACGATCACCAATACACTGCAGCGGGCTCCGATGCAACCTACCATCGTCGAAGGCGAAGCATTTCGGCCTAATTCCTGTTTACCCACTCCGTTTCGTGCTCTGTTCGCACTGCTCGACGATCTCTCCTGTCGTGCCGGCGCTTTCATGGCGAAGGAGCGTGTCCTCAAATACCGGCCAGCTTCCCTTCGTCCACCACTCCAGCCCACCGCCGACGTAGCGCGCGCCGCTGGCGGATACCGCTAATGGCATTTGGAAAGTCTGGCCCTAATACCCGACAATGGCTGTGTTGTCCGACCCGAGTTGGGATATTTTCTCGACAAAGATGGTCTAGAGACGATGAATGAGGCCTGTCCGCCGTAGGAGGATCCACAGCATGGGTTGGCCAAAAATTTGAGGTCCCCAGGAAACCCGGGGCGGCGGGGCGTTGATGATCTGAGTCATGACACTTCGTCTTTATTCGCTTGACATGCCCAATTATGTAGCATATCCCCTAAAGCATTGGCGTACGGCTTAAGGCCGTTGGTAAGCACCATCGCCACCATCGCCGCGCAGGAGTCTCCCATAAGCTTCGTGATATACGCTGCGGTTGACTCATCGACGAAGCCAATCGGATAGGCATTACAAATGACACCTGCTGTCGAACAAGTCGGCGCGCTCTGGCCCCTGCTGCTCTACTTCGCAGCGGTAATCGGGCTGATCGGCCTGATGTTAGCGGGCGCCTATCTGCTCGGCGCGCACGCCGACCACAGCAACGTAGACTACCCTTTCGAGTCCGGCATCCTGCCAATCGGCTTTGCCCGTTTTCAGATCTCGGTGCAGTTCTACATGGTGGCCATGTTCTTCGTGCTCTTCGATCTGGAGACGGTCTTCATCCTTGCCTGGGCGGTGGCTTTTCGCGAGGTCGGCTGGGCGGGTTATACCATGGCGGTGATCTTCATTGTCGAGCTAGTGGTGGGGCTCATCTACATCTGGCGCCTGGGCGCGCTTAACTGGGCGCCCAAGGAAGGGCGTGCCGCAATACCGATCAGCGATTTCAGGAGATGACCCGTGCGATGGTCACTGACACCGGCGGAGACGCTCGACAAGCCCGCCACTGACAAGCGCCCGGCGACGACGCAGGACAGTGGCCCGGCAAGCGCGCTGGAGCGGCGGGTGCGCAACAACGTGGTGACCGCCAGCCTGGAGCGGCTGATCGCCTGGGGCCAGAAGTATTCGCTGTGGCCGTTCAACTTCGGGCTCTCTTGCTGTTATGTGGAGATGGCCACCGCCTTCACCAGCCCCCATGACATGGCGCGTTTCGGCGCCGAGGTCATGCGCGGCTCGCCGCGCCAGGCCGATGTCATGATCATCTCGGGCACCGTGTTCCGCAAGATGGCACCGGTGATCCAGCGTCTCTACGACGAGATGCTGGAGCCGCGTTGGGTCATCTCCATGGGCTCTTGTGCGAACTCCGGCGGCATGTACGACATCTATAGCGTGGTGCAGGGCGTGGACAAGTTCCTACCCGTCGATATCTACGTTCCGGGTTGTCCGCCGCGCCCCGAGGCGCTGCTCGAAGGGCTGATCCTACTCCAGGAGCAGGTGCAAAATGAGCCCCGCCCCTTGAGCTGGCTCATCGGCCCCGACGGACCAGTGCAGCAATGGCCACGCCCGAGCCAGCGCGATCGCAAGCACGATGCGCGCATGCGCGCGCAGCAATTGCCTACGCCGGACGAGATTTAGCAGCGCCGCAAGGATGTAAGTGACCAGGCGGAGCCCACGTGCTCGGTTTTCGGCTGATCGTTAGTCAACGTGCTGTGCCATGGAAACAATGGATTAAGGCAAGTTGTGTGAAATGTGCACCGATACCCTCACGGTTGCAAGGAGCGGCTCCACGATGAGCGATGCACCCGTGATCGAGGAGCTGACCGAGGCATTTGGCAGCGAGACCTTGCGTGCCCAGGAAACCTGCGACGAGTTTCTCACTCTATGGGTGGATGGAAGCCACATCCACGACGTCGCGCGTTACCTGAAGCAGGGGATCGATCGGCCCTACGCCATGCTCTATGACCTCACTGCCATCGACGAGCGCGAGCGCACGCACCGCGAGGGCCAACCCGAGGCCGATTTCACCGCCGTCTATCACCTGATGTCGTTCGAGCGCAACGACGACATCCGGCTCAAGGTGGCGCTCGACAAGAACGACCTGTCGCTGCCCACGATCACCGATATCTGGCCTGCGGCGAATTGGTATGAACGCGAAGGCTGGGATCTGTTCGGGATCAACTTCAAGGGTCACCCGCATCTTACCCGCATCTTGCTGCCGCCGACCTGGGAAGGTCATCCTCTGCGCAAAGAGCATCCGGCGCGTGCCACCGAGATGGAACCCTATGCGCTGTGGGACGAAAGGCAGGAGCGCGAGCAGGAGGCGCTACGATTTAAGCCCGAGGACTGGGGCATGCAACGCCAGAGTGCGAACGCCGATTTCATGTTCCTCAACATGGGCCCCAATCACCCCGCGGTGCACGGTGTATTCCGTTTGGTGCTGCAGCTCGACGGCGAGGAGATCATTGACGTGGTACCGGATATCGGCTACCACCACCGCGCCGCCGAGAAGATGGCCGAGCGCCAGTCCTGGCACACTTTCATCCCCTACACCGACCGGATCGACTACCTCGGCGGGGTGATGAACGAGCTGCCCTACGTCATGGCTGCCGAGAAGCTCGCCGGTATCGAGGTGCCGGATCGGGTCAAGGTGATGCGCATCATGCTGTGCGAGTTCTTCCGCATCGCCAGCCACCTGCTGTTCTATGGCACCTACGCCCAGGACTTGGGACAGATGTCGCCGGTGTTCTACATGTTCACGGATCGCCAACGCATCTACGACGTGATCGAGGCGATCACCGGTGCCCGCATGCACCCGATATGGTTTCGCATCGGCGGCGTGGCCATGGACCTGCCCAACGGCTGGGAGAAGCCAGTACGCCGCTTCATCAAGGAATTCCCGGCGCGGCTCGATCACTACGAGCGCATGGTGCTGAAAAACAGTCTGATCCGCGCGCGGGCGCGTAATGTCGGCGGTTACTCGGCGGCGGAGGCAATCGAATGGGGCGTCACCGGCCCCAATCTGCGCGCTACGGGGCTGGAATGGGACTACCGCAAGAAGCGGCCCTACTCCGGCTATGATCAATTCGACTTCGAGATCCCGGTAGGCGATCGCGGTGATTGTTATGACCGCTGTGTGGTACGCGCCGAGGAGATGCGCCAGAGCCTGCGCATCATCGAGCAGTGTGCCGACAACATGCCGGCCGGGGAGTACAAGTCGCGCCATCCGCTGACTACGCCGCCGATCAAGGATGCCTACACCATGCATCACATCGAGACGCTGATCACGCACTTCGTCAACGTGAGCTGGGGGCCGGTGATGCCGGTGGGCGAGGTCTGCCAGACCGTCGAGGCGACCAAGGGGCTCAACAGCTACTACCTAGTTTCCGATGGCAATACGGAATCCTATCGCACGCGCATTCGCACGCCGTCGTTCCCGCATCTGCAGATGATCCCTTATATCAGTCGCGGCTTTCTGATCGCGGATCTGATCGCCATTATTGCCAGTATCGACTTCGTCATGGCCGACGTAGACCGGTAGCGCGGAGCGCATCGAGCCCAAAAACGCAGTGTCGCAGTAGAAAGAATATGCTGGACCCAAAAGACATCGAAGCCATTCGCGCCGAAGCTCGGCACTACGAGGACCCCAAAGCGGTCGGCGTCGACGCAATGAAGCTGGCACAAAAGCGCCAGGGGTGGATCGACGATAACACCCTGCACGAATTGGCCGAGCTGCTCGGCATGTCGGCCACCGAGCTCGAAGGCCTGGCGACCTTCTACAACCTGATTTACCGTCAACCAATCGGCCGTCACGTAATCCACGTCTGCGACAGCGTGAGCTGCTGGGTCTGCGACTATGAAGCGCTGCGCGAAGGGCTAAAGCGTAGGCTCGGCATCGATTTCGGTGAGACCACCAAGGACGGGCGCTTCACGCTGTTGCCGATTGTCTGCCTCGGCGCCTGCGACCGCGCACCGACCCTGCTCGTCGATGGTGACCTGCATGGCCCCGTGAGCGACGCCGATGGCATCGATCGAATCCTCCAGCGGTACGAATAGAGAAAACCATGGAAACGCCCCTGACGCAAAACATTCGCCCCGATCGCGAACCGCTCGATCTCACGGGCTATGAGCGCGCCGGCGGCTATCAGGCGCTGCGCAAGGCGCTCACCGATCTCTCGCCGCAGCAGGTGGTGGACGAGGTCAGCGCCTCGAACTTGCGCGGACGCGGCGGCGCCGGCTTCCCCACCGGCAAGAAATGGAGCTTCGTGCCCCGCGGCGAAGAGGCTCCCGCGCGCAAGTACTTGGTCGTCAACGCCGACGAGATGGAGCCGGGCACGTTCAAGGATCGCCTGCTGCTGGAAGGCGATCCGCACCAGATGATCGAGGCGATGATCGTCAGCGCCTACGCCATCGGCGCCGACACGGGTTATCTGTTCATGCGCGGCGAATACACGTTGGCCGAGCAGCGCCTGCAGCGTGCCATCGACGAAGCGCGCGAGAAAGGCTATCTCGGCGCGAACATTCTCGATTCCGGGTTCAGTTTGGAGATCTACCTGCACACCAGCGCCGGGCGCTATCTCTGCGGTGAGGAAACCGCACTGCTGAACGCGTTGGAGGGCAAGCGCGCCATTCCGCGGCACAAACCGCCCTACCCCCAGGTCAGTGGCCTGTGGGGCCGCCCTACCGTGGTCAACAACGTCGAGACCCTGTGCAACGTGCCGCATATCATCAACCGCGGCGGGGGGTGGTTCAAAGGGCTGGCTGCGACCGCAGGCGGCGGCGGCACCAAGCTCTACGGCGCCAGTGGCCGGGTGCGCAATACGGGCTGCTGGGAGCTGCCGCTCGGCACCTCGCTGCGCGAGATCATCGAGGAGCACGCCGGCGGCCTGCTCGACGGCTATCGTTTTCGCGCCTGTCTACCCGGAGGCGCCTCGACCGGCTTTCTCACGGCGGAGCACCTGGATTTACCTATGGACTTCGAGGCCATTGCAACGACCGGCAGCCGCCTCGGCACAGGCTGTGTGACCGTCATCGACGATCGCGTCTGCATGGTCGCGCTGATGCACAACCTGGAACACTTCTTCGCCCAAGAGTCCTGCGGCTGGTGTACGCCATGCCGCGACGGGCTGCCCTGGACGAAGCGACTGCTCGCCGCCATCGAGGCCGGCAAGGGCGAGCCGCGGGATCTCGAACTGCTGGAGATGCACTGCAACTTCCTCGGCCCCGGCAAGACCTTCTGCGCCCACGCTCCGGGGGCGATGATGCCGCTGGAGACGGCGCTCATGCACTTTCGCGAGGACTTCGAGCGCCATATCGAGGAGCAGCGCTGCCCATGGCGTGACGCTGCCGGGCGCAGCGCGGCGTAACCGGGCGGAGCTGTTTCCGCAATATCCGGGAACCCCCGCCTACCGCGGGCTAGCGGGAGCGTATTGCAGCCGCGGAGCTCACGATAGCGCCCAGGATCGGCAAGCGAGCCTACGACTACGGAGCGCGCTACATGGCCATTATTACAGTCGACAACCGAGACTACGAGGTCCATGACGGCCAGAATCTTCTCCAGGCCTGCCTGTCACTCGGCTTCGACTTGCCCTATTTCTGTTGGCACCCGGCCATGGGCTCGGTCGGCGCCTGCCGTCAATGTGCCATCGTGCTCTACAAAAACGCCGAGGACACCCAAGGCACGCTCACCATGGCATGCATGACGGCGGCAAAGGACGGCACCCGGCTGTCTATCGAAACGCCGCTGGCACGGCAGTTTCGCGCCAGCAACATCGAGTGGCTGATGATCAACCACCCCCACGACTGCCCGGTTTGCGAGGAAGGCGGCGAATGCCACCTGCAGGACATGACCCATATGACGGGCCATGTCTACCGCCGCTACCGCTTCACCAAGCGCACCCATCGCAACCAGTATCTCGGCCCGTTTCTCACCCATGAGATGAATCGCTGCATTGCCTGCTACCGCTGCATTCGCTTCTACCAGGACTACGCCGGTGGCCACGATCTGGAGGCACTCAACTGGCACGATCATGTCTATTTTGGCCGACACACCGACGGTGTCCTTGAAAACGAGTTCAGCGGCAACCTGGCCGAGGTGTGCCCCACCGGGGTGTTCGACGACAAGACCTTGAGCGGGCGCTATACGCGCAAATGGGATCTACGCTCGGCACCCTCGGTCTGCGCCCACTGCGCCGTGGGTTGTAACACCAGCCCCAACGAGCGCTACGGCACGGTCAAGCGCATCCTCAATCGTTACAACGGTGCCGTGAACGGCTATTTCATCTGCGATCGCGGGCGCTATGGTTACGACTACGTCAATGGCGAGCGGCGCATCGCCGTGCCCCACCTGCGCGAACACCGTGAGGCGCAGGCGGCCGAGGCCAGCGTGGAGCAGGCTATGAACTGGCTGGCCGAGGCGCTTGCACAAGGCAGCGCAATCGGCATCGGCTCGCCGCGGGCATCGATCGAGACCAATTTCGCGCTGCGCGAGCTGGTAGGCACGGAGCACTTCCACGATGGCCTCTCGGAAGCCGAGCACGCCCTCATTGGCCTAATCGCCGAGATCCTGCAAAAGGGCCCGATGCGCACCCCGAGTCTGCGCGAGGCCGAGCAGGCGGACGCGGTGCTGGTGCTGGGCGAGGATCTCAGCAACAGCGCGCCGCGGCTCGCCCTGACCTTGCGCCAAGCGACTCGTCAGGCATCGCTGCGCCATGCCGATGCCGTGGGGGTGCCGCGCTGGCAGGATGCCGGCGTACGCGAGGCCACCGCGCCAGGCCTGCGCAGCCCGTTGTTTCTCGCAACCCCGGCGGCGACACGCCTGGATGATGTCGCGGCCGGGACCTTGCACGGCGCGCCCGAGGCCATCGCCCGGCTTGGCTTTGCGATCGCCAACGCCCTCGACGCCGCCGCCCCCGCGGTGCAAGGGGTAGACGCTAGCACCCGCGCCCTTGCCGAGCGCATCGCCGCGGCACTCGCCAACGCGCGCAACCCGCTCATCGTCTCCGGCACCGGGTGCCTGAGCGCGCCGGTGATCCGCGCAGCCGCCAACGTGGCGTGCGCGCTGCAAATCCGTGAAGACAAGGACCAGGCCCCGGCGCTACTTGCCTACGCGATGCCCGAGGGCAACAGCCTCGGCGTGCGCCTGCTCGATGGGCAGCCGCTGGCGGCCGCTTTCAAGAAGCTCAAGGCCGGCCGCGCCGATACCCTCATCATTGCCGAGAATGACCTCTTCCGGCGCGCCCCCGCCGCGGCCGTAACGCAGGCACTGGCCGCCGCGCGCCGGGTGATCGTCCTCGATCAGGTCACCACGGCCACTACGCAGCACGCCGACCTCTTGTTGCCGGCGGCGACCTTCGCCGAGGCGCAGGGCACACTGGTGAGTAGCGAGGGACGTGCCCAGCGCTTCTACGCCGTCCTCGAGCCCAACCCCGATAACGTCGTCCAGGAGAGCTGGCGCTGGCTCACGGCCATCGCCACCCGCTGCGGCCGGGGTCCGCGCCCGGCGTGGCTCAATCTAGATCACGTGATCAACGCCTGTGCGCAGGCCGTGCCCGCGCTGGCCGGCATTCGCGAGGCCGCGCCCCCTGCCACTTTTCGCATCGCCGCCCGGCGCCTGGCACGAGAACCGCATCGCTACAGCGGCCGCACCGCGATGGATGCCGACAAGAGTGTCCACGAACCGCAGCCGCCCAAGGATCCGGACAGCCCGTTCTCGTTCACGATGGAAGGTCACCACGGGGAGGCGCCGCCGGCGCTGATCCCGTTCTACTGGGCGCCGGGCTGGAACTCGACGCAGTCGCTGAACAAGTTCCAGCAAGAGATCAGCGGGCCGTTGCACGGCGGCGATGGCGGCGCGCGCTTGCTCGAGCCACGCGAGGGCACCGGAGGCTACCACGACGATGTGCCGGCCGCGCCCGAACGCGGTGACGGCCGGCGTTTGCGCGCGCTGCCGCTCTACGAAGTGTTCGGCAGCGACGAGCTGAGCGCGCTGTCACCGCCGCTTGCCGAGCGCATTCCCGAGCCCTACGTAGCGCTGCACCCGGACGACGCCGCGGCGCTGATGGTCGCTGCCGATGATCGCCCGCGGGTGGCCCTGCCCGAGCGCGAGCTGCGGCTAGAGGTGCGCATCGACGCGAGTCTCGCCCGAGGCACCGCCGGCATTCCTGTCGGGCTTGCCGGCTTAGAGTGCGTCACGCTGCCCGCTTGGATCGAGCTGCACAAGGAAGCGGCCTCATGACGACGGCCATCTGGCTTCATATCGCCAACGTGTTTGGCATTCTGATCGCCGTGGTGGGCGCCTCGGCCCTGCTCACCTGGATCGAGCGGCGCATGCTCGGCCTATGGCAGGATCGCTACGGCCCCAATCGCGCCGGCCCCTTCGGTATCTTGCAGGTGCTCGCCGACATGCTGAAGCTTCTCGCCAAGGACGATTGGACACCGCCGTTCGCCGACCGGGCCGTTTTTATCATCGCTCCGGCCATCATTATGGTCGTCATCCTGCTCGCCTTCGCGGTGATCCCCATCACTCCGGCGATCGGTATCGTCGACATGAATATCGGGTTGCTGTTCTTCCTCGCCATGACCTCGTTGTCGGTCTACAGCGTGGTGCTTGGCGGCTGGGCATCGAACAATAAATACTCGCTGCTCGGCGGCCTGCGCTCGGCCGCGCAGATGATCAGCTACGAGGTGTTCATGGCGCTGGCGCTCGCCGGCGTGGTGATGCTCACCGGCACGTTCAACCTGCGTGAGATCGTCAACGCCCAGAGCGGGCTGTGGTTCGTCGTGCCACAGTTCTTTGGCTTCCTGGTGTTTTCCATCGCCGGTATCGCCGAGGCGCACCGACTGCCATTCGACTTGCCGGAGGCCGAAAACGAGCTCATCGCCGGCTACCATACCGAGTACTCGGGCATGAAGTTCGGCATGTTCTTCGTCGGCGAGTATGCCAGCATCATCTTGATCTCGGCCATGATCGTGGTGCTGTTCTTCGGCGGCTGGCATGGCCCGTGGCTGCCGCCGATCGTCTGGTTTCTCATCAAGCTCACGGTTTTCGTCGGCTTATTCATCCTGTTGCGCGCCGCGCTGCCGCGTCCGCGCTATGACCAGCTCATGGCCTATGGCTGGAAGTTTATGTTGCCGCTGGCGCTGTTAAACCTGGTCGTGACCGGCGCGGTTACGCTGGTGTTTTTCAACGGCTAATCGAGGGAGGTCTTCATGCTCAGCCACCTGCGAACCTTGTGGGCCGTATTCACCCACACCGTGGCGCGCCGCGAAACGCTGCTCTACCCGGAGGAGAAGCTCAAACTGCCGGCGCGCTATCGCGGGCGCATCATCCTCTCGCGCGACCCCGACGGCGCCGAGCGCTGTGTCGCCTGTAATCTCTGCGCGGTGGCCTGCCCTGTGGACTGTATCGCGCTGCAAAAGACCGAAGACGAGACGGGCCGCTGGTATCCGGAGTGGTTTCGCATCAACTTCTCGCGCTGCATCTACTGCGGCCTCTGCGAGGAAGCCTGTCCGACCTACGCCATACAGCTCACCCCGGACGTGGAGCAAAGCGAGTACCAGCGCCACAATATGGTCTACGAGAAGGAGGATCTGCTGATCGACGGCACCGGCAAGTATCACGACTACTACTTCTATCGTGTCGCCGGCATGGCGGTCGGGGGCAAGGACAAAGGCGAGGCCGAGGACGAACGGCCCCCGATCGACGTGCGTAGCTTGCTGCCATGATGATCGTCTTCTACATCGCCGCCGTCATCGCCGTCGCCGCCACGGTGATGACCATCACGCTGACTCATGCAGTGCACGCGCTGCTGTATCTGATCGTCTCGCTGCTCGCGGTCGCGGTCATCTTCTATACGCTGGGCGCACCCTTCGCCGCGGCGCTCGAGGCCATCACCTACGCCGGCGCCATCATGGTGCTGTTCGTATTCGTGGTGATGATGCTGAACCTGGGTGAAGCCGCGGTCGAGCAGGAACGACGCTGGCTCGATAGGCGCATGTGGGGCGGCCCCGCATTGCTCGCGGCCGCGCTGCTCGCGGAGCTCGTCTATACATTCGCGTTCGGTATCGGGCCGGGTGGACCAAGCGGCGGCGGAGTCTCGCCGCACGCCGTGGGCGCGGCCCTGTTCGGCCCCTACCTGTTGGCGGTGGAGATCGCCGGTTTTCTGTTACTGGCCGCGCTGGTCGGTGCCTATCATCTCGGCCGGCGGCGCACAGACGCAGATGAATGATATGACCAATACGCTACCCGTCTTGGAGAGCTTGGTGCTTGCCGCGGTGTTGTTCGCACTTGGCCTGATTTGCGTTTTGGTGCGACGCAACATCGTATTCATGCTGATGGGCCTGGAGATCATGCTCAACGCCGCCGGGCTCGCCTTCATCGCGGCCGGTGCCCGCTGGGGCTCAGCGGACGGTCAGGTGATGTTCATCTTCATCCTCACCTTGGCAGCGGCCGAGGTATCGGTGGGACTCGCGCTGATCCTACAGATGTTCCAGCGCTTCAAGACCGTCGATGTGGACGTGCTGCGGCGCATGGAAGGCTGATCTTGCTGCACCTGCTCTGGCTCGTCCCGCTGTTGCCGCTGCTCGGCTTCACCACTCTGGTGCTGTTCCAGCGCGTGCTCTCGCGCACCGCCACGGCGATTGTCGGCGTCGGTTCGGTAGGGCTCTCCTGTGCGCTGGCGCTTGCCATCGCGAGCAACTTTCTACTCGCACCCCCCATGGGCGGCGCGTTCACGCAGACGCTGTGGACCTGGATGCACGTGGGCGATTTCGCGCCGAGCATCTCGCTGCGTTTCGATGCCCTGTCGCTGGTGATGATGCTGGTAATCACGGTGGTCGGCTTCTTCATCCATCTGTATTCCGCGGAGTTCATGGCGGCGGATCGCAGCTATCTGCGTTTTTTCGCGTATATGAATCTGTTCGTCGCCTCCATGCTGGTGCTCGTGCTGGCCGGCGATCTATTGTTTTTGTTCCTGGGCTGGGAAGGCGTCGGATTGTGCAGCTACCTGCTGATCGCCTTCTGGCACGAAGACCCCCATAACTGCGTGTGCGGACGCAAGGCGTTCATCGTCACCCGCATCGGCGATGTCGGCTTTCTGATCGCCCTGCTGCTTATCTTTACCGAGCTCGGCAGCCTCGATATTCACACGCTGATGCAGCACGCCAGCGCCCAATGGCCGGTGGGCTCGCCAGTTGCCATCGCCACCGCGGTGCTGCTGCTGGCCGGGGCGTTGGGGAAATCCGCCCAGGTGCCGCTGCAGACCTGGCTGCCCGAAGCCATGGCCGGCCCGACCCCGGTCAGCGCGCTGATCCATGCCGCCACTATGGTGACCGCCGGTATGTACCTGATCGCGCGTACCCACACGCTCTTCGAGCTGGCACCGCCGGTGCTGCTCGCGGTGGCCATCATCGGCGTGCTGACCTTGCTCATTTCCGGCTTCAGCGCGCTGGCACAGAACGACATCAAGCGTATCCTGGCCTATTCGACTATCAGCCAGATCGGCTACATGTTTCTCGCGCTTGGGGTCGGTGCCTGGGCGGCGGCGATTTTCCACTTCTTGACCCATGCCTTCTTCAAGGCGCTGCTGTTCCTCTCCGCCGGCGTAGTGATCCAGGCGCTCGACGAGGAGCATGACATCCACCGCATGGGTGGTCTGCGCACCCGGCTGCCGGCGGCGTTCTGGAGCTACCTGATTGGCTCCGCCTCGCTTGCGGCAGTGCCGCTCATTACCGCCGGCTTCTACAGTAAGGATCTGATTATCGCGAGCGTTTGGTCATCCCCACTCGGTGGGCCGTGGTTATGGGCGGGCGCGATACTGGGCGCCTTTCTCACCAGCGTCTATATCTTTCGCTCGGTGTTCATCGCGTTTTTCGGCGAGCCGCGGACCCTCGTCGGTCAGCGACCAGGGGCACGGGCGCTGATTGCGCTCACGGTGCTCTCCATCGGCGCGCTCGTGATCGGCTTTCTCGAGATTCCGGACATCTTCGGCGGCGGCGTGCACGTATTATCAGAGTTTCTGCAGCAGACACTGCCCCGCAGCGCCGCGCGCCCGGAGCCTGCACGAGTGGAGTGGCTGCTCGAGCTCGTTACCGTATGCATATCGATCGCGGGCATCTATCTTGCCTACCGGCTGTTCCTGCGCCGCAAGCCTGAGGCCGAGGCGCTGGTGAGCACGGCGGATGCAAACCTGCTGCGCCGCTTCTGGGGCAGCGGCTTCGGCTTCGACTGGGTGTACTACCGGGTGCTGGTAGGGCCTTATGAATGGTTTGCCCGGGTCAATCGCTGGGATGTGCTCGACGTGTTCTACAACACCCTGGCCGCCATCAGCCGCATGCTCTACGGGATGCTACGCCAGACCCAGAGTGGCAACCTGCGCTGGTATATGGGTGTGCTTGCCGCCGGTGGCGTGGTCCTGGTTGCCATAGTGGTGCTGACATGATCCTCGTATGGCTGCTGATCGTGCTGATCGTCGGCGGGCTAGCGGCGCTGGCGGCGGGGAGCTGGAGCGCGAACGCCTCGCGCTGGGTCTCTATCCTCACCTTCCTTATCGGACTCGCGATCGGCTTATACCTGTGGGTCACGCATGCCGAGGCGGTGACGGTGGCCCAAACGGGCGGCTGGATCGCGCGCTTCAAGGTGCCTTGGATCCCGCGCTTTGGGATCGACTTCCAGCTCGGTTTGGATGGGCTCAGTTTGATGCTGATCATGTTGAGTCTATTCCTCGGCCTGGTTTCGGTCATCACCTCCTGGAGTGAGATCCGCGAGCAGGTCGGCTTCTTCCACTTCAATCTGGTGTGGACGCTGGCCGGTACTCTGGGCGTATTCATGGCGCTGGATCTGTTTTTGTTCTTCGCCTTTTGGGAGGCGATGCTGGTCCCGATGTACTTCCTGATCGCGCTCTGGGGTCATGAGAACCGCCGTTATGCCGCCAACAAGTTTTTCCTGTTCACCTTCGGCAGCGGCCTGCTGATGCTGGCGGCGATCATTGCCTTGGCGACGATCCACTTCACCAAGACCGGCACGCTCACTTTCGATTATTTCGCACTGCTCGGCACGGACATGTCCGCGACGGCGGCGGCATTCACGATGCTCGGCTTCTTCCTCGCGTTCGCGGTGAAATTGCCGGCGGTGCCCTTTCACACCTGGCTGCCGGACGCCCACACCGAGGCGCCGACCGCCGGCAGCGTTATCCTCGCCGGCGTGCTGCTCAAGACCGGGGCCTACGGGCTGTATCGCTTCGCCGTGCCGTTGTTCCCCGAAGCTGCGATGAATTTCGCGCCGATTGCGATGACCTTGGCGGTCTTCAGCATCCTCTACGGCGGCATCGTTGCTTTCGGGCAGAGCGATTTGAAGCGACTGGTGGCCTACACCAGTGTCAGCCATCTCGGCTTCGTGCTGCTCGCGGTGTATGCATCGAACGTCCTCGCCCTGCAAGGCGGGGTGCTCGTGATGATGGCCCACGGCATCACCACGGGAGCGCTGTTCATGCTGGTCGGTGCGCTGCAGGAGCGTACCCATACTCGTGAGATGAGCCGTATGGGCGGGCTGTGGCCACATCTGCCGCGCATGGCCGGTATCGGTATGTTCTTCGCGATTGCCGCGCTCGGTTTGCCGGGGCTGAGTAATTTCGTCGGCGAGCTCATGTCGTTGCTCGGCACCTTCCGCGCCAGCATGGGCTTTGCTAGTGCGGCAGCGCTCGGCATCATCGTGGCGGTGATCTATTCGCTGTACTGGATGCAGCGGGTGTTCCAGGGGCCGACCGGCACGCAAATCGAGGTGGCCGGGCTGCGCGACTTCGGTGCTCGGGAGCTTGGCACGATGGCGGCCATGGTCATCATCACCATCTGGATCGGCGTCTATCCGCAGCCGATTATCGACATCCTCGATCCTGCCCTGACCGGCATACGAGAGACCATAACAGTGACCATGATGAGTGAGGGCTGAGTGCATGGCCGCTGATCAATCCCTCGTTATCGCCCTGTTGCCGGAGATCGTCTCCGGCACCTTTCTTACGAAGCAGCTCCTCGCGCTGCTACCGGAGATTATACTTGGTGCCTTCGTGCTGATCGTGATGCTTGCGGTGGCGTTCTACCGCCATCATGGGCTCACCTTCGCACTGACTTTGCTCGGGCTCGCGCTGGCGTTGCTGTCGCTGCCGTTTGCCATGGCGGTGTCGCCACAACGAGTGACCCCGCTGTTCGTCATCGACGGCTACGCGCTGTTCTACGCTGGACTGGTGTTGGCCGCCGCGTTCGCTACGGCGCTGCTGATGTTCGCCTACTTCCGCGCACGCAGCGGGCGCGCCGAGGAGCTCTACATCCTGCTGCTGCTGGCCTCGCTCGGAGCCATGAATCTCGCCGCGAGCAGCAACCTAGCGTCGCTGTTTTTGTCGCTCGAACTGTTGAGCGTGGCGCTGTTCGCGATGATCGCCTACCGCGCCACGCAGTTGCGCCCGCTCGAGGCCGGCATCAAGTACCTGTTCATGGCAGGTGTGTCATCGGCGTTTCTGCTGTTCGGCATCGCGCTGCTATACGCGCGCATTGGCACGCTGAGCTTTAGCATCCTCGCCAGCCGGCTGAGTGCGCTGGATCTTGGCGCCGAGCCTACTGTGTTGGCGGGCTTGGTCATGATCGTCGTCGGTCTCGGCTTCAAGATCTCGGTAATCCCGTTTCATATGTGGACGCCGGACGTCTACCAGGGAGCGCCGGCACCGGTCAGCGGCTTCCTCGCTAGCGTGTCCAAGTCAGCGGCGATCGCCGTGCTGCTGCGTACGTTCATCGCCGCCGGCAGCATTCATGTCGGGCCATTATTCCTGGTGCTGAACCTGATCGCGATCGCCTCCATGGTGGCTGGCAACCTGCTCGCGCTGCTGCAGGACGATGTCAAGCGTATCCTCGCCTATTCGTCGATCGCGCACTTGGGTTATATCTTCGTCGCCGTCCTGATCGGCGGGCATTTCGCGGTCGAGGCCGTCACTTTTTACATGGCAGCCTACGTGATCATGATATTGGGCGCGTTCGGGGTGGTGAGTGTTGTTTCGCGCCCGGCCGATGGCGCCGAGGAGCAAACGCGCCTGAATGACTACGCCGGCTTGTTCTGGCGCCGCCCCTGGCTTGCCACCGCTTTCACGTTGGCGCTGCTCTCGCTCGCCGGCATCCCGCTCACCATCGGCTTCATCGGCAAATTCTACTTGTTCGCAGCCGGCGTACGCGACGCATTGTGGCCGGCGCTGAGCGCGCTGATCCTCGGCAGCGTGATCGGTCTGTTCTACTACCTGCGGGTGATTGCCGCTATGGCGCGGCGCCCGGAGGAGGAAGCCGAACCCATCACCGCACACGCCGGTTTGGCCGGCGCTTGTGCGCTGCTCATAATTACCATCGTGCTAGTCGGTTTGGGGGTCTATCCGGCGGTGCTGATCGACTTGATCCGTTTCAGTGCCGGACACATCGCCGGCTTGTCGTAAATAATGATGTTTATGCTCTGATGGCTTCTATATGGCTAACGGGCAAGCTAAGCGGCGCGCGATCTATCGCGCGTCCGGGTGGAGCGCCGGGTTAGGTTCCGATGATTTTATTTAGCCCTTCTTCACTTAATGCCTTTTCAAAGGCAGGGTCGAGCTTCGCGCACTCCCGTGCAAGCCGCCCGTGTTCTAGACGCTCAATGTTCTCCTCTACGGCTGCTTCAATGGCTTGGCTGCGGCTGGAGAACACTTGCTCGGCCACCAACTCATCAATGCGTGCCAAAATAGGTTCGTCAATTGTGATCGCAACCGTCGCCATCAGACCTCACCACGTCTCACGGCTTAGAATCTGGAATTGCGCGGCTGCAAGCGCGGTTGACTCGCGCTCACAAGTGGCGTTGGTGCGCTGCGTGATGTTGTGCGCGCTATGCGTGCGCACATAGTTTGCCAGTGCCTCTGCATAAAGCTGGCTGCGCGATTTGTTCAGAGCCGAAGCAAGCATCTCGGCTTTGTGAAAAATCGCGTCTGGAACTGAGATTGCGACCTTCATACCGCGACGGTATCACCATCGTAATACGCCCTCAAGCACCGGCTGCACCCAACGCCTACTGCCCGAACAAGGCAACAAAAATGATCCAACCTTATCCATTTAAATTTGCGCTGTCCGAGAACGCCAATACTCGAGCGCTCGAGCGGAGCTGGGGTCAGTTCTCGCATTGTTTCATCCAGTGATTGCGCACGATACGCCCGACGGTCCCCAGATGCAGTCCGTGGTACGCAGCGATTTCGCGGTAACTGTAGGTGCCGGTGCCATAGGCCGCGATAATGGCGTCGT
>JAKDMQ010000206.1 GCA_030452265.1 Nitrococcus sp.
GTCCTCATTGCGCAGCAGATTCTCCAGCAGCACCTTCAGGCTGTAGGGCAAATTGTGCGTAGTGCCGATGCGCTCGAGGCGATAGATGGTGTAGGTCGTGTCGTCGAGCGTGAGGCGGTCACGGGTGCCGAAGCTGTCGGATGTCATAAAGATTCTCCTTCGCGGCGTGCTCTACTGCCTTGAATGCAGCGAGGCGGCAAGTCTCATCCCGGCGTTGTCGGAACTACTCGCGGCCTTCGGCCGATATATCCTTCGATAGAGTATTTCAGCAGATGTTTCCAAAGTAAGGGAAAACCCGAGTCTCATCGCGGCATATCCCGATACACGTGCCGGCGCCAATGGCTTACGGTCTTCCCGTGGGCATAGCTGCACCCGGACGCCTCGTTAGCACACGGAAGTGCGGCCCTTGCAAAAGCTCACCGTGAGCTAACGGCGGCAATAACTAAATCCTCATTCGACTGGGTATAGGAGCATACAACATGACAAGTGGTAGAGCGCAACCGCCGATCACCTAGTCACGGGTCCGTGAGCTGTCGCCCGTTGGAGTACCCGAAATGGAGAGAGGCACTTACATGACATTACAAACCAAGAATCGCGTCGAGCAAGAGAAGCTCGCTCCCGCGTCCTGGGCGCCGGCGCCTCGTACGACGAACACCGTCTCCCGGGTCGACCCCGTCGGGATGTCCGCGAGCAACTCGGCGGTTTTACCACGGAGCGCGCCGCATGCCACGGTAGCCGGTCAAACGCTCTCCGGCGCGCAGATCGATCAAGCGCTGGTCGCGCGCGTGCAAGTCGGCGACAAGGAGGCTTTCAATGTGCTGGTACAAAAGTATCAGCATAAGCTGATCAAGCTGATATCACGCTACGTCAACGATCAGGCCGAAGCGCTGGATGTGGCCCAGGAGACGTTCATCAAGGCCTACCGGGCGCTGCCCAAATTCCGCGGCGAAAGCCGCTTTTCCACCTGGCTCTATCGCATTGGGCTCAACACGGCGAAAAATTACTTCGTCGCGCGCGGCCGACGGCCGCCGGGCAGCGACATCGATGCGCAGGCCGCGCAGCGCGATGATATCGACTCCCGACTCAAAGACCATGCTTCGCCCGAAGCGCTCGCCATGCGCGATGAGATCGAGCACGCGGTTTTTTTGGCCATAGAGGAGCTGCCCGAGAAACTGCGCACCGCGATCATGTTGCGCGAGCTTAAGGGCCTGACCTATCGCGAGGTGGCCGAAGTCATGGCTTGTCCGATCGAAACCGTGCGCTGGCGCCTCTGTCGCGCGCGCAAGGTCATCGACCAGCGCTTGCGCCCGTTGCTGGGGTGAGGGGATATCGCTCTCAAGCGCACAACACGCTCTAAGGACGCTCAGCGCTCGATCTTGCGGCTGGAAAACACACCCGTCGTGTAAGCGTCGCGCACGGTGGCTTGACGTTTCCGTTCCGGTTCAAGATAGTAGTCATGTTTATAACTACGGCCGTGTGTGATGGAGAAGGCTGTTTCCGACCTGCTCGAGGCACTGAGTTTTACGAAGTACGAGGCACGGGCTTACCTTGCGCTCCTCGGTGGCGCGGACCGCAATGGTTATGAGGTGGCGAAGGCCTCTGGGATTCCGCGTGCGAATGTGTATTCCGTGCTCGAACAGCTCGTGCGGCGCGGCGCCGCGCGCCGTGTCGAGGCCCGCGGGGGCAGACGCTATGCCGCGACGCCATCAGAGTGCCTCCTCGCGCGGATGGATAGGGCTCATCGGCGCAGTGTGGAAGCGGCGCGAGTGGCATTGGCCGAGTTGGCCACACCCAAGCGGGAGCCGGCTGTATTCAACGTTGGCGAACGCGATGAATTGCTCCAGCAGGCACGGGTGTTACTGGATGAGGTCGAATCGAACCTCCTCGTGGCCATTCAGCCGACGGAGGCAGCCGCACTCGCACCGGCGCTAGCTGCGGCTCGTGACCGCGGAGTTTCAATTACCACGTTATGCATGGAGGCCTGCGAGGCCGACTGCGGTAGTTGTGTCGGCTGGATTCATCGCTACGGCCTTGCGCCCGCGGACTCCGCGCGCCGGCTCGTGTTAGTTGCGGACGAGCGGCGCATGCTCGCCGCGGAATTGGATTTGCCGACCACGCAGGCGATTGCAACCGAGCAAACGTTGATCGTTGACCTCGCAGCCGCATACATCCGCCAGAGCCTCGCCTTGGTCACGCTCGGCGGCGCGCTCGGCGAGCGTTTCGACGGGTTGCTGTCGCTCGAGGCCCGCAAGATTCTGGATGAACTGCACCCAGAAGGCGGCTTCGTTACCTGGCTGCGGCACGTGGCCGCCCGGAAGACCGCATAGGTCCGCGCACGCGCGCGGGTTGTCTTATATCTATCTCAAGGAAATACCATGAAACGTTACTTATTACTGCTGACCACCCTGGCCGTCTCAGGCTTGTTCGCGGCAGCGCTCGCGGCTGCCCCACATGACTATGGGCAGCACGCCAAGCATTCGCAGTCGAGCACACACGAGCAGGCCATGAACTGGTATGGCGGCCCCGCCTATATGGGCCCGCCGAATCTGGAAGTAACCGCCGCGCTGGTCTAGGCAGGCGGAGGACCCGACGATTTCAGCTTCGCGCAGGCGCTGGTGTCCATGCTTGGCGAAGAGACAGTCAATGCCGAAGTGGCGAAGCTTCAGAAGCAGTACGGTAAGCAAGCCGTAGCAGGCTTCATCAGCGGCATGGACTACGCCGTCAAGGACGCGCTTAAACGTGCCACCGAAGCGGGGATCAAACTCCCCACACCGCCGCCCGAGCTTGAAGGCGTGACGCTGGCCGAAGCACTCGTCAAGGCCGGTACCGCACCCGATGGCATCTTCTGGGCGGGCTATCTTTTCGATCACGCCCTCTCGCACAAGCTGCATAAACAGGTGATGATCGACATCATCAACAACGTTAGCGCTGATGCGAATTTGACCACGCACAAAATCCTCAATCAGGCGATGTACGATGTGGCCCATGCGCTTGGGCACAACCAGGTGAAACTGGCACCTCTGCATTGATGCGGGCGCGAGCCTACCTCCGCCCCCGGCGCATGCACGCGCCGGGGGAGGGAGGATGAGCCGGCCTAAGTTGGGGGGACGGAGGCGCCTCGACACCTCCGGTAGCGGCGTTGGGGCAATCGTTGGGGTTCGCAAGCTCACCCCAACTACCGAGCTGGCCCGCCGAGATAGACGAGCCGGCGTGGATTGCAGATAGTCGGCGTAGGGCGTCCCGATCAAACGCTCGATATAATGCGGCCACCGCTGGTGCGGCCGCGGGCCCCGGTAGCATCGTATTGCGCTTCGTGCGCATCGGCCGGCTCTCCATGAAGCAGGCGCAGCTCGGCACTGACAAGCGCTTGACTGCGGGCAATCGCCAAACCATTGGCTTCATTGAACGCGCGCACCTCCTGCAATCTGGCCAGCACGCGCTGCCACGACGCGGCAAGCCCCGAGGCCGCGTCAAGCTCCAGGAAACGCTCCATTGCCCGCGGCTCATAACCTGCCTCGTGCAGGGCGTCGCGGCGCGCGAGCTCGGCCTGCTCCAGTGCGTCGACGAGGACCAGCTTATCCATCGCCACGCGCTCGAGCTGCGCCGGCGCTGCTCGCTGCCCCAGCAGGCGGCACTCGTCGGCGAGCAGCGCCGCCAGCCGTTCGAGCGCCGCATTAGCATCCTGTAGGGCACACCGAATGGCACTGGCGATTACACTCAATGCTGGATCAGCCATCTAGCAGCTTCTCGAAGGCCGCAAACCGCTCGGCGATGCGCTCAACGTTCAGTGGGTAGTCACCGCGCGCGATGCGCTCGCGGATATCCGCCACGCGTTTTGAGTCGATCTCGGGCGTGTGCTCGATTGCCTCGTGCACGGCCTGCAGGCGGTTTGATTGAAGGCTGGAATCCAAGCGCGCGGACGATGGGGATTTCGCCGACGCACCAGCCGATCCGGTCTCGGTATAGGGTCGGTGATCGTTGCCCGAAAGCTGAGATCGCGTGACACGCGGTGTGTTATCGATGGGGTTGTTCATCTCGAAAACTTCCTCAAGTCCATGGCCTGCCACAGCAGCGAAGCCTAGGTTTTCCCGTGTCACGCCCCTGGCTCAGCGATCGACCCAAGCGGCAAAAACTTTAGCAGAGCAGAGAATAGCATATACCTATAAGCTCACCCGCACCCTATTGCCGCCCACCACACGGCCCTCGACGATGCGCTCGGAAGAGAGGTTGCGCACGCGAATAATATCCCCCTCGGCACCATCCTCCAGCGCTTGCCCCTTCATCGTCACGGTCATCGTTCCAGAGGTCGCGAACAGGATCAGCTCCTGACCCCGGTGGATAAGGCGCGGCGAGATCAGTAGCTGTGGCGAGAACACCTCGCCCGCACGAATGGCCTGGCGCGTTTCCAGTCCAAGCAGCTGCTTAGGCTCCGTGTACCAGGCCCGAGCCAGATCAGCAACATTGCGCCGCTCCTGGCGGATCACATCCTGGGTCAAAACCACTCCTCGCGGCAGCGGGCGCGCGGCGACCAACACCTCGATATGGCGATGGATCTGCACCGGGACATACAGCCGCCACGGCTTTGGGCTCGAGCAGCGGACACCGACTGTCAATCGACCGACGCCCGGTTGCCCATCAGGCAGGAAGGGTTGCAGTGGCGCGCCGCAGGCGGTGAGCCGCAGGCGCGGGTCAAGGTGCTCGATGACAACCCGGTCGATTACCCCCGGCCCCTGTGCCCGCTCTTGTAGGAATTCGTATACCACCTTGTGGATTGCGGCGAGCGACTGATAGCCGTCACTCTCCGCGGCGACGCCCGCGCGGCCCGCGCCGGGGAGGGCGCTCGCGACAATGAGCGCAATCGCAAGCCATAGACCAGGAACAGAGAACTGCCGAGCCATCGTATGCACCATTTCTTGATCGGATCCAGGCGTATTCAGGCATTTACTATGCCAGCTTCCCGACAAGCGCAGATTCGGCACCCGGTCGGCAACACTTATGGCATGGATATTGCCTTTTTGTTGGCAGGATCGTTCCATGGCGAGGTCACCCGAAATGAGCATTTCCTTGGACAAATCCCTCGGTTTGCCCGCGCTCGCACTCAAGCTGCACGCCAAACGTGCCCAGCTCCTGGCCGGCAATATCGCCAACGCGGATACCCCCCATTACAAGGCGCGTGATTTCGACTTTGCCAGCTCCCTGCGCCAAGCACGCGCGGGCGGCGTGAAATTGCGCACGACGAACGCACGCCATATGGCGCCGGCGGAGCTCAGCGTCGGAAATCCGACGGTTAAGTATCGCGTGCCGGCGAACCCGTCGCTGGACGGCAATACGGTCGAGATCGACCGCGAGCGCTCGCGCTTTGCTCAGAACACGCTGCAGTACCAGGCGGCACTGCATTTCCTCGGCGGGCGCATTCGAAGCCTGCTCGGCGCCATCAAGGGAGAGTGAGTATGGCTTTGTTCAATGTTTTCGATATTGCCGGCTCGGCAATGAGCGCGCAGGCGCTGCGACTCAATCTTGTCGCCAGCAATTTGGCGAACGCCGGCACCGTGGCCGGCACGCCCGAGCAAGCCTATAAGGCCCGCGAACCGGTGTTCGCCGCCGCGCTCTCGGGTGCGCGCGGGGGCACGCCCGAGGTAGAGCTACGCGGTATTGTCACGAGCACCGCCCCGGCCGTGCCGCTCTATCAGCCGAACAATCCCCTCGCCGATGCCGATGGCTATGTCTACCGCTCCAACGTCAACACCGTGGAGGCGATGGTGAACATGATCTCGGCCTCCCGTTCCTATCAAAACAATGTCGAGGTAATGAGCACCTCGCGCGATCTGCTGCTGCAGACCCTGAAGCTCGGAAGCTGAGGCCTGGAGGCGTAGTCAGATGATCGACTTATCGGCGTTGACTGGAAGCGGGGTCGGCGGCGCTGCAAGCGCGGCCAACCCCGCGTCCAGCCAAGTAAGCCAGCAAGACTTTCTGAAGATGATGGTGGCGCAACTGCAGAATCAGGATCCGTTGAATCCGATGTCCAACGGCGAGTTTCTGACGCAAATCGCGCAGTTCACGGCGGCATCCGGAATTGACAAGCTGCAAAGCGCCTTTCAGGAATTTCAAACAAACATGCAGGCCAATCTGCCCGTGCAGGCGGCATCGCTGGTCGGGCGCCAGGTCGTT
>JAKDMQ010000031.1 GCA_030452265.1 Nitrococcus sp.
GCAGGGGATACATGTTCAGATAAAACGTCGAGCGGTCCGGGAAGGCGTACCTGAAACGGGCCAATCCGTCATCGATATGATCCGGGTGGACCGAGATGTTATCGCCACAGTAATAGTACGTGTGGTCGCTGGTATAGCCGTGATCGAGTATGGCGTCGTAATTACGCTGATCGAGTATCAAAAAGCCGTCGTGCTTGAGGGTGGCGTGGAATTCCGCCAGGGCCTTGCGGCGATCGTTCTCCGAGAAGAGATGCGTAAAGGAGTTGCCGAGGCAGATGATGGCATCGTAATGGCCATGAATGTCGCGATTGAGCCAGCGCCAATCGACTTGTACCGCGCGTACGATATGTCCGTGCATGCGCCCGTTCTGAAAGGCCTTGGCGAGCATTTCGGCGCTGCCGTCACAGCTCACGACCTCGAAACCGGCTTCGATCAGGCGCACCGAATGGAACCCGGTGCCGGTGGCGACGTCCAGTATCCGCTTGGCGCCACGCTCGCGCAGCACGTTGATGAAGAAATCGCCTTCGCTTTGTGCTCGGCTTTTCCAGTCGATGAGCGCATCCCATTTGTTGACGAACGCTTCGATGTACTCCTCGCGGTAATGGTCGGTTTCCCGGCAGGCAACCGGGTCCGCTCCGAAACACTGTACCTTTTGTTGTGGCGTAGCCATAGGCTCCTCCGCTTAATTTGACCTCAGCCCAGAATCGGGCGCGAACGGTTCGTAGCCTTCTCGATCCACGCACCTCCCGTGGTCTGTGATCGGCTGACTGATCCTTCCCCAGATACGGATTGGACGCCCATCACCAGTTTGCGGCGACCGGCGTCATAACCGGCGCGACACGACGTGGATGGCGGTCGATAACAATTTGGACCATCAGCAGCGGCCAGATGTCGAAACTCTTCTGCAGCACACACCTCCCACTCCGCTCGATTGATCGAGTCAGCTTTGAAAGCCATTCGGTTTTTTTCTTTGTGTGCCTGGTTGACGAATGCGAAGCTCGCTGACGTGCTCGAACCAGTCATTATCGAGCGATCAACCGTCGTCCCATAAGGACCGGCCTCGTCTTAGCTATGGCGGCCTTGCGTCCGCCGGGGAAGCTGTCGGTGCAACGGCAGGTCACAAGCGCGGGGCCGCTGCACGATTTGAGCTGGAAGGTGAGAGGCTGACGAAAGTTGACGCCTATTGCAAGCTCGAGTGGTAGATCTGCTCCTCTTCAAGTCGTGGAACTCTGCTACAGCGTTGTCCATGTGCCACAGAAATACAAAGACTTACAGTGTGGACAGCGGGGTTGGGCGAGCCCTGTGGCTAGCACAGTGAGCGCTACTCACCGCCACTCTCACCGTAGAAGCAGTTGTGATCGTGGAAGCGCTCATCCGTTTGCTCCACGCTGTTCTCGTAGCGTGGATCTTGCGGGCGCGGGTGGGCATCGATATAGGCGGCTACATCCCACGCCTGCTGATTGGTCAGGAGCTCGCCGCCCAGGCCCAGCGGCATGTTGGCGTTGATAAAAGATGCCGCCGTATTGACGCGGTGCATGCCCGCGCCCCAGTTGTAGGAATCGGGCCCCCAGAGCGGTGGAAACCAATACGCGCCGTCAACTTTCTTGCCCTGACCGTGCGCGCCGTGGCACAGCGCGCAGTTGCCCTCGAAGACCGCCCTGCCACGCTCGCGACTCGGCGCAAGCTCAGGATCGGGCAGATCCGGATAGCCGCTCCCGGGCAGCGCGACGCCGGTCGGCGCGCCCTGTGCGAGCCAGTAGCTGTAGGCAAGCAGCGCGGTCATCACTTTACTGTCGCCTGGCGGTGGGCTGCCGTTCATACTGAACGTGAAGCAGCCTTGTATGCGGTCGGTCATGGTGTTTACTTTGTCATTCTTGCCGCGATAGGCCGGATACATGGGCCAGGCGCCCCAAAGCGGCGCCGAGCTCGCAAGGCGACCGCGATCGAGGTGGCAGTTGACACAGTTAAGCGCGTTGCCGGCGTACTTGGAAGCGGCTTGCTGGGTGTGGACGAAGACTTTTTTGCCAAGCCAGACCATGCGCCCGAATTCGTTGTCGGGAATCTCGGCTTCGCTTGGCGGAATGAAGCCCTCCGAGTGATCCGCCGGAGTCTGCTCGGCGTGTGTTGGTGGAAGCTCCGCAAGGGCATCCACGCTTTCCGCGGAGGTGTTTTTGTCCAGGGCCGGCAGGCTGGCAAAATAGGCGGCCACCGCCTCTACTTGCTCTTGCGTAAGCGCCTCAGCCACTGACTTCATCAGGTTGATGGGGTCGCTCGTGCGCGCACCGTCCTTCCAGGCCTGAATCTGGCTTACTGTGTAGCTCGCGTGCTGGCCGGCCAGAGCCGGGAAATACGGCCCACCGATCCCTTGGCCCGCGGGGCCGTGGCAGGTAACACAAGCTGGAATACCATTGGCCCAATCGCCCGTGATAGCGAGGCGCATACCAGCCGCCAACTGTTGCGGCGGCGCTTGCGTCTGCGGCGCCGGGGGGTGTTGATGAGCGTAGTACTCCGACACGCTCGCGCTCTCACTTCCGGTAAGCGCCTTGGCGATGGGGGCCATCACCGCAGTGGTGCGCGTGCCGAGTCGAAAGGCCTCAAGCTGACGCTCTAGATAGCTCGCGCTCAGGCCGGCAAGCCGGGGGAAGCCCGCAGCGGCATTGCCGGTGCCATTGACGCCGTGACAGGTCACGCAGGCCGTGGCGCCGGGGTTACTACCGCCCTGTAACACGATCTGTTTGCCAGCATCAGCCGCGGCCGCGCTGCCTGCGCTGGTTACCACAATCAGGCAGATGAGCAGGACACGCCGATTCATGCCAAAGCCTCCTTTGACGAAAGTGACCCCCACAGATTTGGACCACCAGCAGCGATAGAATGCCGAGCTGATAAGACATGACGTGGCGGTTACGCAATTTAGCCGCGAGTTTAAGGCGAAGCTGGCGCCGCACTCAGATCCCCGAGGGCTTATCCGTTGTCGAGACGCACACCAATCTTCGCCACCCGCCGGCCAAGCGCGCGACAGATGGTCGCTTCGTGCTCGTCGATGGGATTCTTATTGTCCCCGCCCGCGACATGGCCGGGCCCATAGGGAGAGCCACCGGTCGTCGTGGTGAAGAGCTCGGTGGTGGAGTAGGGCACGCCAAGCGGAATCATCCCGAGATGCAATAGGGGCGCCATCAAGGTGTGGATAGTGGTTTCCTGGCCGCCATGCAGGGTCGCGGTCGACGTGAATACGCCAGCGGGTTTGTCCTCCAGCTCGCCGGCGAGCCATAACGGGCTGAGCTGATCGATCTGGTTCTTTAGCTGGGAGGAGACGTTACCGAAGCGCGTCGGTGTTCCGAAGGCGTAGGCACCGGCTTCCTTGAAGTCGTCGAGCGTGACCTTGGGCACGTCTTTTTGCAGCTTGCGACCGGCTTTCATGCCCTCATTGGACTCGACCAGCGACTCCGGCATCAACTCCGGCACCGTGCGGATGACCGGTTCGGCGCCGGCCACTTCCTTGACGCCTTCGGAGACCAGCCCAGCCATGCGGTAGACGTTGCCGTAGGTGCTGTAGTAGCAGATCAGTACTTTCATGCGAGCTCCCCAGGCGCAGCTTCGAGGGTTGGTAGTATATGCCATTCCTTTTGGCGAAACGTTTCCACAATTCCGACACCACCACCCGCACATGGTTCCGACTCCGTGCGATCCGTTGTAGTGTGGTGCAAGCTCGGCGCCCGAATGCGAGCGTAATTGCGCGGCGGAGCACTAACTATGGGTTTATTGGTAAACGGACAATGGCGCGACGAGTGGTACGACACCGAGAGCACCGGCGGGCGCTTCGAGCGTGCCGATAGTCGGTATCGCAACTGGATCAGCGCCGACGGTAGCGCCGGGCCCTCAGGCCGTGATGGCTTCAAGGCAGAAAGCGGCCGGTACCATTTGTACGTGTCCTATGCATGTCCCTGGGCGCACCGAACACTGGTGATGCGCGCCTGGAAGGGGCTGGAGAAGCACATCGGCGTTTCGGTTGTACACCCGCTGATGCTGGAGAACGGCTGGGAGCTGCGCACGGATTTCGATGGCGCCACCGGCGATCCGCTCTATGGTTTGGCCAAGCTCTACCAGCTATATCTGCAGGCTGATTCGAGCTACACGGGCCGCGTTACCGTGCCGGTACTGTGGGACAGGCAGCGTGAAACCATCGTCAACAACGAATCCGCGGAGATCATCCGCATGCTCAACGGCGCCTTCGATGGCATCGGTGCGCGCGGCGGCGACTATTATCCGGCGGATCTGCGTGAAGCTATCGACACGATCAACGAAGCCGTCTATCACCGTGTCAACAACGGCGTCTACAAAGCCGGCTTCGCCACCAGCCAAGCCGCTTACGACGAGGCCGCAACGGCGTTGTTCGAGACCTTGGAGGATCTCGAGCACCGACTCGGTAACAGACGCTATCTAGTCGGGAATACGCTGACCGAGGCGGATCTGCGCCTGTGGACCACGCTGGCGCGCTTCGATGCCGTGTATGCGACACACTTCAAATGCGACCGCAAGCGCATAGCGGATTACCCGAATCTCGGTGGGCTGTTGCGCGAGATTTACCAGATGCCCGGGGTGAGGCAGACCGTGCACATGGATCACATCCGCCACCACTACTTCTGCAGCCATCCAACGGTCAATCCGCACAGAATCATCTCGATTGGTCCGGAGCTGGACTTCACCGCACCTCACGGCCGAGATCGCTTGGGTGCGCGGGAAGTTCGTGGCAACTGACCGGACCCCATTTACGCCCTGTATCCGGCGACCCGACATGTGTCCATGAAGGTTCACCTGGCCATCGGTCATCTCGTGGCAGCCTGCGCCGAGCACCAGCCGTGGGAGCGGGATCTGCCGGATTACCCGCGCTAGCCCGCCGGTAAGCGATACTCCTGGTGCGTTGCCCAGCCGGAAACACTGGGTTCGCCGGCTGAGCCCTACCCAATAGCTAGTGAACGGCCTATCGTTTTCCAATCACAGTTGATTTCATTTTGCGGAGATCGCCATGAACGCTCTCACGGACAAGATTCGAGAGGTCACCCGGTTGGTGACGGCCCATCGCCAGCGCGAGGGGGCGGGCTTTATGGTCCGGCGCCCCTTGCCGAGCCAAGGGTTCGATGGGGCGGATCCGTTTCTGCTGCTCGACGAGATGGGGCCCATGGACTATGGGCCCGGCGAGGCCGTGGGCGCGCCCGATCATCCCCACCGCGGCTTCGAGACCGTGACTTACATGATCGACGGCGAGTTCGAGCATGAGGACTCCGCCGGGCACCGGGGTACGCTGAAGCCGGGCGACGTGCAGTGGATGACCGCCGGTGCCGGCATCGTCCACTCGGAGATGCCCTCGGCGCGGATACGGGAGCAAGGCGGGCGCGTCCACGGCTTTCAGATTTGGGTCAACCTGCCGGCGCGCGACAAGATGATGCGCCCGCGCTACCAGGAGCTGGCCGCCGATTCCATCCCGAGCGCGAGTAGCGAGGACGGCTTGGCGCGGGTGAAGGTCATAGCCGGCGAGGCCCTTGGTATCGCGGCCGCCATCGACACGCATACGCCAATTGTATTACAGGACTGGACGCTTGCGCCCGGCGCCGATGTTACCGTCCACCTGCCCGCCGACCAGCGTGGCTATGTGTACGTGTTTCAGGGCTCGGCGCTGTTGGGCGACGCGGCCACGGAGGCCGCCGAGGGCCAGCTCGCCGTCCTCGGTGAGGGCGGGGCGGCTCGCCTGCGTACCGACACCGCTGCGCCCGCAACGGCACGGCTCCTACTGCTGGGCGGCGTGCCGCTGAACGAGCCGGTCGCCCGCTATGGGCCGTTCGTCATGAACACCGAAGAGGAGCTCATGCAGGCTTTCCATGACTTCAGGGCCGGCAAGCTCGGTGAGATCACGCGCTCCGCCACGCTCGGCTGAGCACATCGTGGAAGCCGATGGGGTCAAGTCTAATGTTGTGCATGCCAGGTCTTTGAGACCTTGAGTATAAGTCGTCCCACCTGCTGAATGCATAATGCTAGACTTGCCCCCGTCTCCCCTGATAAATGCTTAGCGGTTAGGCCTCACAACTAAATTCCAGGAGAAACGAAAATGATGTTTGATTGGGCAAACTACAGAAAGCAGTTGGCGCAACGCATCGGTGAATTCGGAAAGCTGAGCCCCGATACCGTTCGTAGCTACCGGGAAATGAGTCAGGCAGGTGATAAGGCCAACATCCTTGGCCCCAAAACGCGAGAACTTATTGCTTTGGCTGTTGCCGTTACGAGGCAATGTGATGGGTGCATTGCCGTACACACGGAAGCAGCCCTTAAACATGGCGCTACGCGTGAAGAAATTGCGGAAGCTTTGGGCGTAGCGGTAGCCGTTAATGCAGGGGCCACATTGGTGTTTTCGTCAAGAGTCATGGATGCTATTCCGGAATCGGGCTCGGCCTAACGAAAAAGGTAAGCTCGGGCGAGCGAAGCGAGCCACGAACTGAACCGTTTGTTGGACGATCCCCTCTGGGTGACCTGCGCGGAGTTGGATATCCGTCTGCGCAAGGCGTTCTGCTATGCGCATGATGCTGAGCCCCGCGCCTGATCCACCGAGGGTGACTGGCGAAGAACCGATAGGCCGGTCGCTTAGGGTGGCTCGAGAGCGCCATATGGCTACGGACTTCGACAAGACGCCTCGTTCAACTTCGCCTTCGTCTGCCTGGGCGCCGTTGCGACACAGGGCGTTTGCGGTGCTGTGGAGCGCGACCATCGTCTCCAATATAGGCACGTGGATGAACTCGGTCGGCGCCGGTTGGCTGATGACCTCGCTTGCGCCCTCGCCTACGATGGTGGCGCTGGTACAAGCGGCGACGACGTTGCCGGTATTCATGCTCGCGCTGCCGGCGGGCGCCCTCGCTGATATCGTCGACCGTCGTCGCATCCTGCTCATCTGCCAGTTCGGCATGTGTGCGCTTGTCGCGGTGTTGGCACTGCTGGTCTGGCGGGAATGGGTGACGGCGCAAGTTCTGCTGCTTTTCACCTTCCTGCTGGGCGCGGGTAAGGCCGTCGCCGCCCCTGCCTGGCAGGCGGTGATTCCGAAGCTAGTGCCACGGGATGCGCTGCAACCCGCAATCGCGCTCAATAGCATCGGCATCAACGTCAGTCGTGCAATCGGTCCGGCACTCGCCGGACTCCTCATCGTTACGCTCGGCATGGCAACGCCGTTTGCGGTCGACGCCGTTTCGTTCCTTGCGGTTGTCGCCGCGCTCATCTGGTGGAATCCGCCGCCGTCACCTCCCAGCATGCTTCCCGCGGAGCGCTTCTCGAATGCCATGCGCACGGGCCTGCGCTATGCGCGCTCGAGTGGGCCGCTCAGGGCGACCTTGTTACGCGCTTGCGCCTACCTGTTCTTCGCGAACGCGTTCTGGGCGCTGTTGCCGCTTATTTCCAGGCATTCCCTGCAGGGCGAGGCCACGCTCTATGGTCTTTTGCTGGCCGGCGTCGGGGTCGGCGCCATTCTGGGCGGGCTGCTTCTACCGAAATTCAAAGCCCGAATCGGTTCCGATCAAACCGTCGCGATCGCAACGGGCGGCACAGCAATCATGACCGCGGTGTTCGCCGTGGTGAGCAATGTGCCGATTGCGCTTGCCGCCAGCGTCGCATTCGGAATGGGCTGGATCGCGGCGCTCGCAAGCCTTGCGGGCTCCGCGCAGGTCGCGCTGCCGGATTGGGTGCGCGCACGGGGATTGTCGGTATATATGATGGTGATGTTCGGCTCAATGACGCTGGGCAGCATAGCCTGGGGTCAAGTTGCCGAGCTTTACTCGATCAGAATCTCGTTGCTGGTAGCCGCCGCCGGTGCGCTGGTTGTCATCCCCCTGGTATCGGGCGCCAGGCTGAACCAGGGCGAAACGCTGGATCTCTCGCCCTCGCTGCACTGGCCGGCACCGGTCGTGGCCGGCGAGATCAAGCCCGACCGCGGCCCGGTGATGACGACCATCGAATACCAGACCGATCCGGCAGATGCGCGCGCTTTTGTGGCGGCTTTGGCTGATCTCAGCCACGCTCGCCGCCGCGCTGGCGCGTTCGCCTGGGGAATGTTCGAGGATGCCGCGGTGCCTGGCCGATACCTCGAGTACTTCATGGAGTCGTCCTGGGTCGAGCATCTTCGCCACCATGAGAGAGTCACAGTGGCCGACCGGCCTATTCAGGACAGAGTTGTCGCGTTTCACCGCGGGGAGAGCGCGCCTCACGTTACTCATTACCTCGCTCCGGAGAGCGGGAGGTGAATGCCAAAATCACCAGCTGTCTGTCTCCCGACGCCGAATGGAGCGCTGGGGCGCGCTGGCTTTCCTGTTGGTGGCTTCCGAAGTCTGCCGAGCGGCTTGCAGCGCGCCGCGCACGTGCCGGGCGCCTGCATCACAGTGTGCGGCTCGCGCTCAATCAACACCGGCCACACGGTTCTGGAGCAGCGCTTCTTGACGTTCGGTGTGATAGGCGATGGCAGGCTGGTCGTCGTAGCACACATAGAGCGTTATGGTAGAATTCGGATCAATTCGGCGCGGCAGATGACGCCGCAAGAATGCAGGCAATATGAGCAATTCTAAGGACGATGACCTCCGTCGGGAGTACGACCTGACGAAACTCGGGCCGGGCGTACGCCGGAAGTACTACAAAGGGTATCAGGATAGCACGAACGTCGTCGTGATCGACCCAGACCTGCATGAGGAGATTCCGAACGCCAAGGCTGTGAACGATGCGCTACGCGAAGTGCTCAGAAATCGCCAGAGGGCAACCTAACGAATAAGGTTGAGTCAGGCCGAGCGAAGCAAACCACAATCTGAACCGTTTGCCGGACAGGCTCGGTTCTGTGTGATTTGCTCTAAGGGTGGTAATCGAGCCAGCGCAAATAGGCGTGCGGCGCGGCGAGGGCACCGCGCGTGCCGCCACGACGAAACCCCACTACTCCAAAGCAATACCTGCGGCACAAATCTCTGCTCCGCTGCCAATCTTTCACTACCATCGCGATCAGCATCATTGGGGAATATATACGCGCCGAGCGGGCTGTTTACGAATCTCTGTCGCTGGTCTACCCGGCACTGCGGGGGCGGCCCCGTTCCGCGCCGTAATCCAGGCAAAGCCTGCGCGCACGCCGCTCCGAGGCCGTTGTCCAGTGCTTCGTCACCCCGGTGCAGGCCGGGTTCCATCTTGGTTTTACGGGGTTACGCGCACCATCCGTGCCATGTGCCCTTTCGGGCTGACTGAAGCTGTATCGAATGGTTCGTGAAGATTCTGTCCGGCCTGCGCCTGCCTGTGCGTGGCCGCGCGCAGACACGCCGGGATGACTCACCAAGAGTTAACGGACCTAATGCACCGACATGGCGCAAAGGTGAATCGCGCTGCTATTTCCCAATGGAGAGAGGCGTAACCACGAGCCTCAGGCCAGAGAATCTTTTTGCCTGTGCCGATGTCCTTGGCGTGGTGCCAAGATGGCTTGGCATGGGTAACGGATAGAGGTATCCACGTCACCATCCATCCAGCCGTACGCTCCGTGCATCATTGTGAAAGTGCCCGCATCGTCCTATCTCGACCGGAAACGCTCTCAAGCGGCTTGCGAATTGGCCGAAGAAGTCATCAACGGCTCAGCCGACGGGCGAATGAAGGACCGTCTGCTGGGTTTACCGCGCCAGCTCCTGCGCGAGATCTCTGCTACGCAAGGCACGAGGGGCGGGTGGTGAAAAGGAACTGTCGCCAGCCCCCAACCAGGAGGGAAAACGATGACATGGACGGACGAACATGGCCAGCCGCGGGTGGCCTTCAACCACACTCGCAACCTCACAAAGGCGACTGAATCGCTGCTCGGCATCTGCAAAGGATTGCTAGCCGATCGGCAACTCAACAACCAGGAGATCGTCTATCTAGATACGTGGATCCGTGACAACGACATCGTGCTAGGGGATTGGCCCGGCTCGATCATAGCACAGCGCGTGCGCGCCGTGCTGGCTGAGGGCGTTATCGGGGCAGATGAAGTAGCTGACCTGGCCGACACACTATCGGCGATATGCGGAATTGATCTCGACCAGGGCATCGTCTCCGGGCTCTCTACGCGTGCGCCCGCCGAGCCCGCCAGCGAAGTGGTATTCAAGGGCCGTGCGTTTTGCTTCACCGGCCGGTTCATCTACGGCCCGCGCCACACGCTTGAGCAGGAGGTAAAAAACCGCGGCGGCTGGGTCCAAAGCCGTGTCAATAAGTCGCTCGATTATCTCGTGATCGGCGCGCTTGCAAGCCGCGACTGGGCGCATACCAGCCACGGGCGCAAGATTGAGTCAGCGAAAAATCATCAAAAGGCCGACCGCCCAATGGTAATCCTGGAAGAAGAAACTTGGGCGGCGTGCCTATAAGCCGCCCGAGCTCGAGACCGGCGCGGAATGAAATGCCGTAACAACACGCATAGCCAAACAATCAATGGGTGCGAAAGCCCTATGAATGGGACTATCAAAACATGTCCGTTTTGCAGGTATGAGCGCACTGAGGATGATCACAATCCGGCCTGGGAGTGCCCAAGCTGCAAACGCGCATACACCAAATTCTGGTGTCCTGACTCAACCAAACCAAACCAGGTTGCACAAAAGCAGCCAATCGAGAAAATCAATGGGTCAGACCTGCTCAAGCTGATGATGCTCGCTACCGTCCTCATCATCGCGTGGGCGGGCGTTAGCGACAGATGCGGTACTGATGATCTCATGTGCGTGGCAGACGAGTATCGTACTCAGGCGACGGCTGCCTGTAAACCGCTAATTGAACTTCGTGCGAAATACAGCGCCCGGTGGACCGACTCATGGGCTGAATCACCCTTCAGTCGAGTTCAATGGAAAAATAAAGCAGCCAGGACAATCGGCTATATTGGCAACGCCGTGCAATTCCAGAACGGCTTTGGCGCATGGCAGACCATTACCTATGAGTGCGCCTACAATACATCCACGGGACAGGTGTTAGCTGTTCAGGTGAATTAGGTGCGGGCACTGCCTACTCCGAACCTCTGAACTTTAGGCGCTCCTCATTGCGATCGGTGGGCGACACGTGTCGGTTGCGGTATTGCATTCTCTTGTATCAATATTTCGCACTGGTACGTGCCCGCGACCTCCTGCTTCCCTGCCTCATGAATGGCGACATGGCGGTATGAATGGCTACGCCGCGGGTAGGGAGCCCGAGGTTGCAGCTTTTAGGTCAGAGCAGTGCCTCGATGAATTCTTCCGCCGTGATCCCCGCCTGTTTGAGGATGCCGGACAAGGTGCCAACCTTTAGCTCGCGGTGTTTGGGCACCACACAACCAGCGGTTCCGCGGCGCAGAACGACATGGCTGCCGCGCTGTCGCACGACCGAAAAACCCACGCGTTCGAGTGCGCGGATTGCCTGCGCACCCGAGACGTGTGGCAGATCAGGCACGCACGGCAAGTTCGAAGGTGGTTACCAGCGGCCGCCCGGATTCCACAAGTGGGAATTCTTCGATTAACAACTCGGTCGCTTCGCGCAGGTTCGCCAATGCTTCCTCTACGGTGTCACCTTGCGAAGTCGAGCCGGTTTCCGGATTCAATGCGGTATATCCGCCTTCAGGGGCAGGCATCAGGATGGCTGTGAAAACCATGGCGGTCTCCGATTGCGGGACACTGTCTCATTATAACAATTACCGAAATGATATGAATATTGGCGACGCCACGACGGGGCCGCGTTGGGGCTTGCGACCCAACACGATACGATTCCTTATGTATTTTGGCATGGACGCACCCAAGACTATGAATGCCGCGCAGCCGCTTGTTCAAGCCGCTCGGAGAGCCAGACCTTGATGATGGATTGCCTTGTCACGCCCAGACGCCTTGCTTCCTTGTCGAGTGCGTCGATCATCCAGCTTGGGAAATCGACGTTGACGCGCTTTTGTTGCAGACGCGGCCGGGAGACCCGTGCGAGATCGCGGTCCGCGGTGACGTCTTCGCCTAGGTCGAACTTACGATCGAATGTTTCAGCTTTCATAGAGTGCGACCTCTTCGGCCCGTGCTCGTCGTACCGTAATAATGCGTGAGTTGGTGCCGCGATAATAAGTAGGGTGGATAAGCGAAGCGCATCCACCGATTATCCGTGCACCTGGTGGATGCGCTTCGCTTATCCACCCTACGGTACGGGCTACGGGCTACGGGCTACGGGCTACGGGCTGCTGCAGCTCCCCGTCGGGCATCAAGTTTCATGCAACTCCTGCCGAAGAATCTGTCGTAAGGTGTTTGCCGTAAGCGGCGCATCCTCAAAAATGTAACTACGCAGGGCCTCGTTGATTGCGGTCTGATATCCGACGCCTTTCGCTTCTGCCTGTTTTCGGAAAGCGTCAATGACGTCATTGTCCAGCATGATCGTGATACGTGTTTTACCAGGCGACGCCACGACGGGGCCGCGTTTGCCGCTACTGAAATCGTATTCGTCACGCATGATATTGTCTTACCTCGCCAGGGCTTGCCTTTCGGGCGGATATCAAGCGCGTCCGCTCATCGCGCTGAGAATGGACGATAACCAGGACGCGTCCGAGCGCATCCATGCCCAGCGTTATGAACCTCTGCTCGCCTGTCGCATCGGGGTCTTCGATCGTGATGGCTGATAGATCGCGTAACGCTTGCTCCGCGTGGCCAAAGCTTACCCCATGCTTTTTCAGGCTGGCAGCCGCCTTGGCTGGGTCAAATTCAATACCCACGGAATCAGTATGCATAAAATATGTATTAAATCAAGAGCTGATGTTACTGACGTTTGCAGAAGCGTTGGCAGGCCGGGGCGGTGCGCTCTGGCGGGACCGTCGGCGGCATGGACGCCGCCGTCGAGCGGATCACCGAGCTCTCCCACGCCCAGTCGCTGCTACAGATCAACCAGGAGAAACACGATCTGCTGCGCGACGGCGTGCCGGTCGCCTTTCGCAATGCCGCGGGCAATCAGGTCAAGCAGCGCCTGCGCGTGCTCGATTTCGCAAACCCAGACAACAACGATTTCCGGGTGGTGCGCGAGCTCTGGGTGCGGGGCGATCTTTACCGGCGGCGGGCGGATGTGGTCGGCTTCGTCAACGGCATTCCGCTGCTGTTCATGGAGTGCAAGAACCTCCACAAGAACCTGCGCACGGCGTTCGATGACAATCTCTCCGACTACAAGGACACCGTTTCGCACCTGTTCCACCATAACGCCTTCGTGGTGCTCGGCAACGGCGTGGAGGCGCGCGTGGGGTCGATCTCGGCGCGCTACGAACACTTCAACGAGTGGAAGCGCCTCGCCGAGGAGGATCCCGGCGCCGTGGACATGGAGACCCTGCTGAAAGGCGTCTGCAACCGCGCGAACTTGCTGGATCTGGTCGAGAACTTCATCGTCTTTGACGGCAGCGCGGGCCACACGGTGAAGATCGTGGCCCGCAACCACCAGTTCCTCGGCGTCAACCGGGCGCTGCGAGCCGTCGAGGAGCGCGAGGCGCGTGAGGGCAGGCTGGGCGTGTTCTGGCACACGCAGGGCTCGGGCAAGTCCTACTCCATGGTGTTCTTCACCCGCAAGGTGCACCGCCGGCTGGGCGGCAACTACACCTTCTTGGTCTGCACCGACCGGGAGGATCTCGACAGCCAGATTTACAAGACCTATGCTGGCTGCGGCCTTGCGGACCACGACAAGGAACTCTGCCGGGCCGAGTCCGCCGCCGCGCTGCAGGCACTGCTCGGCCGCCACAAGAGCTAGGTGTTCACCCTCATCCAGAAGTTCCACCGGGAGCCGGCGCACGGCCAAGCCTACTCCGACCGGGATGACATTATCGTCATCACCGACCAAGCCCACCGCACCCAGTACGGCCAGCTCGCGCTCAACATGCGCCAGGCCCTGCCCAACGCGAGCTACATCGGCTTCACCGGCACGCCGCTGATCGAGCGCGAGGACGAGCTCACGCGGCGGGCGTTCGGCGATTACGTCTCCACCTACGACTTCCAGCGCGCCGTGCAGGACAACGCCACAGTGCCTCTCTACTACGACGCCCGCGGCGAGAAGCTGGGCGTGGCCACGACAGATATCAACGAGCGCATCGCCCGGCGCCTGGAGGAGTACGAGACAGAGGACGTGGACGTCGCCCAGCGCCTGGAACGGGAGCTCAAGCGCGACTACCACATCATCTCCGCCGAGGAGCGGCTAAAGCAGGTCGCCGATGACTTCGTGGACCACTACAGCGCCGCCTGGGAGACCGGCAAGGCGATGTTCGTCTGCATCGACAAGCTGACCTGCGTGCGTATGTACGAACTGGTGCAGCCGCGCTGGGCGGCGAAGATCGTCTCGCTGGAGGGCGAACTTGGCGCGGCCGCCGACGAGCAGCAGGCCCAGTACCTGCGCCGCCGAATCGCCTGGATGCGCGCAACGCGCATGGCGGTGGTGGTGAGCGAGGAGCAGGGCGAGGTGGCCCGGTTCCGGCACTGGGGGCTGGACATCCAACCCCACCGCCGGCTGATGAAGCAGGGCTTCGCAGGCGGCGGCATGCGGCGGGTGCAGGTGGACGAGGCGTTCAAGGACCGCGATCACCCCTTCCGCATCGTCTTTGTCTGCGCCATGTGGCTGACCGGATTCGACGTCCCGAGCCTGGCGAACCTCTACCTGGACAAGCCCTTGCGGGCACACACGCTGATGCAAGCCATCGCCCGTGCCAATCGCGTGGACGAGGGCAAGAACAACGGCCTGATCGTGGATTACTGCGCCATCCTGCGGAACCTGCGCCGGGCTCTGGCCACGTTCGCAGGCCATGAGGGCGCCGCTGCGGTGGATCCCGCAAATCCGCCGCCGCCCATCGACCCGGCCGCGCCCACCGAAGACATGCTCGATGCGCTGCGGGAGGCCGTCGCCCTGATACGCGGGTTCCTCGCGGAACGCGGAGTACGGCTGGAGGACATCGTCGAGAAGGAAGGCTTCGACAAGAACAAGGCCATCGCGGACGCCAAGGAGGCCGTCAACGAGGACGATGAGACCCGCAAACGCTTCGAGATCCTCGCGCGGGCGCTGTTTCGCAAGTACAAGGCCTGCATGATGCTGCCGGAGGTCCGTGATTATCGGCGGCCCTACGCGGCGGTGAACATCGTCTACAGGAGCCTGCAGGCGGACCGCGAGCAGGCGGACATTACCGAAATCATTCAGGATTTGCGCCGCATCGTCGATGAGGCCATCCAGCCGCGCGGCGCGAACCAGCACAGCCCCAGGCCCGTGTATGACATCAGCCGGATCGATTTCAAGAGGCTGCGCGAGGAGTACGAGCGCCAACGCCGCGGCGTTCACAACGCGCTGCAGAGCGTGCGTGACGCCGTCGAGAAGCGGCTGCAGGAGATGATCCGGCAGAACCCGCTGCGAACCAATTTCCAGCGCCACTACGAGGAGTTGGTCGAGAAGTACAACCGCCAGAAGGATCAGCAGGCCATCGAGCAGACCTTCGAGGAGCTGCTGCGCTTCCTGGCGGGGCTCGACCAGGAATCGCAGCGGGCCCTGCGCGAAGGCTTAGATGAGGAAGCGCTTGCCGTGTACGACCTGCTCCGTAAGCCCGGCCTGCTGCCGAAGGAGGTCACGCGCGTTAAGCAGGTCGCCGCGGGGCTGCTGGATAAGCTCAAGCAGGAAAAGCTTCGGGTCGATCGCTGGCGCGACAAGCAGGCGACACGCGACGCGGTGCGGCTGGCGATCCACGACTTCCTCTACGACGAGCGCACGGGCCTTGCGTCCGACCAATATACGGATGCCGACGTTGAGGTGCTCTCGGAAGAGGTATTCCGCCACATCTTCGTGCAGTACCCGGGCGGAGTGGGCGCAGGGATTCACTGAACGAGCACCTTGGGGTGGCCTGCCCCAATGCTCCGGCAACACTGGCCGCGGATGCTCAGCGAATGTGGTAGGGTGTGCACAAGCTTGTCAATGGTGCATGAAATGGCATCCAGCACGACCGTGACGATCCGGGTGGCCCCGGAAATCAAGGCTAAGCTCGATCGGCTGGCCCGCGACACGCGGCACAGTCGTTCTTATCTCGCCGCGGAGGCAGTCGCGGCGTATGTCGATCGCGAGCTCGAGATCATTGCGGGCATTCAGCGCGGCGTGGCCGACATGAAAGCGGATCGAGTCGTTTCCCATGACAAGGCCATGGACGAGATCGACGCAGTGATCGAGGCGGCAGAGCGTGGGCGCCGCGCGTGACGCGCGCAGTGCAATGGCTCGATTCCCACATTCGAGGCGGGCCGGATGCTGCTGATCGGCCATGGCGATGAGGTCCCACATGCGCGCTCGCGGCCGTGCCCGGCTGTTGGTGCTGGGTGGCGCGCCACTCGGGAGCCCGCGCCACATCTGGTGGAACTTCGTCTCGAGCTCCGAGGAGCGCATCGAGCAGGCCAAGGCGGACTGGCAGGCAGGCCGCTTCGCGACGGCCCCGGCGAGACGGAGCTCATCCCGCTGCCCAGGTAGTAACGTGACGCTATCACCGTCTACTGAGGGTTATTGCCGCCATCCGGCGGTTTCACGGCGTGGCGATAGTGCTCTGATTCCACATGCCGTTCGTGGAGCTCCTCGGCGGAGCTTGCCACACTCATCTTGGGCAACGATTCCAGTGCCCGGCGAAGCGCACCATGGGCGGCGGTGACCTCAGGTGCCTGCTGTAGCAGCTCCAGGTAGCGCTTACGAAACTGCGGCTTCCCGGGCGGAAACGGCAATATCATGGTCTCCACCGTTGTCCGCAGCGAGCCGGCTTCCTCCGCGGAGGCCGATTCATCGCGCTCGCGAAAGTGATCGAGATCGGCAATGAATGCCGACAAGCACTGTAGCCAACCGAAGTAGGGATGCTCGGTCAGGAGCTGTAGCAGGTGCAGCGGCCCGTCAATTCGCCCGAACGCGCGGGCGAACTGTTCGGCCTCCGCATCGATGAGCGACTTGTGGAGCTGGCGTAGACGGCTGGCGAGTGCGTCAATCGCGCTGTCCAGATCGGTTTTCTCTGGCGCGGTCGCCATGATTCCTCCCAAATGCCTTGCCATCAGCATCGGCTGTTTAGCCACTGTCACTACTCTATTATCGGTGAACGCCCGGCCGCCATCAGGGTAGACTGCTGTTCGCGTTCATGAAGCATCATCCCGCACTCTCGGTTACGCTCGATTTCGACGACCGCGTGCTTGACATTGCCCGCGAGGGATACGATCTCGCCACCCGCATCACCCGCGACCCCGGCGACAGTCTGAAGGCGAGACAGCTCGCCGTGAGCCGGCGCATCGTCTGCGCCAGCCCTGGCTATATTGAGCGCCATGGTCGACCGCAGCGGATCGAGGATCTCCCGCACCACCGCTGCATCGGCTACGCCAACCTTCAGTCGCGCCAGCTCTGGCGTTTTGAAGCGATCCGGGCGGACGGCGAGTCGCGCTCCCTGCTGGTACCGAGTACCGTCTCTCTGAACAACGGGGCCATGCGTGACGCGGCGATCGCCGATCTCGGCATAACCGTGCTGCCGCTGTTCATCGCCGCCACGATCACCAGCGTGTGCTTGGCGGTCGCGGCTCTTAAAGAACGGATCGCCGCGGCCGACGGCCTGCTGATCGCGACGACCGAGCATAACAACTCGATCCCGGGGGTGGTCAAGAACACCATCGACTGGCTCTCGCGCCCGCCAGCGGCCATCCCGCGGGTATTCGGCAATCGGCCCGTTGCCATCATGGGCGCCTCGCCCGGCGGCTTTGGGACTGTTCTGTCACAAAACGTCTGGCTGCCCGTGCTGCGCACGCTGCGGATGCGGCCGTGGTTCGGCGGACGGCTGCTGGTCTCCCGAGCGGGCAACGCATGCGACGGCGCCGGCGAGCTGACTGATGACCAGGTGCGCGAGCAGCTACGGCAATTCGTGGAAGGGTTCTCAGTGTTCGCGAGGGGGGGGCGAATTCCTGAGTCGAGCTCGAATGGGCAAATTCCGGCGCCAAATTGGTCGTGCAGCGGCGCTTCGCGGCAGAGCACGCGGAAGCTGCCACACTTTTGGCGGCCATCGACTGATGGCCGCTCCCACGCGCTCCGGGCGTCGGTGCTATTGCCGGAGTATAGAAAATTTTGTATGCTGTGGCTATGCCCGGTCACAATAGTAAGCCGGCTAGATTCCGAGGTAGTGCGCTCGACGATCTCCGCGCCTTCCCCCTGTCAGCTCGGCGGGAGGCCGGATACCAGCTCGACAAGGTGCAGGACGGGCGCGAGGCGAACGACTGGCGAGCGGTGCGTTCCGGATCATCTACGTGGCGAACGTCGGCGATGCGGTGTACGTGCTGCACTGCTTCCAGAAGAAGACGCAGAAGATCAGCAAGGCGGACATTGACTTGGCCGCCAAGCGCTACTGAGACTTGATAAGGGAGCTGGAACGATGAGCAACGAAAGCTTTCCCAGTGTGTGGGACGCGATCGAAGACACTCCCGCCGAGGCAGAAAACATGAAGCTTCGCTCGGTGCTGATGATGGCGCTCGACGAGCACATCAAGCGCCAAGGTTGGACTCAGGCGGAGGCCGCCCGGCGGCTCGGCGTCACCCAACCGCGTGTGTCCGACCTGATGCGCGGCAAGATCAACCTATTTGGCCTCGACACACTGGTCAACATGATCGCGGCGGCGGGGCTACATATCGAAATGCGCATTGCCGAAGTGGCCTGACTCGACCGAGGATTTGCCCAGGGCGCCGCATGCGCCGGCGGACCCGACAGGCGGACCGCCGGGCCGACTCGGGGGTTTCTTTGGCAGCCCAGACGACCTCGGCCCGGCGCGAGCCCAACGGCGACGGCCCGGCCGCCCGGTGATGAGAACGGTCTTACCCATCCGGTCGACTCTTGAGCTGAGCAATCACCAGATCCGCAACGGCGCCGCCGGAGGCGGGGTTTTGCCCGTGCGGCGCCGAGGTAGATCGCCGTATGGGCGAGGAAGGAGCCTTCGGCTGCCATCCCTGTTTAGCCTCCCATTTCAGATCGCGCGCGGCACCCGGGGCTCTCCGAAATCGCATTCGAGCGTTGTACGGTCCCAGCTACCGGCATTGGCGGCCGCCTCGTAGGTGCTTTGCAGGAAGGCGAGCAACGCATCGTCCGGGGCGTCCGCAGTGCGCACGGTCTCGTAGGGCAGGACGAACTCGCCCAGCGCCTCGTGGAAAAAAGCGCCTTCAGGCTGTACCGGCGCGGCGCGGAATCCCTTCGGCTCGGGATAGGCATAGGAGTAAAACGCCGGATAACCGAGCCCCGTGCCGGGCCAGATCCCCGCGCTGCTCACCTCGTGGGAATAGGCCTCCTGCGTGATGGCATCCGGCAGGCCCGGTACACCGCCCGGATGCCGCGGAGCCGAGCGTCCCGAGAAACGCGTGACCGCCAGATCGAAGCTGCCCCAGAAGAAATGCACCGGGCTGACCTTGCCCAGAAAACCCGTGCGAAACTGTTTGAACACGCGCTCGACTTGCAGCAGCGCACGCCAGAAACGCTGGGCAGAGTCGGGCTCGTAGGAGCGGTGCGTCCGGTCCTCGCTGAACGGGATGGCGTCTGGAATCTCGTTTGGCGTGCCGTGGATCCGCACATGAATGTCCAGCTCGGCGAGCGCTGCAAGCACCGCGGCATGGAAGTCCGCCACCGACCGGGCGGTGAGCGGGAGCGTGCGCTCGGCGCCGTCGCTCGCGCGGATGATCAGCTCGTGATCGATGAAATCGAAGTCGATCTCGAACTGCCGCCCATCGGCGTACGGCATGGGTGAGGTGGTCAGGCCGCGCGCCGTCAAATACAGGGTGACGTGCCACTGGTGATTGACCCACGGTGCCTGCGCGACCCGAAACTTGCCCACGATCTGGGTCCAGCGATGCAGCGTCGCGCAGGTGTCCTGCCATGCTTCATAAGGCAGGGTAGGCCAGATCTCCGGCCTTGGCGTCGTGGATGATGACGTCATGGCGAGCTCTCTATTGGCTCCATGTCCTGGCGCTTGAGCGCGACCTTGACGCCCTCGTCCGCCTCCATGCGCTTGCGATGCGCCTTGAGCGCCGGATAATCGTCGATAGCTAGCGGTGTCTGCTCGATCCAGCGACACAGCACGTAGAGGAATGCATCGGCGAAGCTTTGTGTGCCCAAATACCATTCGCCGCCACTGTTTTTGAGCACGCCGTTCATTCGCGCGTAATGTCCTGCTAGTTTGTCATAAGCCTTGTCCCTGACTTCCTTTTGTGCGGCGTCGCTGTCCGCGAAGCGCTGCACCGCGAAGTGGGGGCCGTAGCCCGCGTGGACTTCCGAGCTCATATAACTCAACGCTTCGGCTTCCTTGCGCCCGAGCGGCTTATCGCGCGCATAAACGTCGTCGCCATAGGTGGCACCGACGTAGGCGAGAATGGCAGTGACCTCGGTTAGAACGTCGCCATCTTCGAACTGCAGCGCGGGCACTTTCCCTTTCGGGTTGATGGCAAGGTAGCTGTCCTTTTTGTGGTCGCCTCGCGCCATATTGTGAATCTCGATCGGGGCATCGAGCCAGGCGATAGCGATATTAGGTGCCAGTGAGCAGGTGCCGGGCATGGTGTAGAGTTTTGGCATGATCGTTTGATCTCCGTTTCAGCTTGCTCCCATCACCAGATAAATTCATCTGAATCGATGACGGCCGCAGTGATTTGCCTTGGAAACAACAAGGCGTCGCTTACAGCGTAGACGCACCGAGGTAGTTCGGCTAGATCCCTTTCAGGGAACCCAGGGTTTCCTCTCGGGGAACGCCCGCCGCGCATGTGACATGCTAGTCTCCTAGCAGACGCCGCTTCCGTGCCAGGAGAACCATCATGAGCTGGCAACTCGCGAAAGAACCCGAGATCGTGCCGAGCCGCTGCCCGGCGCTGCAGGCAGAAATCGTCCCGCGCCGGCGGGATCTCGGCGGCTTCGAGGTGCGCCGGGTGCTTCCGGCGGTGGAGCGGCGCACGGTTGGGCCGTTCATATTCTTCGATCACATGGGCCCCGCCGTCTTCGAGGCGGGGCAGGGCATCGATGTCCGCCCGCACCCGCACATCGGTCTGGCGACGGTGACCTAATCTCTTCGAAGGCGAGCTACTCCACCGCGACAGCCTCGGC
>JAKDMQ010000207.1 GCA_030452265.1 Nitrococcus sp.
TGCCGGTGCATAAGTTGACCACGATGTACGATCAAGTACATGAGCACTCGGATTTGCCCCAGGAGCTGCGCGACCAGATAGGCCATTTCTTTGCGCACTACAAGGATCTCGAGCCCGGCAAATGGGTGAAAATAGAGGGCTGGCATGGTGCGGAGGCGGCTCGCAATGAAATCCTAGAGGCTGTTGCGCGCTACGAGGACGCTCACCCCAAGCCCAATTTCTAAATGGGTGACAACCGCCAGTGGTCAAACTGACGAAAATCTACACGCGTACGGGTGATCGCGGCGATACGGCCTTGGGCAGCGGCCGCCGCGTCGCCAAGCATAATCGCCGTGTTGCCGCCTACGGTAGCGTCGATGAGACCAATGCAGTCATCGGTGTAGCCAGGCTCCATCTCGAGCGGGAGCTGGAGGCCGCCCTTTTAAGAATACAAAACGATCTGTTCGATATCGGAGCGGATCTCTGCGTGCCAGAGTCAGCGCACCCCAAGCAAGTGCTCAGGGTAGACGATGCGCAGGTTCGCTGGTTGGAGAGCGAGATCGATCGAATGAACGCTCCGCTCGCGACCCTGCGCTCGTTTATCCTGCCCGGCGGTACGGCAGCCGCGGCTCACCTGCATCATGCGCGCACCGTAGCGCGCCGCGCCGAGCGGGATATCGTGGCGTTGATGGACGAGGAGGAGATCAATCCGGTCGTGCTGCGCTACCTGAATCGCCTCTCCGATTTCCTATTCGTGGCGGCACGCACGGCAAATGCCGCGGCGGGTGGCGATGTATTGTGGATTCCTGGTGCGCAGAATCGGTCCGATTGATGTTTCTTCATGAAATTGCCTCAGGCCTGCTTGCGGGTGTGGCCGGCATCGTGCTGATTGATCCAATAGGGAATTTCATCCGCGGGTAACGCGCGACTGAGATAAAATCCCTGAGCGGTATCGCACCGATATTTCTTCAAGAGATGCCAGCATGTTTCACTTTCTATGCCTTCAGCGGTTACTTCCAGACCTAACTGGTGACCGATTTCTATAATCGAGCGTACGATTGCAGCGGCATCGGAACCATCGGTCAACTCTGCAATAAACGATCGATCTATCTTCAGCTCATCCACCGGCAGGCGTTTGAGCTGTGCTAATGAGGAATAACCCGTACCGAAATCGTCAATAGACAAGCGAACGCCCTGTGCCTTGAATTTGTTTAACAATTCGAGCCCATTACGGGTATCGCGCATTACCGTGCCTTCTGTAAGCTCCAGGCACACTTTGTGGGCCGGCATCCGGTGGCGGCTGAGCAATTCGTTCAGCCGTTCCGGCAGTCCTTGGTCCAACAAGTCCACCGGCGACAGATTGACCGATGCGGCCAGGTCCAGACCCCGCCGCCGCCACTCGCTGCACTGCGCGATTGCGCGTTCTAGGATCCAATGAGTGAGGTGCGTCACGGTGCCGGCCTGTTCCGCGACGGAAATGAATTCTCCCGGCTGCAAGGGCCCAAGCTCCGGGTGTTCCCAACGTACCAGAGCCTCCACCCCGACAGGCCGGCGGTCGGCCATTGCCACCTTGGGTTGATACATGAGCTGTAGCTCACCGTGCTCTATGGCAACACGAAGGTCGCGCAACAGCTTAATGCGGCGCAGATGCTGTTCGTCTCTACCGGATTGGTAGATTGCAATGCGGCGGTTCTGCGCCTTGGCGTCGGTCAAGGCGATATCCGCGCGCCGCAGCAACTGTTCAGCCTGTTCGCCGTGATCCGGGTATTCCGAGAGGCCGACAGCTGCGTCTAGGTTCATAGCGAGCTCGCCGATTGCAATGGTCTCGGCGAGGCTTGCCAGAAGCTTCACGGCTATCGTGCAGCCTTGCTCCACGTTGGCGGACTCCAGCAGCACTAGAAACTCATCGGCGCTAAGTCGCGCCACGGTGTCCGACTCCCGTAAACAGCCTCGCAGCCGTGTCGCTACTTCCTGCAAAGCACGGTCCCCGACCTCGCGCCCGAAGGAATCGTTGATCTCCTTGAACCGGTCCAGGTCAAGCATCAGCACGCTAACTTGGCCTACCTCCCTGCGCGCGCGCGCAATGGCCTGACCCAGGCGATCTTGTGCCAGCTCCCGGTTCGGAAGGCCGGTCAGCTTATCGTGGTAGGCTTGATGCAGGATGCGCGCTTCCCGCTCGGCAATGGCGGATTGCATGGCATTGAAGGCATGGGCCAGCTCACCCAATTCATCCTTGTTGGCGACCTCCACCGTCGCCTCATACTCGCCACGCCCTATCCGCCGGGCCGCGCTGGCCAGTTGTTTCACCGGTCGGGCCACTCGGCGCACCAGCACAATGGCCACCAAACTGGCGAGTAACAGGCTAACCAAGGTGATCCATAAAAACCGCCGATTGAGCTCATAAAAGGGAGCGAGAATTTGCTTGCGAGGCTTCTGCAGGATAACCGCGATGTCTCCCCCGTAGCTGGCAAGGCGCCGCATCAAGGCCAGATACACGGATCCGCCGAGATCAACACGAGCCACGCCGGTCGTGCTCAAATCACCGGTGTTCAATGCAGTCAATAAGTTGTCCCGCGTTTGCGTATCGAGCGTAGTCGCCGCGTATCCATAACCGCCATCGCCCGCACTGGCGAAGCTAACCTGCAGACCCGTCAGCTCGCGTATCTCGCTCGCCAGTGCCGGGTTCAGTCGAAATCCCATGCTGACCCAGGCTATGGGCAACGGCGCATTAACAGGCGTCACCGCCATCTGATAAGGGCGGCCGTTGAGTACTACGGTGGCTACGGCGCGGCCATTTTTCTGGGCCTCTTTTAGAAGTTTGCTGAACGCAAACGGTCGCGGCGCAATGGAACTAGGGCGCGTTCTGGCGATCGTTTGTCCCTGAAGGTTGACCACCATCGCCACATCGGCCTGTACGCGCTTGGAATGATTAACCAGTGCCGACAGCACGGTGGGCGCGTCGCCAGTGGCTGCGGCCTTTTTGAAGGCAAAATCGCCGGCTAGCACCGTGACCGTGTTCATCAACCGCGTGGCGCGCCCTCGTAGCAGTTCTTCGAGAACCTCTGCGGCGACCGTCAGCTCCTGATGAACGCGGCCCAGGATCGCGTCGCGCGTTGCTTTTCGGGTGGCTAAGTAGCTCGCGAACTGCACGGCAGCCACCAGACAGACAATGAATAATAGTAGCTTGGCCAGATAGCTACGGGCCATTGTTATCCGGCTCCGGCAGCAGAAACAGTTCCTCGAGCGGTCCGGCCCGGGCCGTGTGCAGGTCCAACAGATAAGCGCGGAGCAAGCACAGCATTCGGTATACCCGGCGCTGGTTGGGAAACCCCTTGCATCCTTTCGTCCCCATAACCCCATCCGTTCTAAGCGCCGCAGGGTCGGACACCCATCCTTTCTGGAGCAGTAGCGCGGTAAATCGGCGCGGGCGGCGTTTCAGCAGTTGACTTTGCCGGCAACGAGTATTGCCCGCCCGCATGGATACGCTCTAGGTAGTGGTGCGCAGTGCGCTAGGTAATGGTGCGCAGTTTTGGAAGATGCCGGTCGCCGGCGCAGATCGCTACGCCGACGTGCCGCGGAGCGCAGTTCCGCGGGTCTAGGCCCGGTGCTTGCGCACTGTCCTGGGTGGCAGCGCCAGGCGATGGCCCGTAATGAGCGGCCCTTTGTCACGACCCGGCGCGCGAAGCTGGCAAATGTGAGACTGACGAAATCGGCGTATTCTGGTGCCTAAATAGACCCCCAGGAGGAGCGATGGTTGAATCGGCGCATGGTAGTCGGTACGAGGACAGCCTTAGCTATTATCTCGGCTATGCCGAGAGCCTGGGCATCGAGTGGCCGAAGGGAACGGACGTGAGCCGTTTCTATCGGGCGGTTCGAATCGGATTCAACGTCCAAAGCGCACTCACCGTGCGGCAGCGCACGCATATCAGGGCCAAGGTGTTCAATCGGGTTCTACCACGCACGACGCTCCAGTCACGCCAGCAATCCGGAGCTCGCCTGAACCCCGAGCAATCGGAGAAAGTGCTGCGCATCGCACACGCCTACGCCCGGGCGGCGGAGGTTTTTGGTGACCAGGGCCGCGGTGAAGCATGGATGGATCGTGAGCACCCGGAGCTCGATGGCCAGACACCCGCTGAGCTCCTCGACACCGAGTTTGGTGCACGTCGTATCGAACAGATTCTGGGGCGCATTGAGCATGGCATAGCGGCCTGATGCGTTGCTACCGGATTGCCAGGTCGCCGTACGCAATGGATCTTACCGGTGAGGGGGCGGGACGACATGGTGGGCGATGGACACCGACCGGACTCCCCGCGATCTACACCTCGGAGCATCCAGCGCTAGCAGCCTGGGAAGTTTTGGTGCACCTGGGCAATGGCGCCCTCGATACCGCGCCCTTGGAGCACCACCTGGTCGCCATCGAGGTGCCGGACGACGCAACCACCACCAGAATTCCCCACGTTCCGCACGAGCCGCTGGCTACTGGCAGGGATTGGCTGCAATCTGGAAATAGCCTCATACTCTCAGTCCCATCCCTGGTCATCCCCGAGGCACGCAACCTCATCATCAATCCATTACATCCGGACATGGCAGAGGTCAGCGCGGAGGATCTCGGGGTGTTCGTCTTTGATGCCCGCATTCGGTGATAGCGACCCTGCCAACAACGAGGTGGGTCTGAGTTAGCTGCCGTTAGGTGCACCGGGCGCCTCCATGCCTGCCAGATACAGCCAGGTTTCCACCACCGAGTCGGGGTTGAGCGAGACGCTTTCGATGCCTTCCTCCATGAGCCAGCGGGCCAAGTCGGGGTGGTCCGAGGGGCCTTGACCGCAGATTCCGATGTACTTGCCGGCGCGGCGCGCGGCCTGAATGGCCAAATGCAGCATGGCCTTCACCGCAGGGTCACGCTCATCGAACAGATGCGCCACCAGCCCGGAGTCCCGATCGAGCCCAAGAGTGAGCTGGGTGAGATCGTTGGAGCCGATGGAAAAGCCATCGAAAATCTGCAAGAAGTCATCGGCCAGCACGGCGTTAGAGGGCAGCTCGCACATCATGATGAGTTTGAGCTCCCGCTCGCCTTGCTTGAGGCCATTGGCGGCGAGCAGCTCGACGACTGCACGCGCCTCACCCAATGTGCGCACGAAGGGGATCATGATCCAGACATTGGTCAGTCCCATTTCGTCGCGCACCTTGCTGAGCGCGCGGCATTCGAGCTTGAAGCATTCGGCGAACTCGGCCGAGACGTAGCGCGCCGCCCCGCGCAGCCCGAGCATGGGATTCTCCTCATCGGGCTCGTACTGAGTGCCGCCAATCAGGTTCGCATACTCGTTGCTCTTGAAGTCCGAGGTTCGAACGATCACGGGTTTGGGTGAGAAGGCGGCCGCTAACGTCGAAATCCCCTCGGCAAGCTTGTCCACATAGAAGGTGATTGGGTCGGCGTAGCCAGCGGATTGGCCGCGGATGGCGGCCTTTAAGTCATCGGGCTGGCGGTCGAGCTCGAGCAGGGCGCGCGGGTGGATGCCGATCATGCGGTTGATGATGAACTCCAGCCGCGCAAGGCCGATGCCGGCGTTGGGTAGCTGCGCGAAGTCGAATGCCCGCTCCGGATTGCCCACGTTGAGCATGATCTTGAAGGGTAGCTCCGGCATGCGCTCGAGGCTGATCTCGCGTACCTCGAAGTCCTGCCTGCCTTCATAGATGTGTCCGATATCGCCCTCGGCGCAAGAAACGGTGACCTCGAGGCCATCACGGATAGCCTCGGTCGCATCGCCGGTACCAACGACCGCCGGGATGCCGAGCTCGCGGGCGATGATCGCCGCGTGGCAGGTGCGCCCGCCGCGGTTGGTGACAATCGCCGCTGCCCGCTTCATGACGGGCTCCCAGTCGGGGTCCGTCATATCGGTTATGAGCACATCGCCCGCCTGAACTCGATTCATGTTCTTGATATCGCCGATAATGCGAGATCGACCCGCGCCGATACGCTGGCCGATGGCCCGCCCGGAGCTCAGTATTCGACCGTGTTGCTTGAGGTGATAGCGCTCCAGCACCTGCCCGCTATCCCGGCTCTTCACGGTCTCGGGGCGGGCTTGGAGAATGTAGAGCTCCTCTGATTCGCCATCCTTGCCCCACTCGATGTCCATGGGCTGGCCATAATGCTGCTCG
>JAKDMQ010000208.1 GCA_030452265.1 Nitrococcus sp.
TGCGGGGATGCCGTTTGGAGACGGGGGACGGCTGTCCGGTGGATTTGGTCTTCGCGGCCTATTTCTATCGGCGCGCGGCGCTCCGCGGGCTTGCCGAGGCCCAACATGCGCTTGGCTTCTTGTATGCAACCGGGCAAGGCGTGACGTTAAACGAGACCATGGCCGCAGATTGGTTTGAGGCCGCTGCCCGGCAGGGCCAGGTTTCCGCGCAACATAACCTAGGCGTGATGCACGCGGAAGGACGCGGTGTGCCAAGGAACGAGGAAACCGCAATCCGCTGGTTCTACCAAGCGGCGCTTGGAGGCAGCGCCGACGCCCAGGAGTGGTTGGCCGGGCGCGAGCCCAGCCAGGCAATCGGGGGATAATCCGCAAGGATGATTGCAGGCCGGATTCTTGCGCCAGTCCACCGGACGGACTCATGCACCTGCGCTCGCCAGCATGGAGCCACACCTCAAATGGTACACGTCAAAAAGGCCTTGGTAGTCGATGACTCGCGTCTTGCCCGCATCGCGCTCAGCAAGCTCTTGCAGCGCCGCAATGTCGATGTGGACACGGCGACTACTGGCACCGAGGCCCTCAATTATCTGCACACGACGCGCCCGGATGTAGTCTTTATGGACTTCATGATGCCGGACATGGATGGCTTCGAGGCGACAAGCCGGCTGCGCTCCTTGCCTGGGAACACAGACATTCCAGTAGTCATGTACACCGCTCAGGAGAACGAGGCGGATCGTGAGCGCGCCGAGGCGCTCGGAATCGTCGGCTTCCTCACTAAACCCAGCGGCGAGGAAAGTCTGGAGGAGATTCTGGAGTCCCTAGAACGACTCTCCAGCAAGCCAAATCCGACGCAAGCATCCGCAAAGGCCACCGCCCCAGTCGACAAAGCCTCGGAGCAACCCCCGCCGGCGGCGGCGGCAGAACCCGCGCCTGCAACGCAACCAGCACGGGACATTGACTGGCAGGCCATCCGCAATGCGGCGCGCGAGGCGGCGGAAATCAAGGCCATCGAAGCGGCCGAACAGATCGTGCAGCAACGTATCGGCTCGCTCCGAGAGGAGCTTGAAGGAGCGATCGACAAAGCGGGCAAAGCCGCTCAGGGCTCCAGCAATGCACTCCTCGAGCAAACCGCTCGGCGCATCGCAGAGGATACCGCCCGCGAGGCTATCGAGCGCGTTGCCAAGGATACCGAGGCTACGCGAGCGGAGAAGACCATGGCCGATATACGCCGCGAGCTTCGGGACCACATGGCCGAGCTATTGGCCGCGGATGTCTTCCGCCAGCAGTTCACCGAGATCGTCCTCGAAACCGCCATACCCCGCCTGCGCGACACGCTCGTCGATGAGACGCTGCCGCACTTTCGGGATCGAATTCTGGAGGACGCGCAGCACCAAGCGCGGGAGGCGGCCCGGGATACAGCGGCGCAAACGGCGCGCGATGCGACAAGCCACCAGATTGCGGAGTCTCTAACCGAGTACCGGATGCAGGACGACGATCGCGTTCGTGCGCTGGTGCAGACGAGCGCGGCTCATCTGCGACGCTCGCTGTATATTTGTGCGGGGCTCGGTTTCGCGCTGGTCATCGCCGGGGTGGCCGCAAGTGTCTATCTGTCAACTCACGGGGCTCCTTTCTGAGCCTGACGCGCCGATGCCACCCGGTCCGCCATACGGATCGGCTCAGGCAAGCGATAGCGCGTCGTGCATGCAAGCGTCCATTGAACTGCACTGGCATAATCAGTGCGGTGACCCGGCGAGATAAACAGTGGACGCACGGCGGTGCGCGTGCGAACGACGCTGCCGATACGCTCTTGCGCATCAATGAGCGGCACTACGCAGCCTTTCTCAGGACCAGGCTCTTGATAGTCCCCGATCAAACGGGACTTGCCGACGCCTATCGTCGGCAGCCCGGTCACGACACCCAGATGCGCCGCGATACCGAACCGGCGGGGATGGGCGATGCCCTGCCCGTCACAGAGTACCAGATCGGGTAGCGCCGCCAGCTTCTCCAAGGCGCGCAATATCGCGGGCAGCTCACGAAAAGACAACAAACCCGGGATATATGCAAACGGGGCCGGCTCGAACGCGGTCTGGATCTCTAGCGGCGCGAGCCGCGGAAAACTCAATACGACGACCGCCGCTCGCGCCGTTCGGCCGTGATCGGCGAAGCCGGCATCCACGCCCGCGACGCAACGCACATTCTTCGGGCCAGGCCGCAAAAGCACCTGAGCAGCCAACTTGCGCTGCAGGGCAATGGCTTGCTTTGGCGTGACGGCCCAATCGTGGCCCGCATCAAACTGCATGCAGGCGCCGCCAACACTTGGCGCTGCCTCAGTTTTTGTCCTTGATATCCAGTTCATCGAGGGGATTTTTGGGGTTATATGGGTTAGCCCGATCCTCCGCCCCATAGTCCTCGCGCATGATATCGACCGACCCGGACCAATCGTCGGGTGCCTCGATCGGCTCGGCACTAAGCTCGATCCAGGTCTCGAGCTCGAGCTCCTCTACCGCACCGTCGAAGTACTGGATCTCGACCGTATCCTCGTCATGATCGTAGGCTACCACCTCGAAGCGCTCACCTTTAGGTAACATATACCAGTCGCCCACCACGGGCGGCGCAATCGTTCCCATTACTTGATCTCCCTCAATCCGCCAGCAGCCGGTCGATGCCGTTGTTTTCAATGTTATCGCTATGAGCATCCTATAGGCGGTGATCGGCGCGCATTCAACCCAGGGGCCGCCGAGCGGCCAGCACATGCGCGGGCGGCTCAGCTACCCACCGCCATTGTAGCGAATACCTAGAAAAAATGTCCGGCCGGGGGTATTGAAGCCAAATGTGCTCTCATAGTTTTTGTCCGTGATATTCTCGATCCGGCCTTCCACGAACCACGCTTGGGCAAGCTGAAATTGTCCAGAGAGGTTGAACAGCGTATACCCGCCAAGTGTCTCATTGCCGATGTCGGCCCGGTCGCCAACACTGAGTAGCTCCGCGCGAATGATACTGCCGGTACCCAGCGTGCGCCCCAACACGAGAGAGAACTTGACCTTGGGCCGGCGCAGCAAGCGCGTATCGTCGGTTAAATCGCGCGGGCGCTGCAAGGTGAGGCTCGATTGCAGGCTCCAGCGGCCGACACCGTCGGCGTACACCAGCTCGAGCCCCGGGATGCTCGCCTTATCAACATTGACTGCCTGGTTCTTTTCGCCCTGAAAAGCAATGAGATCGTAGATCTTGGTATAGAAGAGGTTGGCCTCCACCCGCCGCCGGCCGTCGGGCTGGCGATAGCGCAAGCCCAGCTCGGCCGAGCGCGAACGCTCCGGCTCGAGATTCGGATTTCCGGCAAAAAAACCGCCGAATCCGGGATGAAAGAGCTGGTTGAGATCCGGCGCCCGATAAGCCGTGCCGAATGAGGCCAGCACGCGATAGCCCGCCCCGAGTCGAAAGCCCCAGGCGAGCTGCCCGGTTACATGACCACCGAAGGCGCTGTGGTGGTCGTAGCGGGCGCCCAACTGCAGGTCGCTGCGCCCAAACGTAGCGAGCCAATTGGCATACACGCCCGTATTGTGGATGGACTCATCGAAGACCACTTCGGACGTCGCGGTATCGACGTTCTTGCCGGCCGCGCGGCGCCAGTTAAGACCCACCATCAATGTCTGTGTCTCGCTAAGATACAGGTTATTCTGCCAATCCAGCGTCATGCGCTCGGTGTCGATCTTGCTCGGGAAAGCCGATGTGATCTTGAAGTTATCCTCGCTGTAGCCGAGCGTCAGGCTGTAATCCCAGAACGGCGCCAAGCTATCGCTGAGGCGGGCGCCGAGAATCCCGTTCACCGTATCCTGCGTGCCCTGATCGAATTCGACATCGCCGTTGGCATACCAACCGGACAGACGCAAGTTCGCGCCATCCCACAACGGCGTCGAGAACTGTCCGTTAATGCTGCGGTTCACATAACCATCATTGTCGGGATCGTAGCTGCAAAAGGTATTGGGAGGGCCCTTGCAAATGCTGGGGTTCATCGCCGAAAAGCCATCGGTGTGCGTATAGGAGACATTCAACTCCAGGCGAGTCGTATCCCCGAGCCCAACACCTACCGCGGCGCGCTGAGTATCGTAGGAGCCGGCCTTCATCGAAGCCGTCAGGCCTTGCGGGCGGCGCGTGAAAATCTGAATCACGCCGCCGATGGCATCCGAGCCATAGAGCATAGCCCGCGGTCCGCGAACGATCTCGATGCGCTCGATTTGTGCCGGTGAGAGCTGGCGCCAGGCAAATAGACCGCTCGCCGCCGAGCTCGCTCTTATGCCGTCGATCAGCACCAGCACCTGATCCGAATTGGTGCCGCGCAGAAACACGCTGGTATTGCCGCCAAGACCGCCACTGACGGCCACGTTGACACCGGGCTGCAGCCGCAGCAAATCGGTGACGCTCTGCGCGCTCATCGCCTCGATCTCTGCACGCGAGATCACCGTAACCGGGGCGAGCGCCTCATCGACCGGGGTCGGTAATCGCTCCGCCGTGACGACAATGGGCGGAAGCTCGACGGCGGCGCTCTCCGTCGTCGGTAGCCCCGCCATTAGGGCTGCGGTGGCAAGATAAATCGGCCGCTGTTGCATTGTGGGTCCCCTCTTTGCGCACACCCGCGCTGATAGTCTCATGCCGGGATGTCCAGGCGCGGTGAGGGGGAAAAAACGGAGGCAAACGGGAGGCCGTCACACCCGTAGCGCCGCCCACCGCCGCACTAGACCGGTTAGTGCTCCAGGTCGGTCTCCGGGCTTGCAAGCGGGCGTCACGCCCGACGCTGCGCCTTCCCATGCACAAGCACAGTGGCATAAAGCAGCGTCTTGACTTACTTACCGTTGCGGGGGCAGCGCCGGACTTCCATGCCAGCCACACGGCACTCCAAGCGATCGCTCGGGGAGCGTCGTGTCTGTTGGGTGGCAGGGCACCGGCTTCCCGTTTCATCCCCGGCCGCCGGGCGCGGGGAACCTGAAGCCAAAAGTTGAGGCGGGTTTATAACCCGCCCCTACGTCTCACTATTAAACAGTGTTTCCAGCGTACCTCCTATCCAAAACCGCTGCCTTGACGAAGCCGATGGCCGGATGGCCGATGGGGTCAAGTCTAGTATTATGCATTTAAAGTCGTGAGCCTTTGGCATGGGGCGATATTCCCCGTTAAATGCATAATACTAGACTTGACCCCGCCTCACCGCATAATACTAGACTTGACGCCGCCTCACCGCCTCTTCAAAAACGTGAGATCCCAGACACAATGGCCCTTATTCCGGCCCCGGCGTTCAAACCGTGTCGATGGTCGCTCGCCCGGGCCAGGGGCGAATTGCCCTGGTCCAGCCGCATTCGTGAACTGCGCCGAGCCCTCTACGACTTCGAGCATGTGCTCGGCATACTCCTGCCAATCGGTCGCGAGATGCAAAAAACCGCCCACTGCCAGCCGGCAAGCGGCGAGCGCTACCCAATCAGGCTGGATCAATCGCCGCTTGTGATGCCGCCGTTTGGGCCATGGATCGGGGAAAAACACCTGAATGCCGGCCAACGCGGAATCGGCGATGTTACAGCGCATGACCTCCACGGCATCGGCACACACTAGCCGAACGTTTCGAATGTCTTGCCTCTCGAGCTCGCACAGCAGCCGTCCCAACCCCGCACGATAGACCTCGACACCCAGATAGCCGCGTTGCGGATGCCGCAGCGCCAACTCCGCCAGCGCTTCACCATTGCCAAAGCCAATTTCCAAAATCATGGCTGTCTGGGGGCCGAACAGCGCCTGCGCATCGAGCCGCTCGTCGGCGCACTCCAGACCATAGTGGGCAAATAGCTGCTCCAGGTTGCGGGCCTGGCCGCGGGTGAGCCTGCCCTCGCGGCGTACGAAACTGCGCACGCTGCGGTGGTGCGCCACGCTGCCGACGTGAGCTGGCGCATCGCCCGTGTGCATGCCGGCGGCTTAGAAAAAACTTCCGCTTATCGGCGAAGAAGCCTCGGCGTAGCGCCTCTTCTCGATGCGGCCGGCGAGATAGGCCTCCCTGCCCGCCTCGACCGCCTTGCGCATGGCCGAAGCCATCAGCACGGGATCCCTCGCGCCCGCGATCGCCGTGTTCATGAGCACACCGTCGCAGCCG
>JAKDMQ010000002.1 GCA_030452265.1 Nitrococcus sp.
CACCCCGAGGTCGACCGCTCCGCTCAGGCAACCTACGATTTGACCGATCGCGAAGCCGAAGAAGAAGCCTTGGCCGGTACCGTCCGCGGCACCCATTTTGCGGTTTCAGTACCGGATTCAGATGCCCAGGCTAGGGAAAAGCGCGGTTTTTTGGGCCGCTTCCAGCAAGGTTTTGAACGCGCTTTCGATGGCTTTCGTGATCGCTATAGCGCCGTGCTTGAACGCGCGGTCGCGCGCCGCGGGTTTACCGTCAGCGTCATGCTGACATTGGCGTTGGTTTCTTGTGGCTTGTTTTTTTTCCTCGGCCACGAATTTTTCCCTGAGATTAAATCCGGCAGCCTCCAGATGCATATGCGGGCTCCACTGGGTACGCGCATCGAGGTCACAAGCCGTATTGTCTCCTTGGTTGCGAAAGACATTAAGCGGCTGTTGCCGGGAGACCAGGTCGAAGGAATCATCAGTAATTGCGGCTTGCCGGTTGGCGTTCATAATTTGGCGTTCATTCCGACACCCTCAGTCGGCACCATGGATTGCGACATCTCCATCTCGTTGAAGGATAAAGAATCAAAGGTTTGGGAATTGCGCGAAATACTGCGCAAGGGCTTGGCGGAGCGCTACCCCGGCACCCGGTTCACGTTCCAACCTTCAACTCTGACCGCGCAGATTCTCAATTTCGGTTCACCCGCTCCGATCGACGTGCAGGTCAACGGTCCGAACGCACGCGCCAACTATCAATTTGCCCGCAAATTGGCGGACAAACTGCGCGACGTTCCCGGCGCCAGAGACGTGGTCATCCAGCAGCCCATGCGCATGCCGACTCTGTTGGTCAAAGGCAACCGTACATTCGAACGTAGTCTCAGCCTCAGCCACGAGAACTTCGGCCACAATCAGTTGATTGCCAATGCAGGCAGCCTCCAGTTCGATATACATTATTGGCTGGATCACGAAACGGGTATGTCTTACCCGATCAATGTTTTTATCCCCCAGTTTGAGATGACCGAAGCCAATGATTTGAAGACCCTGCCCATTGGCCGTGGCCACAGCGGCGGGGTAACCTCCAGCCCCGATTTGCTCGGCAATGTCGCCACGATTTCTCCAGTCGGCACCCCGGGCCTCATCAACCACGCCGATCTCATGCCGGTGTTCGATATTTATGTATCCGCTGAAGGGCGTGACCTGGGCTCCGTGTTGGCCGATGTCGAGGAGATCGCAAACGAGATGGAAAGTGAATTGCCTAGAGGCGCGGAATTGGTCATTCGCGGCCAGGCGGAAAACATGCAGCAAGCCCAATTCGAGCTCCTTATCGGCCTCATTGGCGCTATGGTCCTGGTCTATTTGTTGATCGTCGTCAACTTCCAATCCTGGCTCGATCCTTTCATCATTATCACGGCGTTTTTCGGCGCATTTGCAGGCATCGCCTGGATATTGTTTGCCACCTATACGAACATTTCCGTGCCTGCGCTGACTGGCGCCATCATGGCTATGGGCACGGCAACGGCCAATTCGATCCTCGTCGTCGCTTACGCCCGCGAGCGTCTCGAGCTGCACGGCGATGCGTTGCGGGCGGCGATCGAAGCCGGGACCGCCCGTTTCCGCCCGGTATTGATGACCGCATCGGCGATGATCATCGGAATGGTGCCCATGGCGCTTGGCAACTCCCCGAATGCGCCGCTCGGACGCGCCGTCATTGGTGGCTTGGCGCTCGCCACCGTTTTCACTCTGCTTTTTGTACCATGCGTGTATGCCATTATCTATAGCCGGCGCTCCGCCCCCGCCGAGCAAGCGGAGGGTAATGCATGAGATTCCGCAGTATTCTGGCGATTGTCGTTGTTGTTATAGCCCTCGGGCTTTACCTCGGTTATCGCGTCTATGAGCACAAACACAACGCGGCTTCGTTGCGCGAGGAAACGCTCGCAATGGCCGTTCCGGAGGTGTCGGTCATTCATGCTAAACCGGCGCCGCCAACCAGGACCATTACCCTTCCTGGAACTCTAAGGGGTTGGCGTGAAGCGCAAATCTATGTGCGCGTGCCGGGATATGTGAAGATGTGGTACACGGACTACGGCGAGAGGGTGCAAAAAGGCGACCTCCTCGCCGTAATCGCCACGCCGAGGCTCAAAGCCAAATACCGGATGGCCAAAGCGAAAGTGGAAGCTCAGCGCGCCAAGTATGAGCTTGCCGAAGTGACCGCTCAGCGCTATACGAACCTAAGCTCATCCCACGCGGTTGCCAAGCAATCGATCACGGTGAAAAAGGCTGAATTGAAAATTGAAAAAGCATTGCTCGATAAAGCAAAGCAGCACCTTGAAAACATCGAGGCGAAGCTGCACTTTAAAAAGATCGTCGCGCCCTTTGATGGGGTGGTGATAGAGCGCAACGTCACCGTCGGCGATCTTGTCAACCCGACAGGCAGCCTGAGCGTAAATGACCCGGAGAAAGAAGACAACGCGTTTACCGTGGCCAAGATCGATAAGCTCCGCCTTTTCGTCAGCGTGCCGCAGTCCTTCGGGCCCTTTCTCACGCGCGGTTTGACCGCCGATGTCACCGTGCGGCAATACCCTGATCGCCATTTCACCGCCGAGTTCCTGACTGTCGCGAAGGGGTTTGATGAGGACACGCGCACGGCGGTGACCGAATTCGTGGTCGAGAACAAGGATCATGAGCTTTGGCCCGGCTCCTATGCTCGGGTCCAGATCACGGCGCCGGTTGGAGGCGATGCGCTCATTATTCCGTCCAGTGCGCTGGTGTTTCAGGAGGAGGGTACGGCAGTGGCCGTGGTGACGCAGGATAACCGCATTCACTACCAGCCGATCATCGTGGGTGCATTTCTCAACGCGGCATTCAAAGTGACCGAGGGCATCTCCAAAACCGACCGCATCGTGAACAATCCGAGTGCCGCTCTGCTTGAAGGGGATAAGGTTCGGATCGTAACCCCGAGGCCCGGCTATGTCGGGCAACCCCCAGCGGAGGCCGCATCCGAGGAATACGAACCCGCGGCACCCGAGGAAAAGGAACCCGCAAGTGAGGAGAAGGAACCCAAAAGCAAGCGCTCCGCTCCGGATGATGGACTAGCGTATTCCAAGGGCACCGGATGAGACGTATTCTCCTTGCTGGCGCGCGATCCGGCTGTATTTTTTTGTTGGCGCTTGGTTTGACGGCTTGCATGAGCGGGCCGGCCATCGATCTGGCCCCCGACTATCAGCCGGCGCAATTCATCCTGCCGGACTCGTGGCGCGGAACGAGTCCTTTCGCCAAAGCGAACCCCTCGGCTGGCGAGTTGCGCCGGGATTGGTGGACGCTTTATCACGACCCGATTCTGAACCGGCTCGAAACGCAGGCCATAGCGGCTAACCCGGATCTGGAAGCCGCGGCCGAGCGGTTCATCCAAGCCCGCGATGTGATGATGAAGAGCCGGTCGCGGCTCATTCCGCACATTGGGGTGGGGTTCGATGCCTCCAACAACAAACAGTCCGTCGATACTCTGTTTCGTGGCGTTGGCGAGGCTGACCGCGAAGCGACTCTCGTTTCCGGGGGGCTTGCTTCCTGGGAGCCGGATTTTTGGTCGAGGATCCGCAACGCGACCCGCATTGAGATCTACCACGCCCAAGAAAGGGCCGCCGACTATGTGCTCGCGCGCCTCAGTCTGAATGCGGAAATTGCGACGGATTATTTTATATTGCGCGGCTTGGATGCGCAGGCGGCGATCTATAGGCAATCCGTCGCCTCCTACCAGAGTTTACTTGGGAAAGTGAGGAAGCGGTTTGCCGGCGCTCTGGCACCGAAAATCGATGTCACCCGCACCCAGTTCCTGTTGTTCAGCACGCAGGCGAGACTGCTCGACATTCAAGCTAAGCGCCAAGTCTTGGAACATGCGCTCGCCATCCTCGTCAATCGGGCGCCCGTCAGTTTCAATATCGAGCCGATAAACCGGTTTCCATCAGTGGCGTTCAAGGTGCCGGTGGAAATTCCTTCGACCTTGCTGGAGCGCCGGCCCGACATCGCCGCGATGGAGCGCAAGATGGCACAAGCGAACCGTGCCATTGGAATCGCTCGTGCTGCTTTTTATCCCCATGTGTCTTTCGGAGCCGGCGCCGGATTTGAAGGAATCGCCAGTCTATTCGAGCTCGCCAAAAGTTTCTGGTCCTATGGCTTAGATGTTTCACTCCCGATCTTCCAGGGTGGCTATCGCCGTGCCGAATTGCAACGATCCTGGTCGGCCTATCGCGAGACAGTGGACAAATACCGTTCGACGGTGCTCGATGCCTTTCGTGAAGTTGAGAACGGTTTGAGCCGGACCAACCTGTTCTCCGCCCGGGTTGAAAAGCTGGTAGCCGCCGTCGATGCTGCGCGTCAAACGCAATTCATGACCATGAAACTCTATCATGGCGGTTTGGCTAACAGCCTGGCACTCCTCATGGCGCAAATCCGCGTTCTAAATGCACGTATCGACGCAGTGCAAGGTAAAGTCGACCGGGTGAAAGCCTCGGTTGCGCTCATTCGCTCCCTAGGCGGCGGCTGGAACCGCACGCGATTGCCAGCCGACGAAGAAATCCAGCCCTTCGGAGTTTTCCAATATACCGATCTCGACAAACCGCCGCCTGCCGGAGGAATCGATGTTCCGACGAGCGATTACGGGATATACAATAATGATTTGACCAAGCCCGTTTTCACGAAGCAAGAGAAATAGGAGCCTTACTTGGCGGAGCTTGCCAGATGGTATTTTTGTATTCGGTAACGCAGGGTCTCGCGCGTGGCTTTGAGCAAGCGGGCCGCGGCGGTCACGTTGCCGGCGGCGTGGGTCAAAGCGGTTTCGATGATGTGCCGCTCCATTTCCTCTAGCGACAGACTGCCATCCAATGGTAGGTGAACGGTACTGTCGTTACCCGAACCGATGGGTGCTCCCGGCAGCCCTAGCCACTGCTCGGGAAGACTCTCATCTTCGGCAAGCAGAACGCAGCGTTCAATGGAATTGCGCAGCTCGCGTACATTGCCGGGCCAATGATAGCGCTCCAGCGCTGCCCAGGCGGTTTCCGGAATGACGCGCACGCGCTTACCGGCCTTGGCATTGAACTCTTCCACCACGAGCGGGACCAATAAGCGCAAGTCTTCTTTGCGTTCTCGAAGCGGTGGGATTGTCAGTTGAAAAACCGCAAGGCGGTGATATAAATCGATGCGAAAATGCTCGGCTTCCACTTCTTTGGCCAAATCACGTTTGGAGGCGGCGATGATTTGCACATCTACTTGGATGTCCCGTTTGCCTCCCAGACGCCGGAAGCGTTTGTCTTCCACGGCTTTGAGCAATTTGGCTTGGGTGCCGAGATCGAGCTCACCGAGCTCGTCCAAAAAGAGCGTGCCTCCGTCAGCCTGTTCCAATAAACCATGATGGCGGCTCGCGGCACCGGTGAAGGCGCCGGCCTCGTAACCGAAGAGCTCCGATTCCACCAGTTCTCGTGGAAGGGCGGCGGAATTGAGCTCCACCCAGGGCCCCTGGCGCCGAAGCCCACTGTAGTGCAGCACCCGCGCGGCCAATCCTTTGCCGGTACCGGTCTCGCCTTGAATCACCAGCGAGGAGAACGGAAGCTGGGCAAGACGCTCGAGCATTTGGCGCAGTTTGTTCGTTGGAGGGCTATCGCCTACAAATACGCCCGGAGTGTAGCGGGCGTTGCCTTGGGCGGCTTCGAAAGTAAGCCGGCGCTGGGCGTGGGCGCAGCGGGCGGCGTTTTCCAGCAAGAGCCTCAGGTAGCCTGGATCGCAGGGTTTTTCCAGGAAGTCGTAGACGCCCAGACGCACGGCCCGAACCGAGTCCGCAACCGTGCCGTAGCCGGTGAGAAAAATCCATTCGCAGCCGGGACGGCGTCCGCCGTGTTGTTCGAAGAAATCCAAGGCGTTGCCGTCAGGTAAGCTCATATCCGACAACACCACCAAAGGTTCCAACTGCTGCTCGGTCAACAGCCGCCTGGCCTCGTCAAGATTGCGCGCCAGCCAAACGTCCCACTCCAGCTTTCGGTAGTGGTGGGCCAGTTCTTCCCCCAGTAAGCGTTCATCTTCGACGATCAGGAGAGAGTTGCTCATGGTAGCTCCACGATTACCCGAGCGCCGTGAGGCTCTCTGTTGCCGAGCTTCACGCGACCGTCGAGGGAAGAAACGAAGCGTTTGACCATCAGGAGACCGAGGCCGGTGCCGCCTGCCCGGCCGCTGGCAAAGGGGCGAATGCCGCTGTCCAGCATTTCCCTGGGGAACCCTGGGCCGTCGTCGCTAACCGTAAGCAACAGTCGATCTTGCTTGCGATGAGTTTCCACCCATATGTTGCCGGGCCCTTCTTCCAGAACTTGCGCGGCGTTTAGCACCAAGTTGATCAATGCCTGGCGCAGGCCGGTTTGCGGCAGTCGCGCCTTGAGCTGCTCTTCCCCGTCATAATGGAGCTCAATTGCATCGGCGATCTGGTAACGAATGAGCTCCAATACTTCTCGAACCTCCAGGTCGAGGTCGGCCTCTTTGATCGGCTCGGGTTGATGCCGGGCCTGACCCAGTAGCTGATTGAAATGCCGGTTCATGCGTTCCAACTCGGTAATAATCAGTTCAAATCGACGCTGCATGTCCGCGTCGTGGCACTCGGCGCGCAGATTATGCAAGGTGATTTGGATACCGGCCAGGGGGTTGCGCAGTTCATGGGCGATCCCGGCGACCACCTCGCCCACCGCCGCGAGGCGTTCGGCGCGGGCTAGATTCTGGCTTTGGGCCAGCAAGGTTCGAGCGGCGGTGCGGACTTGAGCCTCCAAGGAACGGGTGTGCGCCGCGCGAGCCTCCTCGAGCGCGGCGAGCCTGGTAACCATGTGGTTGTAGTTGCTGATGAGGGTGCTCCAGGGCGGCACCTCGTCGGCAACGGGGATCGGCTCCAAACGCCCTTCGGATAGCCGTAACAAGAGGTGGTTCATGCGTTTGAGGTGGGAAAACAGCCAATGCCGGGCGAGGATGATGCCCAGGCCCAGCAGTAGGGTCAGGGCGGCGGTGCCAGCCAGCGCCGCTTCCAGCTCTATCTCGGTGTCGTCCACCACCTTGGTCAATAGATTGCGTTCGTTGATGTTTTCGTGTTCCAGTAAATTTTGGAGCTTAAGGGCAACTGTTGCCAAATGCGCTTCAGTCGGGTGTTCCAGAAGACGCAGGATGGGGTCGATCGGCGCTTGCAATCGTCCTGTGGCAAGTTCCCTCAATGCAGCTTGCAACCGGGCTAGCGCGGCCGCATCGGGTTGCCCGGACGGCAGTTGACGGATGCGTTGCTCGATGGCCTGGAGTCGATTTACCTGGCCGACCGTATTCTCGATCTGGTGGATTCGCCCCAGATTGCGCCAGGTCAAGACGGTGAAGCCAATCAGTACCGACAACAGGGCAAGGGCCAATACGCCGCCGCTGATTAGGATCGGCTGGTAGAGTAGGGATTTGGCGGGCATGGGGCGGCGAGTGGCCGGGTTGAGCTCGCGGTTGTGCTCCACTTGAGCCTCTATGTGATCGTTCAGGGGCATGACGCCATAGCTCTATTGGACACGCGCACCACGAAAGCTTGCGAAAAACTTTCAGGTGCGCGTCGGGTTGAAAGCGAAATACCGGAAGCCGGGCTATATCATGCTTTGCCACGCCCCGCGTTGGCGATCCGACTGATCGTAGCGTAGTGCAAACCGGCGCGCTCGGCGATTGCGCTCAAAGTATACGCCGCGCTGGCATAAGCCGCTTCGATGCCTGCGTTGCGGCTGGATACCTCGGTTGGTACTACGCCAGTGAGTTGTGGGTAGGTTTTTTTAGCCGCCCCAAGGCCAATTGGCGGGTGGCTTGCAAGGGCGCGCGCACACCGGGTTGATCAGGTATTCGCTGCACCCCGTGCATGGATGCTCCCCTGTAGCCATGGAACGTCATTGCGGCATGAGCGGCTATGCGACGTTCAATGGGCTAATGCGTTTGATATTTTTCCCGACAGCTTGGCTTGCATCCCAAAGGTCGACCGCTCTCTGCGCGTTCAACCAGAATTCGGGCGTGTTGCCGAATAGACGTGCGAGCCGAAGTGCCATCCGCGGGCTTAGAGCCCGACGCTCCCGAAGCAGTTCGTTGATCGTCTGGCGCGAGAGACCCCCAACGCCGCGGCGATACTCGATGCAGTGAGTCCGTAATCCGGCAGGAAGTCTTCGCGGAGCATCTCACCTGGGTGGGTTGGCCGAATTGCTCTATGCCTAATATTTGGAATGCCCATGTCATACCTCAGTGATAGAGCGTAATCCGTCACGTGACGCATGCCAACGTGCGGAGATGCCATGCACCTCCTTGGGGTCATCTGCCGATGTGGGTTTGCCCAAGCTTTGGAATGGTACCCGCGGGTGGCCCAGGTTGCTTGCAACCTGGGTCTTGAAGAGGCAAACCCCTTTACCCGACGATGCACTGCTCGGAGAGTTGCCTCCGGCAGTGTGCAATCGATAAGGTTGGTGCTGTGAGTGATCAGCGACGACAGTATGCCGATCAACGTTACGTTCATTTCGTGACGTTTTCGATCTTTCGGCGGCGTCGATTGCTCGATTTGGATCGGTCTCCCGTAGACCCAGGTTGCAAGCAACCTGGGCCACCCGCGCTAGTTCAAAGCTGGTAGGGCAGCCTGATTCCTGGAAGGTTCGCGGAGAAGTCTTTTGTGTTGCGAGTGACGAGCAGTGCGCCGTGATGTTGGGAGGTGGCCCAGATAGACGAGAATGTTGGTGTCAAACAGCGCCTTCAAGGTGGCCACTCCTGGCGCAGAGCTTCCTGGTACGACAGGCCATCGCTGCGGTTAGCCCACACACCGAAAGCTTCCTCGCTCGGTTGTGGTTGGTGCAAATCGAGATACTGACGCACCGCGCGTCGAATGGTCTCTGCCTGCGAAATCTGCTCCCGCTTCGCGAGTGCCTTTATTGCTTGGAGCTCCTTTTCTGGAAAGTCAACTATGGTTCGCATGATGCGGGACTCACTTTGTATCAGATAACGATATCATACGCACGCCGATCTGCCCTTGCGCCGTTCTTTCTGTAATTCGGTCTGAAGCGTCAGATGAGCACCATGCAGCGACGCAACGGTCGGGCGGTGGAGCAGGCGCTAGCTCGGCTGCTGCCGGAGCACTCGGGCGAGGTATTTGAGACCACACTGGCCGGTCGCACCCTTCGAGAGCTGAGATGGCGGCAGCTTGTCTAGCCAATGTCCGGACAGTTATAACAACGGTATCTCGAATCCGAAGAGGTACGTCATGAGCACCCTGAATCCGTCCAAGACCGAACGCATAGATGTTCGCGCCAGCAGCCAGGTGAAGCAGCTACTGCAAGAGGCCGCGCGCTCCTGCCATAAGAATGTCAGCGAGTTTCTGCTCGACGCGGGCGTAACGGCGGCAGCGCAGGCATTGGCGGATCGCCGTCAGTTCGTGCTAGGTGAGGCGCGATGGCAGGCGTTCCAGGAGGCGCTGGATCGTCCGGTTCAAAACAAGCCGCGCTTGAAGAGCCTGCTCCGCGAGCCTGGGGTGCTGGATTGAGCGGTGAGCTATGCGCCCGTTCGCAAACTCTTGGCAACGAACCGGACCGATGCCTTCGACTGCGGCCAAGCTGCGCTGAACCTGTTCTTGCAACGCTTTGGGCTAGTCAACCAAAGGGCCAACAGCGCGCAGACCTACGTGTGCTGCCAGAATGACGTGCTGATTGGCTTCTACAGCCTCGCCTTTGGCAGTGTCGATCCGGAGACCGCACCTTCGAGGGCGATGAAGGGCTTGGCGCGCCACCCGGTGCCCGTGATGGTCCTGGCTCGGCTCGCCGTAGACAAGGAACATCAGCGCAAGGGGTTGGGGCAAGCCCTGCTCAAGGATCTCAAGAGCCTGTTGGCGAAGTGAAGCGAGAGATCGCCTCCGGGCACTCCTTCTTTTCATGCGCATGGCTCCTGGCGACCGGTAACTGCCGTTCGTCCTACGTCATTCTCCTGATCGCCCCGCGTGGAACATGTTTTTCGTGCATGGGTACGTCAGCGATCTGCTGGTTGCTGAGCCAGCCGTATCGGGCCAGGATATTGAGCCACAGTTACATCATTGGTCAGCAACGTAATTCCTTCGACCATCGCCTGCGCGATCAGCAGTCGGTCGAACGGGTCTTTGTGGATAGACGGCAAGACGTCGATTGCGACCGCGTGCCCGCTTAATATTGGTAGCTCGCGGTAGCCGTTGTCGATGAGACCGCGGCGCAGCAAACGCGCGTCGACCTGAAAATCAGTCCGATTCAACCCGCTTTTAATGGCAATCTCCCATAGGCTCGCCGCGCTGAAGAGCAGTTCGTTCTCCGGATCAGCCATCAGGACACGAGCGCCTCTCGGCACGTGATCGATGCTGCCCGCCGCCCAAAGCAACAAATGGGTGTCTAGCAACAGCTTCAAATGCCGCCCTCGAACAGTTTTTGAATCTCGTCCGCACCCATCGTGTTGAAGTCGTCCGGCACCTTGATCTGGCCCGCCAGGAACCCGAAACGTTTCATCTGCGATGGCTCCGGAGCATTCAGGGCCATAACCTTGACCATAGGCTTACCGGCCTTGGCGATCACAAACGACTCTCCTTTGGCTGCCTGCTCGACCAGTCGTGATAGCTGGGTTTTTGCCTTGTGAATGTTGATCGTCTCCACGAGCACATCCTATAAACCTAGTCCGAATAGCTTAGTTTATCCGCCCCCGCGTTCCATGTACAACGAATCAAGCCGCACCCCATCGCCGACAGCCTCATGCAACCCGCCTCGGCGATCGAAGGTAAACACGGGAACCGGCAACGTTTCGCCAGCTTCGCGATGGATCTGGGCGATCTCGCACAGGCGTGGTTGGGCGGGCTGTTCACTTGCCATGTCGGGCTTATGGCGCGCGGCGCGATGTTCTGCATAATCGGCAAGTTCCTGCTCATCGCCACCTAGCAGCAAGATCTCGCTGAGGCCAAAGGCGTTGAGGCGTGCTCAGCTCGCTGCGGGGCGAGGCCTTCGACAGCGGGAGGCCTCGCGGGTTGAACCCGGGGCTCGCAAGATTACCCATTAGAATTTGCCGGCGGGGCCGGTTAGTATGGCTGAGTCCTTGATGGCCAGAGAGTGGGGGAGCGCCTTGAAACTCGAAACCATTGCCATCCACGGCGGCTATCAGCCCGAGCCGACCACCAAGGCCGTGGCCGTCCCTATCTATCAGACCACCTCCTACGCCTTCGACAATACCCAACACGGCGCTGATCTTTTCGATCTCAAGGTGCCGGGCAACATCTACACGCGCATCATGAACCCGACCAATGCCGTGCTCGAAGAGCGGGTGGCGCAGATGGAGGGCGGAATCGCCGCGCTGGCGGTTGCCTCGGGCATGGCCGCCATCGAGTATTCCATCGAGACCATCGCTGAGGTGGGGGATAACCTCGTCACCACCACCAAGCTCTACGGGGGCACTTACAACTTCTTCGCGCATGGGTTGCCGCGGCGCGGGATCGAGGCGCGTTTCTGTGCGCAGGACGATTTCGAGGGCATCGCGGCGTGTATCGATGAGAAGACCAAGGCGGTGTTTTGTGAGACCGTGGGTAACCCCGCGGGGAATATCGTCGATATCGAGCGTCTCGCCGAGATCGCGCACGCCAGGGGCGTACCGCTGATTGCCGATAATACGGTGCCCTCGCCGTATCTGTGGCGGCCCATCGAGCACGGTGCGGATATCGTGGTGCACGCCCTGACAAAGTATATGGGTGGCCACGGCAACAGCATCGCCGGCGTGATAGTCGACTCCGGCAAGTTTCCCTGGGCGGGGCACGCTGAGCGCTACCGCATGCTCACCGAGCCGGACCCGTCCTATCACGGCGTGGTGTACACCGAGGCACTGGGCGAGGCGGCCTTCATCGGCCGGGCGCGCGTGGCGCCACTGCGCAACACCGGCGCGGCGCTCTCTCCTTTCAACGCCTTCCTGGTACTGCAGGGTATAGAGACTTTGCCGCTGCGCATGGATCGCCACTGCGAGAACGCGCAGAAAGTCGCCGAGCACCTCAAGGGCCACCCGCAGGTAACCTGGGTGAATTACGCCGGCCTGGCGGAGAGCCCCGATCATGCGCTTGCCGAAAAATACATGGGCGGCAGGGCATCCGGCATCTTGAGCTTCGGCATCAAGGGTGGTGCCGAGGCGGGCGCTCGGTTCATCGACGCGCTCGATCTCATCGTGCGGCTGGTGAACATCGGCGATGCCAAGTCTTTGGCTTGCCACCCGGCCACCACCACGCACCGCCAGCTCAGCGACGCGGAGCTTGAGAAGGCCGGTGTGTCGCGGGATTTGGTGCGGCTGTCCATCGGCATCGAGCACATCGACGACATTCTGGCCGACATCGATCAGGCGCTCGCCGCGGCGAAGTAGGCTCGGTCCCGCTAGCCTCCGGTCACGCATCCACCAAAACGGTCGGTGATGCGATGAACAAATGACATTCGAAAAAAGCGACACACGAGATGTGACGAGACAATAGTCGAAGCGCGTAGGGCAACGGTATGGACTAGCTTGCCGGGGGCTGCATCAAGTGAGCATAGCGAGCGTGGAAGAACAAAACGGACAGGAAGTCGACGACTCCGCCATGCATCGGGCCATAGCCGGTGCGGCCATTGGCAATGCGCTGGAGTGGTTCGATTTCGGAGTCTACGGTTACTTCGCCGTTACTATCGGTCAGGTGTTCTTCCCGACCCACAGCACGACCGCTTCGCTGTTGTCGGCGTTCGCCGTCTTTGCGGTTGCCTTCGTGGCGCGGCCGATTGGGAGTCTCTTTTTTGGCCCGCTGGGCGACAAGGTTGGCCGCAGCGGCGTATTGGTGGCGACGATCCTCATGATGTCGGGCGCGACGTTCGCGGTCGGCTTGCTGCCAAGCTACGACAGCATCGGTGTATGGGCGCCTATCGGCCTGATTATTCTTCGGCTGATACAGGGCTTCTCCACGGGCGGTGAGTACGGTTGCGCCGCTACCTTCATTGCCGAATATGCCCCGGATGAGCGGCGCGGATTTTATACGAGCTGGCTGGAGCTCGGCACCCTGGCGGGTTATTCCCTGGCGGCGGTTCTAGCGGCCGTGCTCGCCGCATCGCTATCGAATGAGGCCATGTCATCGTGGGGCTGGCGCATTCCTTTTCTCATGGCGGCGCCCATGGGCATCTTCGGCTTGTACCTGCGGCTCAAGCTCGAGGACAGTCCGGCGTTCAACCAAATGAAGAGCGCGGGCGAGATCGCGCAAGCGCCGCTGCGCGAGGCTGTAACCGGGCACTGGCGGTCGATGCTGCTTTGCATTGGCATCGTGGTCGTTTGGAACGTGGCCTACTACACCGTGCTCAAGTATATGCCAAGCTATCTGACCGTGCGCCTGAATATCAGCGAATTGCATTCCTTGCTGCTCTCGCTCGGGGTTCTGATTGGGATGATGGTGTTGCTGACGTTTATCGGGCGGTTTTCCGACCGCATCGGGCGTAGGCCGGTGCTGCTAGTCGCCTGCTTGGGCCTGTTGTTGTTCTCGTATCCCGCCTTCGCGCTGATGCAGGTGGGCACCGCCTTGGCGTTTGCGGGCCTTGCCATTGTCAGTTTCTTCGTTGTGTTGCTCTCGGGCACGCTACCGGCGACCCTGCCGGCGATCTTCTCCACCCGAGTTCGAAACGGCGGTTTCACGATCTCCTATAATCTATCCACCTCGCTCTTCGGCGGTACCGCGCCGCTCGTGATTACCTATCTGATCTCGATATCGGGCAGCAATTATGTGCCGGCCTATTATCTAATGGGGGCGGCGGCGGTCGCGATCACGCCCATTTTGCTCATCCGGGAAACGGCCGGGTTGCCGCTGGCGGGCGCTAAGGCGTTGCACGAATCGCACAGGCCGATAGTTGAGCCATCGCCTTAGCGGACCACTCGAGTGCGGCTGGAAGTACCGGCCGCGACCGCGCGCTCAATGACTGGCCGCCAGTCGGGTTCCACGGGCAGGCCGAAGGTTTCGGCCAGAACGTGCTCGAGCTTAGCGGCGCTCAAAGTGTCCCGCTCCATGCCGCCAGCGGGCGTCCGGACAGTCAAGCGGTTGTCCGAAAGTGTATAGCGCGCCTCGGGCGTCGTGCGCGCAACCATCAGGTTGTGCCGGAAGTGGGAGCTTGGGTGCGTGGAGGTGAACCAGTTGGGAAGCTCGTAGTCGACATCGTGCTGCGCCTCACGCGAGAGCTCATAGACCGGTGCCCAAGCCTCGCCGAGCTTGGCCTCCAACAGCTGCCCATCACCGAGCGGTGTGAGGCGATAAGTCTCGTGCCGGGTTGTCTGCGGTGCCGTGCTGTCAAAGCGCAGCGGCGCGGCGAGCACGGCACCGCCGAAGCCGACATCGGCGAGCCAAGGCTCGCCAGCGATGGTGAGCCGCAACGCCATGTGGGTGCGCGGGCGCGGTGGTGCCTCGGGCGGATCCATCCAGCGCACACGCCCGACAAGGCCCTCGACTTCGAACCCGAGCGCCGTGAGCACGCGCTTGAACAGGGTATTGTGCTCATAGCAGTAGCCTCCACGGCCGCCCGCTACCAGCTTGGCGTCAACCGCGGCTGGTGTGAGATCAATGCCCCGGTTTACCAGGACGTCGATGGCCTCGAAGACGATCGCGTCCGGGTGCAGCTCGTGCAGCGCGCGCAGGGTCTCGAGCGTCGGCGTTCGCGGTCCGTGATAGCCGATACGAGCGCAATAGGCATCAAGATTGACTTCAGTCATCGAAGTCTAACTCCAAGCACGGCATGTCGAATACATAAGCGTGACAACCGCCAGAATAGCTCGTAAGCGAAAAGAGTGTGAAGTAAAAGCGGCTGCATGGATGTCGAACTTAGGGCCTGTTGACATCCACCCGCGGCGTCGTGGGTGAATGCCAAAAGACCCTAATGTAGGGGAGCTCGTTGGCGCGGCGTTGGCCGTCAATACGCGCATTAGAAAGGCGCTCACGGTAAAGGAGTAGACTGATCATGCTTGGGATCTCCGACATAGTCTCCGAGATGGGTTATATCGGCATCGCGCTGCTGATGTTCCTGGAGAACATCTTCCCGCCGATTCCCTCGGAGATCATAATGCCGCTGGCCGGTTTCACGGCCGCGCGCGGCGAGCTGAGTCTCGTGGGCGTGATCCTCGCCGGGTCGGCCGGCTCGCTACTTGGGGTGCTGCCCTGGTATGTCGTCGCCAGGTGGCTCGGCGAGGAGCGGCTCAAAGCTTGGGCGGACCGGCACGGCCGCTGGCTTACGGTCAGCAGCGGCGAGATCGACAAGGCTCTGGAGTGGTTCGATCGACACGGCGGCAAGATGGTGTTCTTCGGTCGCCTGGTGCCCACCATCCGGACCCTGATATCGGTGCCGGCCGGGTTTGCGTGCATGAACCTGCCGCGGTTCCTCATCTATTCGACGGCCGGTACGCTGATCTGGTCGGGGCTCCTGGCCTGGGCCGGCTATCTCCTCCAGGATCACTACCAGAAGGTCGCGGATTATATCAGCCCTCTGGCCACCGCCATCCTGGTGATTATTGTGTTGGCTTATCTCTATCGCGTTGTCACTTACCGGCCCGCGGATAGGGCAAGCCGATGAGCCCGTTCCAAGACCATGCCACACGCCCGGAAATTTGGCGTCGCACCTGAATCTGCGCACCGTCCGCCTTCGACTCGACGTTATTTTGAATGCGTACCGGTAGCAACCCGCTATCGCTCAGTACCAATGTGCGTAAACACATGCACGGATGTTCACCTGTTCAACTTGGGCAGCCGGTGTAGGTCACGGTGACGGCGAAACTCCAACACCTCGGGTAGCCGCGTTGGGGCGAACGTTGGGGTTCGCAAGCTCACCCCAACCGGCTACCCGCTCTACGGTAGCATCCCGAATTTTCCCGAGTGATGCGATTCCCGTAAATCGTGGGAGGTCTCCCGGCAAAGCCTGGGGATCTCCTAATTTGGTATAGCAATATTACGCGACGGGGCTATCTTCCAAGTAATACCTCCAACGGCACACCGCGGGAGCTTGGTTGATGCGGTCAATGTAGCGTTGGATACGCCCGGCGAGCTTGGCCTCGGAGCGCAGCGGATGCCGCGTAGTCGTGCGCGTGCCAGCTTGCCGAAGCGAACGATGCCGGCAAATTGAGCCAAGGGCCATGCCGAAGGGTGAAAATGCGCTCGAAGCGGGTGGGCACACTGGCTTTGAGCGGGTATTGGCCCCCTCCGAAGGCAAAGATCTTCGGGCGGCGGTGATAGGCAACGAAAAATGATCTGCCACGTTCATATGAAATCAATCTGGGAGTAGGACGTTGTTGCTTCCGATGAAGGCGCGCCGAAACCGAAGAGGCAAACCATGAAACAGCTTGGTCAGACTCAGATCCTTGCCGCGGGACAGAGGCTATGCGCGAGCCGTCCGCGCGCGCAGCGATCAGGGCGCCGCCTTTTCCCGGGTTTTGGCTGCCGTGCGGTCCTGGCGGCTGTGGCGATTGTCGCGGCCTGTGGGGTTGCGCCGTCAGCCGGGGCTACTGCTGGGCCTGGGCTACCGTTGCCAGGAAGCCCATTTGGCGCGCCGATCGCGTGGGGTGAGTGCGATCCTCCCGGTGAGGATTTGCAGTGCGCCCGCATTCAGGTGCCGCTGGATTGGGATAAGCCGAACGGGCGCACGATCAGCCTCGCGGTGATCCGCCATCGCGCGAGCAAGCCGCAGGAGCGGATCGGGACGCTGTTCATCAACCCGGGCGGGCCCGGGGATACGGGACTCGGCCTGCTGAAGGGCGATCCCGGAGGCGTCGACGCAATCGGCGGCGGTCATTTCGACGTCGTCAGCTGGGATCCTCGCGGTACCAACGCGAGCACCCGGGTTCTGTGTTTCCGCAGCCGGCGGGCCGAAGACCGTTTCTGGGCGGGCGCCTCGATCCCGCTCAGCCGCGCGGCCTCGCAGCGTTTCCGGGCGAAGACCGCGGATCTGGCGCGGCGCTGCGGCGACGTCAGCGGCTGGCTCTTGCCACACATCTCGACCGCCGACACGGCCCGTGATCTCGACCACCTGCGTGTCCTGCTGGGCGAGAAGAAGCTGACCTACGTCGGCCTCTCCTACGGTACCTATCTTGGCCAGACGTACGCCAACATGTTTCCCGACCGGGTGCGGGCGATGCTGCTCAACGGGCTTGTCGATGCGATCGAATACTCGAAGAGCGCCGAGGCGAGGATAGCCTCGGGCGTGCGCCCCTCCGGCGAGGTCTTCGACCAGTTCCTCGCGCTGTGCGATAGCGCGGGGCCGGAGCGGTGCGCGCTCGCTGGCGGCAGCCAGACCGCGGCCGGGCGGGTCGCGCGGCTGTTCATGCAGGTGCAGCGCGAGCCGATCCCGGCTCCGGGGGCGAAGCCGCCGCTCTTGTCGCGCCAGTCGTTGAGTTACGGGGGTCTGCTGTTGTCACAATTTCAGCCAATGAGAGATCCCAGCACGTGGCCGGTCAACGCGGCGGATCTCGCCGCCGCGCTGGCGGGCGATGGCTCAGGGCTAGAGAGCGGTGCTGGCGGCTTCACTTCGCCCGCAGGCTGGGCAGGTGCGCTCGTGAGCGCAGCGATCTCGTGCGCGGACGCGGGTGCGCAACAGAGCTCGCATGCATGGCCGCGGGTGATCGGACGGCTCGAGCGGATCAGCCGACTCCAGGGCCGCATCCTGGGCTGGTGGCTGTGGGCTCCCTGTGCCTCCTGGCCCGTGCGCGGTCAAGACGCCTACCGGGGCCCCTGGAACGCTGTGACCGCGAACCCGATCCTCCTCATCAACCAGACGCACGACCCCAACACGGGCTATGCAAACGCCGTACACGCCGAGCAGTACCTGGGCAACGCGGTCCTGCTCACGCACGAGGGCTACGGCCACCTTTACTTCCAGGACCCAAGTGCCTGCGTCGAGCGGGCGATGGTCGACTACCTGGTCAACCTGGTCATTCCGCCGCCGGGCACGGTTTGCCAGTCCGATCACCAGCCCTTCGAGCCGGAATTCCGCTAGGCCCGAGGAGAGATTCGGAGGCCCATGGAGTGAACGGGTTGCCAAGACGTTCCCAACAGGAGGCCTCGAATGAGTAGGTAGCAACGACTTGAAGGCCAAGGCGACCGGTCGGTCACCGGACCGAATGCGTGTCATAGGAGGAGCCTTATCATGCCCGCATCGTCACGGCGCCATAGGCGCAGATCCAGGGCACTCGGTGTCCTTTCCATCCTGTTCGCCGCCGCATCCGTTCTCGCTGCGCCGCTGGCCCTCGCGTGGCACGAGGACGACATCACGGTTCGGCGCATCGGTCCTCTCGATGGCGCCCTGGCCCGCGGTCTACGCCAGGAGGTGCGCTTCGTCCGGCTGTTCCGCAATCACGATTTGCCAATCCTGCTTGAGGGCGCGACGCTCGCCCGGCTGCAGAGCGCGCAGCAGCGGGAGCTGAAAGCCACCTATGAGGCGGGGCACACGATTGTGTTGCTCGACGCTACGCTGGATCAGATCAGCGCGCTGCACGCCATCCTCGGCACTGGCCTGGGTTACCGGTCCAAGGACATGGCTTCGCTGATGATGTACGCTTTGCACCAGGAGAACCGGGTGCCCACCGCGACGCTGATGCCTCCGCTGGCGCCGAGCCCCTTGCGCACACCGGCAGGCGATGCGGGTGCCACCGCGCGTGCCGATGAGGCGCTGGCCCTTGAGCATGCGGTCGACGGCACCTTGACCGAGTTGGCGCACGCGCCGGTGGCCGTGACTCCCGCGTCACCCCGGGACCCGAACGGCATTATCGAGTGGGACCAGACGCCGCTGCAAACGGCTACGTTTGCAGTCTCGGGCGCGCAAGGCGTCTACAACACCTTCATCAACGTCTTCGCGCTCCACCGCTGCCTGGACGGCACGGACCACTACACGGTGACAGCCGCGGCGGACTGGACGGCGACGCAGGCCAAGTGGCAGGGCGCGACATCCGAGGGTCCGAATCCCAGCATGTATCTGGACGGTTCCGGCAACCTCGTTATCAACTGGCAGGACAACAGGACCTTCTGTTCATCGGGTGGCTTCTTCGCCGACTTTGACGACGTCTGCCGCTACATCAACTACCCACTGTCCTACGGTCTGGCGATGGCGCCTCGCAACGAGGGAACGGTGGTTCAGATCAACGCCGCGCCGGCTGCGACGCAAGGCCAGCAGACCTCGTACACATCCGGCTTCAGCTTCTCGCTCGGCGGCACGGTGAACGTGTCGGCGAAAGGGCCGGGTGGAGGCATTTCCGCTGGCGCGACTTGGAGCAACACCACCCAGACGACGGTACCTCCGCTGATCGTCGAAGTCAGCAACACGGGCAACGAAGGGGCGCAGTGGAACTTCAAGTACTGCACGTCGGGGCTGGAGCCGGACCCGGGCACCAATTGCACCGGTCACGTACAGATGGTCAAGGACGTGTGCCAGGCGCAGCTCGGAGACGATTCGGGCACCAATCCGCAGCAGGGCCAGACGCAGGTCGGAAAGTTCTCGAATGCCGTCCAGAGCGCGCACTGGCAGGCGAATCTCGATACGCGAGTGAACCATGCGACGTTCGACATCGAAGTCGATTTCGTCGCGAACATCGGCAACACAATCGCTCACCTGGGGAACGGTCTCGACACGGGGCCCGATCCGATCGCCGGCTGCGACGGATCCGGTTGCGCGTGCGTCTCGACGACGGAGATTACGCCGGTACAGAGGAGCATCACGTTCGAGATCCCATTTCCGTCCACGGTATGCGAGTAGCGATAGGGAAATGATGGACAGACCAGAATGGCACTTAGTTTGAGACAATATCCGTAAAATCCAGATGCTGTTCTGGCGCGTGATTAGGCACCCCGTTCCGCGCAGGATGACTTTTCCGTACCGTTATTCTGCGCGGAGCCATCAGGCGGAGTCTCAGAAGCTAGTCGCTGGATCCTGCGACTGCGCTACGCTGCGCGCAGGATGACGACGGGTGAGTAGTTGCCCTGGCGGCTGTACCGTCTTCCGTAGCCTCTAAGGCTCCCGCTTGCGTCCGGAAGGGTCTTGGCCGTTCTCCATGGCGCTCAAGCCCGTCAGTACGACCGACGGCCGGTTGGGAAACTCGGCAACCAGGCGCAGCTTGCCGCCCATTGCCGTCACATAGCTGTTTAAGATCGAAAGCAGCAGGTCGGTTCGTTTTTCAAGGCGAGAGACGTTCTCTTGCTTGATGTTCAGAAGCTCGGCCATGCGTTCCTGGGTCAGCGCCCGTGCCTTGCGGAGATCCTGAAGAGTCAGGTACTCCGCAACGAGCTCGCGCGAGCGGGCCTCAATGGCGGCCTGCTCCTCGGCAGGAAGCTTCTTCAGGATCTCATCAAAGGGGATAGCCATTATCCACCTCCTTGCTTCAAGCGGCGCCGTAGTTGCAAGATTGCCGTGGTTGCAGGCAACCTGCCATGAACCGTACCCACGACTGCTTTAGCTGTTGAGAGCCACCATGTCGCCATCGGCGGGAATGATAGGGCAGCCGCCCAGGAGATGGGATGCATTCTGACGCAGATCGAGGCAAGACAGCCGCGGGTGCTTTGATGGCGCGGATGTTGGCGCTCTTGCTCCTGGTCCCGGCACTGGGGGGCTGCGTGCTGGTGGTATCGCCGTTCGACTGGTGGTCGGACGACAATGCGCTTACCGAGACCGTGATCCGGGGCAGCGGCGATGACAAGGTGCTCATGCTCTCGATCACCGGTTTCATCAGCGACCAGCCCAGCGAACAACTGTTCGGGCTGTTGCGCGAGGAATCCACCCTCACCCGGGTGATCGCGGAACTGCGCAAGGCCGCCCACGACTCGGCGGTGAAAGCGCTGGTGCTGCGCATCGACAGCCCCGGCGGTGGAGTCACCGCCAGCGACGCTATTTACCACCGGATAAGCACGTTCGCCGCCGAACAGCAGATCCCCGTGGTGGCCTCGCTCGGCGGCCTGGCCGCCTCCGGCGGCTACTATGTCGCCTGCGCCGCGGATGTGATTCTCGCCCAGCCGACCACGGTAACGGGCTCGATCGGGGTGATCCTGGTCGGTGTGAACCTCTCCGGCCTGATGGACAAACTCGGTATAGAGGGGGAGACCTTCAAGTCGGGGGCGCATAAGGACCTGCTCTCCCCGCTGCGCGGCGCCACCCCCGAGGAACGCCGCATCGTAGAAGCGATCATCCACCATCTGTTCCGGCGCTTTGTGTCCGTGGTGAGGGAAAACCGGCCCACACTGGAACGCGAGAAACTGGCGATGATCACCGACGGACGGGTATTCACTGCCGCCGATGCGCTGGATCTGGGGTTGGTTGATGATATAGGCCGCATCCAGGCCGCCATCGACGCGGCCAAGCGCCTGGCCGGGCTGAAACAGGCCCGGGTGGTGGTGTACCGCCGCCCCGGCGAGTCGGGCGAAACTCTATTCTCGTCGGCCTCCGGCGCCGCACCCCGAGCCGCCATGGAGAAACGGCCCAATGCCTTGCCGCTCGACCTGACGGCGCTGACCTCGCCCCTGTTTCTCTACCTTTGGAGACCTGGGTTGTAGACCCGAAACTCCAGGGATCTGGCTAACCTGCGCACTCTGCTGAGCCTGTTAACCGAGCGGCTAGTTTTGACCCCGTACGCATAATTCGTATAAGGCATCCAGCAAAGCCTCGTTCTCGGGTGGCGTGCCGACCGTGATCCGTAGCCGATCATGCAGGCGTGGCTGATCGAAGTGGCGCACGAAGATCGCTCGGGCCTTGAGGGCTTCATAAAGGGCACGGGCACCGCCGCCGAGGGTGTCAGGGACCCTGGCGAGGAGGAAATTGGACTCGCTTGGCGCGCACTCCAAGCCGAGCCCGTGGAGTGTCGTCGCGAGCCGCGTGCGCTCCCCACGCACCGCATCCCAGGTTTGCGCGGCATGCTCCCGATGCGCAAGGGCTGCCAAGCCGAGCTGTTCCGCGATGGCATCGACGCTGTAGCTGTCCCGGGTCTTGGTCGCAATCGGTTCGATTAGGCCGCGGGCGCCGATGCCATAGCCAAGCCGTAAGCCGGCGAGCGAGTACCCCTTGCTGAAACTGCGCAGAATTAGGAGATTGTCCTGCTCATGAGTGAGCGAGACCGCGTCGTGGTTGCGCGCTGGGTCGACGAAATCCACGTACGCCTCATCGACGAGCAGGACGCCGTCGAGGGCTTGTGCAAGCGCCGCGATCGCCGCGGCGTCAAGCAATGTGCCCGAGGGGGCGTGCGGGTTCACCAGAAAGGTGAGCTTTACCCCCGCCCGATTCATGCAGGTGGCAAAATCGGCGGGTAGTTGCCATGCCTCATCCATCGGAGCGCGCACGACCGGTGAGCCGTTAACGCCGGCGAGCACGGGATAAAGGGAATAGCTGGGATCGGCTATGCCTATGGGCTTGCCGGGGTCGACGAAGGTGGTAATGGCAAGCCGCAGCAGCTCATCTCCGCCGTTGGTCGTAACGACGTTCGATGCGCCTACTGCGTGCAGCGCGGCGATCGCTTCGCGCAAGGCGCTACTCGTAGGAGGCGGATAGCGGCGCAAGCGCTCGCTGCTAATGGCCTTTAGCGCCGCCAGTACGGGCTCAGGCGGCGGGTAAGGGTTTTCGTTGGTATTGAGCTTGATTGCCCGCGGATTGTCCGGCTGCTCGCCTGGTGTGTAACCCGCCATCCGGAGAATGCTGTCGCGTTCGTAGGGCATTATCCATGATCTCGGCAGCTAGGGCCTGTTGACATTCACCCGCCGACGCCGTGGGCGGATGTCAACAGGCCCCAGATAGAGCCGTATGTTAGTTCGCCTTCGCGGCGCTGCCAACGGGCACTGCCAATCATGAGCGGCGGCGCCTCGCACCGAGCGAGCATCAGGTTTTGTTGTCGCCTTTGCCGTTTTTGTTGCGTAACTGAGCAACTGCCTCTGCTGGTATGCTGGCGGCATAAGACCACCCCGGATTGATCACCAGCCCCATCCCGTCGCTCGAGTTGGCAACGATCCAACTGAATTCCACCTCGTATGGGAAGCTGAAATCGGGATACTCCTTGATAATGAACGAGACGCGCTCGGAATGGGTGAACATAGCCAGCATCGGTGTCTTGTCGGGACCCTCGAGGACGAGCGGCTGTGGGGACACGTCATCCTCTTCTTCATTGCGTTTTGCCGGTTGGCTGAGAAGAATGTACACATCGGAATCGACAAGCTGATGGACGAACGCGGCCGTGGTGGTTTCACCATTTTGCGCGGCGACCAAGGCCTTCTCTAGGTCGTTGGCCGGCTCTAGCTCGGCGGGCGCGGGGGGGGGGTGTTCGGACATGATTGGAGCTCCGGTTTGAAATGTCTCGGTTACAGCGTCTCACATCCACCGGCGAGGATAAAACACCGGTTCGGATTTTCGGCCCTGCTGGACGGGAATCGAGTGCTGATATAGACGCAATGCGATATTTTGCCTGCTAGGGTTGCGGAGGGGGAGCAGGATGATTGCCGCGCGCATCATCGGCCATCGTGGCGCGAGCAGCTTGGCGCCGGAGAATACCTTGGCTGCTATCCGCGCGGCGGCCGAGGTGGGTGTGCGCTGGGTGGAGATCGACGCTCGACTCTTGGGCGATGGAACCCCGGTGGTGCATCACGATGAGTGCGTGGACCGTTGTACGGACGGGACCGGTCCGCTGTCCGGATACGACAGCGCGACGATCGGCCGGCTTGATGCCGGAAGCTGGTATAGCCATGCGTTCATCGGCGAGCGCATCCCATTGCTCGCCGAAGCTCTGGCGCTGGTGCGCGAGCTGGGGCTCGGTATCAACCTGGAGCTCAAGGCTGGCGACCACTGCGGCGCGCGGCGACTCGCCGAGGCGGTCCTTGGCGAGCTGAGCGCCGCGGCCATGCCCAGGGAGCGGGTATTGGTTTCGTCATTCGAGCCGGCCGCGCTTACGAGCAGCCGGGCGCAAAATCGCGGCCTCCTGATCGGTTGCCTTTGGTCGCGGTTGCCGGCGCGCTGGCGGCGGCGGGCGGCGGATCTGGGCGCGGTTAGCGTCCATTGCGACTGGCGGCACCTAACCGAGCGAATCGCGACGGCCGTTAAGCAAGCCGGACTGGGTCTCTACTGCTATACGGTTAACGACCCCCAGGCTTTCCTGCCCTATTGGGGCTGGGGCGTCGATGGCATCTTTACCGACCGCCCGCAGGATTTCCTAGGCAGCGACCAAGCCGCGGGATTGGAGTAACGGCCCGGCGGCGCGAAACGGCAGGCGTGTTCAGCACCGCTGTAATGCCGCCGCCGACATGCTTGGCCCGCTCTGCTTGCGGCTGATAACGTCGCTTCTCGGGATTACTTCTCGAACACCAGGCTTTCAGGGTTTGCACCCAAGGCCTGCAGCGCCTCGTTAACCTCACGAGTGAATGGTCGGGGGCCGCAGACATAGAAGTGCTGATCGAAATCCGCGATCTGCTCGACCAGAAAATCCCGGTCGATGCGCCGATTCAGATGCCCGGATCCGCTCTCGCGGGTACAGGTGAATACGCACTGATCACCAAGATAGTAGCGCAGCTCATGTTCCTCGATAATATCGGCGGGTGTGCGGTTGGAGAAGAGCAGTTTGTGTCCAGCGAGCTTCCCCTCGAGCGCCAGGGTCCTCAGGTGAGCAAGAAATGGCGTAATGCCGGCGCCGCCGGCGATGAAAACGCCCGGCCCTTGGTAGGTGATGGTTCCAAAAGGGTCACTGATTTGTAGCGTATCGCCGGGCCGCAACGAGCGGATCTGCTGCGTTACTCCCTCATGATCGTCATAGATCTTGATGGTGAACTCGATGACTCCGTCCTCCTGCAACGAAGTTGGAGTGAAGGGCCGTCCCTTCTTCTCCCAACCGGCTTTAGTGAGGAGGAGCTTTACGCCTTGGCCGGGCGTGCAGTTGAACTCGTCGGGTCGGGTGGTGGTCAAGCGCAGCACGTTATGAGTGACGCAGCCGCTGCGCAGCAAGGTGACGGTATACGCCATGATCGCCTCCTTAGTTTTATATCAAAGCAAGGCAGTATATCTGATGCAAGCGCCAATGCAGGCAAAATAGATGCTGGCGTTGGGCGCAAGTCGCGTTTCCCATGAGAGCACAAGGACCGCTATGCTTAAAGAGGGGGCGCTGTCTGCCCCGCGGGTCGACTGACAACAAGACCAAGGGTGAGGAGAGCCATATGGCCATATCGTTGCTCGTCGTTATCGGCGTCATCGTCGTGCTTATCATCGCCTCTTTCCGGGTATTCCGCGAGTACGAGCGCGGCGTCATCTTCATGCTTGGCCGATTCTGGAAGGTGAAAGGGCCCGGGCTGCGCCTGGTAATTCCGCTGCTGCAGCAGTCGGTCAAGATCGACCTGCGTCTGATCACCATGGATGTGCCGCCCCAGGACGTGATCTCGAGAGACAATGTATCCGTGAAGGTCAGCGCCGTCCTTTACTTCCGAGCGGTTGATCCGGAGCGGGTGGTCATCCAAGTCGAGAATTATACCGCGGCCACTAGCCAACTGGCTCAGACCACACTGCGTTCGGTGCTCGGTCAGCATGATCTCGACGAGATGCTCTCAGAGCGCGACAAGCTCAACGCCAACATTCAGACCATTCTCGACGAGCACACGGAGGCCTGGGGGATCAAGGTGGCCAATGTCGAGATCAAGCACGTCGACATCGACGAGTCCATGGTCCGGGCCATTGCCCGCCAAGCCGAGGCGGAGCGGGAACGCCGGGCCAAGGTCATCCACGCCGAAGGCGAATTCCAGGCAGCGGAGCAGCTCGTGGCCGCGGCCAAGCGCATCGCCACCCAGCCCGAGGCGCTGCAGCTGCGCTACCTGCAGACCTTGGCGGATATCTCAGGACAGAGCAACACCGTGGTCATCCCGCTGCCCTTGGAGATTTTCCGTATTCTCGGCAACCAGGAACCGGTGCACTCGGAGCCGCCCAAACCCTCTCAGGTAGAGTAGGGGCTGGCGGTCTTTGCCAAGGGAGTGGCTTTGAATTCCACGGGTCGTGGATCAATGTCAACAGGCTCTAGACACGCGGACAGGCGAGCGCCGGCGGCGGACGAGGAGGCGCTGGTTGGCGTCTTCCTCGATGCATTGTGGATGGAGCGCGGCCTAGCGGATCATACGCTAAGCGCCTATCGTAGCGATCTCATGGCCTATGCCCGCTGGTTGGATCAGCGCCACGCTATAGCGTTGCTACAAGCCGATCATAACCATCTCAAAGCCTATCTGGCCGAGCGCGTTGGCTCCGGGGCAAAGCCGAGAACGACAGCTCGGTTACTCGCCAGTCTGCGCAGTTTCTATCGCCTGCAGTTGCGTGAAGGGCGCGTGGCGGAGGATCCGACCCTGCTGGTGGCTTCCCCCAAGTTGGGGCGGCCGCTGCCCGGAGCCTTGAGCGAGCCGGAAGTCGAGGCGCTGCTGTTGGCGCCGGATTGCGATGAGCCGCTGGGCTTTCGCGATCGGACCATGCTGGAGGTGGCCTATGCGACCGGGCTGCGGGTATCCGAGTTAGTGGGGCTTTGCCTTGGGCAGCTCAATCTCCGCCAAGGCGTGCTGCGCACTATCGGCAAGGCCAACAAGGAGCGCTTGGTCCCGCTAGGGGATGAGGCACAGGCTTGGCTCGAGGATTACCTAGCGGGTTCGCGCGCGGTGTTGCTCGGCGCGAGCACGACCCCGGCGCTTTTCGTAACCCGCCGGGGCAAGGCCATGACGCGCCAGGCATTTTGGTATCGCATCAAGCATTACGCGCAGGTGGCCGGAATTGGCCAGCCGCTCTCGCCGCACACGCTGCGTCACTCCTTTGCCACTCACCTGCTGAATCACGGCGCGGATCTAAGGGTCGTACAGTTGCTGCTTGGCCACAGTGATCTCGCTACCACGCAGATCTATACCCATGTCGCTCGACACCGCTTGCAAGAGCTCCACGCGCGCCATCATCCCCGCGGGTAGGCGCAGGTAATTGATGGCTACGCCGCCGTTGGCGAGATAGCGCTGGTGTGCTCTCCTGCCGGATATTGCCCGAGATTTTCTACCGCCCGACCCGCTGCGCGAGCATGCGCAGGCGCCACAGAGACTTCAGCGAGCGAGACCCATGAGCTACCGGCCTCGCGGTTCGACCGCTGCCGCCCCTTCGCCCGACACCCGCTGGCTCGGACATCCGCGCGGGCTCGCCACCCTGTTCTTCACCGAGATGTGGGAGCGCTTCAGCTACTACGGCATGCGCGCTCTGCTCATGCTGTTCATGACGGCGGCCATCGCCCAGGAGAACCCCGGCCTCGGCTTCGATGTCGCAACCGCGGGCGCCGTCTACGGGCTTTACACGTCGCTGGTGTACCTGCTCGCGCTGCCCGGGGGCTGGATCGCCGACCGGCTCTGGGGGCAACGCAAGGCCGTATTCGTCGGCGGCTGCAGCATCGCGATCGGCCACTTGACCTTGGCCGCTCCCTTGGTCGGCGCGCCCAATCGCCCGTCCTTCTTCCTCGGTTTGCTGTTCATCGTGCTCGGCACAGGGCTGCTGAAGCCGAACGTGAGCACAATGGTTGGCGAGCTGTACCCGGCCCCGAATGAAGCCGCAACGCAGCACGAGCGCGAGGAATGGGGAGCCCGGCGCGACGCCGCCTTTTCGATCTTCTACATGGGAATCAACCTCGGCGCCGTGCTCGGGCCGTTCATCTGCAGCACCCTCGCGGAGAAGGTCAACTGGCACCTCGGCTTTGCGGCCGCGGGTTTCGGCATGATTCTGGGGCTCATCCAATACACCGCGGGGGGCAAGTATCTGGGCCAGGCCGGGCTCTTCCAAACGGACGATCCGCCGGAGCTCGTGAGCCGGCGCAGCCATAGGTTCTGGCTAATCGCTGCGATCGCCGCGGCCAGCGCGGCCGGCTTCGTCTGGCTGCTCGTCACCGATGCCATGGGGATCAGCCTCAGGGACTTCGCCACCTGGGTGGGCTGCGGCATCCTGCTGTTGACGATCCTGTTCTTCGCCTACCTGATCTTCGGCAAGGGGATGGCGGCGGCGCTGCTCGCGCTGTTCGCCGTGCTAACGGCCTTGCTTGCCCCGGCGATGGGCGCTGGGGGAGCGCAGTGGGCCATCCTGACGACCTTGGGCGCGTTTATCCTGGCCGGCCTCATCCTGTTCGCCGCCAAGCGAGACGGCGCGGGTGTGAGCGTCGAGCAACGGCACCTGATGGTCATCTTCTGGCTGTTTCTGCTGGCAGCGATCTTCTGGTCAGGCTTCGAGCAGGCCGGCTTGTCCTTGAACCTGTTCGCTCAGAACCTCACCGACAGGAGCGTATTCGGCTGGGAGATGCCCGCCGGCTGGCTGCAGAACGTAAACCCGTTCTTCATCATCATCCTCGCGCCGGTGTTCGGAGCCATGTGGACCTGGCTCGCACGGCGGGACCGAAATCCGTCGATACCGATGAAGTTCGCGCTCGGACTGCTCGGGCTGTCGGCGGGCTTTTTCGTGATCATGTGGGGCGCGGCGAACGCTTCGCCGGGAAGCCCGGTTTCGATGGGCTGGCTCATCGCCACCTATTTCCTGTTCACCTGCGGCGAGCTCGCCTTATCCCCCGTGGGGCTTTCCTCGATGACCAAGCTTGCCCCGCGCGGCCGCCTCGGCCAGATGATGGGCGTCTGGTTCATCAGCGCCGCGCTGGGGAACCTGTTCGCCGGCTTGGTGGCAGGGCGGCTCGAGACGCTGGAGGCTTATCGGCTTTACTTCAACGTAGCCGTCTTTGTCGGCATCGCGGGCATCGTTGCGCTCCTGCTGAGCCCCTTCGTGAAGCGGCTCGCGGGCGGGGACGGCTAGGAAAACCCTGATCAATTCAATCCTCGTCACCCCGGCGCAAGCCGTAATCCCGCAAAGTCAAGAAGATGGACACCGGCCTTCGCCGGTGTGACGAATAAATAAGCGACTCACCAGCCGAGCAGTCAGGGAACGTCCCCAAGCGTCAGGCCGGTTGCATAGGCCATTGATACGTTCTCAGGTCGTAGTTACAATTTCGTAATGCGATTTGTCTGGGACGACAGCAAGAATACGATCAACAGGGCCAAGCATGGCGTGAGCTTCCAGACGGCGGTGGGCGTGTTTGACGACCCCTATCATCTCAGCGTTCAGGATCGCGTCGAGGATGGCGAGGAACGGTGGCAAACTCTGGGCTCGGTCGACGGCGTGGTGGTCCTTCTGGTCGCGCACACCTGCTCCGAACGGAGCAGTGTAGAGGTTATGCGCATTATCTCGGCGCGGAAGGCGACGCCGAGGTAGAGACAGCATTATGAGCAAGGCAGATAAGGTGCGGAAGAAGGAATTGCAGGGGCTCGCGGCAAAGGCTGAGAAGGATATCGATACTGAAGACGTGCCGGAGGTAACCGACTGGAGCGATGCTGTCATTGGCAGGTTTTACCGCCCGGTGAAGCAGCAGGTGACGATTCGCATCGACGCCGATGTGCTCGCCTGGTTCAGGTCCCAGGGTGGCCAATACCAGACCGAGATCAATCGGGCGTTGCGCAAGCACATACGCGAGCATCAGGACCGTAGTCGCGGGCGAACCTGTTGAGCCACTGTTGAGCCATTCTTCCAGAGCTGCGAGAGGGGGTTTTCCAGCATGACGTGCGGCAGAACCAGTTCAGGCTGCATCTGGCCGTCACCTATGTCGCGACGGCGGCGGTTTCTATGGGCCATCGATAGAGTCGATGCCCGTTCGTTGCGCGCCCTGCTTTTCATCGCCCGCCGATACGCGGAAAACCCTGCGCCAGTCACCCATCGAGATCACAGTTATGGGCATCGTCGATAAACGATCCATTCGGACCCCTAATCGTGATTAGTGTAGATAGTAAGGGCTAACGAGGCTGCGCCTCAGACCGCCGAGCGTGTGACCGGCTATGGGTAGTGCCACTCCCGGGAGCAGAGGAGGTTCATCTTGCCGCCTAAACTTGATTTTTTTAGTCAAATTTTCTTGGCTCAAGTTTTCTAGGTCGCCGCAGGCGGGTAACCGCCTGCGGCTAGCCGTTACTGGCGCTGTAGTCACAACAAGACTACAATAATACAAGAAGCCTCGGGAGAGTATAACTATGCGCTTGAGTGACTGTTATGTGCGCGCTCGGATTGACCGCGAGACCAAGGAGCGGGCAGCCGAATCGCTCGCGGCGATGGGGTTGTCGATATCGGACGCTATCCGGTTACTCATGCGGCGTGTCGCCGACGAGCGTCGCTTGCCGTTCGAGATCAAGGTGCCGAATGCGACCACACGCGAGGCGATCAGCGAACTGGAATCTGGCCATGGCCAGCGATTCGACAGCGTGGATGGGTTGATGATCGACCTGCATGCTGACGATTGAACGCTCATCTGCGTTCAAACGCGACTACAAACGCGAAACCAAGGGCCCGCATCGGGCGGAGCTCGATGAAGGACTGGTCCCGGTACTCCGGGCGTTGGCGGCTAATCGACCGTTGGCAGATCGATACCGTGATCATGCCCTCAAGGGAAGCTGGGCGGGTTATCGTGAATGCCACATAAAACCCGACCTGCTTTTGATCTACCGGCGATCTGATGCCAACACGCTCCGATTGGCGCGGCTTGGATCACATGGCACATTGTTTGGATAGACGTCAGGCGGTATTGCAAGCATAAACGCCCCGTTAGCCCGCGGGTCCATGGGTGACGCACAAGCAGCAGCGGGTTGTATCGAGACATCCCCTACAACCACCGTGACATCCGGAGTCGTATTCAGGTGGTCGCGTAACCGCAGTTTTTGCTGGTTCTTCAGGAAATGTAAGTCTGATCCCGGCTTTTCCGGATCCCGGTTTTTCCGACGGGGACGGCCGAGCAGGAAGAAGGAAGTCAGCCAACGAATGGAGAATAGTGTAACGGGTAAGTTGTCACCGTAATCCCGTAATCCCGTAATCCCGGATTCAGCCCATGAGATCAAGCTGGTCGAGGGTTTCCGGAGGCACGGAAATAGCCCGATTAACGCCTGTGCGGCGCGCGTAGGTTGAGAGACCGATCAGTGGCTGACCCGTTGGGACGCTCCCCCGATACACCTACTCCGGCGTTACATAGGCCTGAGATAAACCGCCGTCGACCATGAAGGGTGTCGCGGTAATGAACGATGACTCCGAACTGGCGAGAAACAGCGCCGCCTCAGCTATTTCTTCGGGCTCGGCGAAACGCCCGCCGGGAAGGTGCACCAGCCGGCGCGCCGCCTTTTGCGGATCCTTCGCAAACAATTTACGTAGCAACGGCGTGTTGACCGGGCCGGGGCATAGGGCGTTGACGCGGATGTTGTCGCGGGCGAACTGCACACCCAGCTCCCGGCTCATGGCCAGCACGCCTCCCTTGGCGGCGGTGTAGGAAATCTGGGAAGTGGCCGCGCCCATTACCGCGACGAACGACGCCGTATTGATGACTGAGCCACCGCCACGCTGTAACAGATACGGGATGCCGAGCTTGCAGCACAGAAACACCGACTTCAGGTTGACGTTTTGCACTCGATCCCACGCCTCGACCGGGGTATCGAGAATCGAGCCGTCGTCGTTGGGAGAGATGCCCGCATTGTTGAACAGGATGTCGATACCGCCGAAGCGCTCCACGGCGAGTCGGTACATGCGCTCGACGTCATCGGCGTTGCTGACATCGGCGTGCACGTAGAGGCCCCCGATCTCAGCCGCCAGCGCTTGCCCGGGAGCATCCGCGATGTCCGCCACGCAGACCCTCGCGCCCTCCTGCGCGAAGCGCAGCGCGGAGGCCCGCCCGATCCCACCGGCGGCACCCGTGATGACCGCTACCTTGTCTTGCAGTCGCTCGGCCATGTTCAGCTCTCCCCGGTTGCCACGAACACGTTCTTGATGTCGGTGTAGTGCTCCAGTGCGTGCGGGCCGAGCTCTCGCCCGAAGCCGGATTGCTTCATACCCCCAAACGGTGTGGGAACACGCACCGAGCTATTGGAATTGACCGAGAGCACGCCCGCCTCGATCGCGCGCGCCATGCGCAGGGCGCGGGCCCCATCGCGGGTCCAGATCGAGCCGGACAGCCCGTAGATCGTCTCGTTGGCCAGACGCACGGCTTCGGCCTCGTCAGCGAAGGGGATCACGCAGACCACGGGACCGAAGATCTCGTCTCTCGCCGCGCGGTCGTGGTTGGATACCGGCGCCAGCACGGTAGGCGCAAACCAGTAACCCGGCCCGGCGGGCGCCGTACCTCGGTATGCCACGGGTGCGTCTGCCGGCACGAAGGCGGCGACCTTGCGCCGGTGATCGGCCGAGATCAACGGCCCCATGACCGTATCCGCCGCCATCGGGTCACCGACCCTTATCGCCTTCACGGCCGGCTCCATCGCGGCCATGAAGCGCTCGAACACCGACTTTTGCACCAGCACCCGCGAGCGCGCGCAGCAATCCTGCCCCGCGTTGTCGAACACCGCTTCCGGTGCCGCCGCGGCGGCCGCCTCGATATCGGCATCCTCGAATATCACGTTGGCCGATTTACCGCCCAGTTCCAAGGTGACCCGCTTGATCGTCTCCGCCGCCCGGCGCATGATCTCGCGCCCCACGGCGGTGGAGCCGGTAAAGGCGACTTTGGCGACGTCGGGATGCTCCACCAGGCGTCGGCCGACCACCGAGCCTGCGCCCGCGACCACGTTGATCACCCCTTCGGGCAGGCCGGCCGCGGTCGCGATGCGTTCAAATTCGAGCGCCGTCAAGGGGGTCAGTTCGGCCGGCTTCAATACCACGGTGTTGCCAGCGGCGAGCGCCGGCGCCAGTTTCCAGCTTGCGATGGTAAACGGGAAATTCCACGGCACGATGAGCGCAACGACCCCTAGCGGTTCGTGGAAGGTTATGTCGATGCCGCCGGCTACCGGGATCGTCGAGCCGAGCAGGCGCTCGCAGGCTCCGGCGTAGTAACGAAAGGTCTCGATGGCCATGCCGATTTCGGCGCGGGCGCAGGCGAGCGGCTTGCCGGTGTTGAGTGACTCGAGCTTCGCAAGCGGCTCGTGCTCGGCCGCGATCTTCTCCGCCAGATGGCGCAGCACGCGCGTGCGCTCGGGTGGCGGCATACGCTTCCATGCCGGGAACGCGGCTTTGGCCCGCGCCACGCCCGCATCGGCATCCTCGGCGGTTCGGGATTCGAGCTGTCGAATGACCGCCTCGTTGGCGGGGTTGATGACTTCAATCATTGGATCCACCCGTACATCGCACAACATCGTAGACGCGCGGTGACGCGGATGGATCCCGGCCTACGCCGGGATGACGGCAGCCGTGGCTCGCGAAGTGCGCCGCGGCTGACAGTCCCTACATCCGTTCGAAGCCGCGGAAATGCTCCCAGTCGGTCACGGCGGATTCGAACGCGTCGATCTCCACCTGGGCCATGTTGAGATAATGCTCGATCACGTCCTCGCCAAGCGCGGCGCGCGCCATTTCGGATTGGCCAAGCAGCGCCTGCGCCTCGTAGAGCGTACGGGGCACCCGCGGCTTGTCGGACGTATAGGCGTTGCCGGTGTAAGCCGGCTCTAGCTCCAACTCGTTGTCGATCCCGTACAGTCCGGCCGCGATCATGGCGGCAATCGCCAGATAAGGATTCGCGTCTCCGCCCGGTACCCGGTTCTCCAGGCGTAGACTCAAACCACGCCCGATCACACGTAGTGCGCAGGTGCGGTTGTCGTGGCCCCAGGCGAGCGCGGTAGGCGCGAAGCTGCCTTTAGCATAACGCTTATAGGAGTTGATATTGGGCGCGAAGAACAAGGTCAGTTCCCGCAGGCAGGCAAGCTGGCCGGCCAGAAAGTGGCGAAACAGTTGCGATGTTCCATCATCGTGGTCTCCCGCCATTATGGCCCGCCCGTCGCGCTCGCGCAGGCTCAAGTGGATGTGGCAGGAGTTGCCTTCGCGCTGATTGAACTTGGGCATGAAGGTGAGCGAACAACCTTCCTGGGAGGCGATTTCCTTGGCGCCATTCTTGTAGATCGAATGTTGGTCGGCGGTTTTCAGCGCCTGATCGTAAACGAAGTTGATCTCATGCTGCCCCAGGTTGCACTCGCCCTTGGCGTCCTCTACCGCGATGCCGGCGCCGGCCATGCCTGCGCAGATGCGCGCCAGCAGGGGCTCGACGCGCGAGGTGCCCAGGATCGAGTAGTCCACGTTATACAGATTGGCGGGTTCCAGATCCCGGTAGGCGTTGCGCCATGCCTGCTCGTAGGAATCGCGGAAGACGATGAATTCGAGCTCGGTGGCGGCAAGCGCCTGCCATCCGCGCTCGGCCAGGCGTTCGATCTGGCGGCGCAGGATCTGGCGTGGAGACACCGCCACCGGCTCGCCGTTGCCCCATTGCAGGTCGCACATGACCAGCGCGGTACCATCGAGCCAGGGAATGCGTCGCAACGTGTCGAGATCGGGCACGAATACGAAATCACCATAGCCTCGCTCCCAGGAGCTGATGGCGTAGCCGCCAACGGTATTCATGTCCACATCCACTGCAAGCTGGTAACTGCAGCCCTCGGCATGGTGTTCCACCACGTGCTCGAGGAAATAGGCAGCGGTGCAGCGTTTGCCTTGCAAGCGTCCCTGCATGTCGGCTATTGCGATGAGCACGGTATGCAGGCTCCCCGCGTGGGCCTCGTCGCGCAACTGCGTGAGCGTGAGCATGCCCGATCTGGCTGATGCATTTGTGTTGCCCATATATACCCTCCATGCTCACTATATAGGCCGCTTATTGCCATCGACGTATCGACAGCATAACCGATCGGTCCCTTGACGAGCGTGGGGACCATCAGCGCCCAGGTAAGGAGGGTGCACAAGAGCAGAGCGTTGACCGGGACGCGATTGGCTCGCCAAAACTTGTGCCATGGCTGCCGGCCGGGGACTGTGCCATAGCCCAACCTATGCGGGCTTCAGTTGGCCAAGAGGGCACAGAGCAAGGAGGGTTGCGTAATCCAGTAAAGTCAGCGAGATGGATCCCGGCCTGCGCCGGGGTGACGACCGTGGCCGGGGTCATGGCTCGTCATTCCGGCGTAGGCGTCTTGCGCAGGCGAATGCCAAGCTCGCGCAACGCCTCTTCCTCCACTGGTGCCGGCGCTTGCGTGAGCAAACAGTTTCCAGTCTGGGTTTTGGGAAAGGCCATGACCTCGCGGATGGAGCTCGCACCGGTCAGCAGCATGACCATCCGATCCAGCCCGAAGGCGATCCCGCCGTGGGGAGGGGCCCCGTATTCGAGGGCCTCCAGTAAGAATCCGAACTTCTCCTTCGCCTCCTTCGCGCCGATACCGAGCAGGTCGAATACCGCGTACTGCATCTCCGGACGATGGATGCGCACCGATCCACCGCCAATCTCAGTGCCGTTGAGCACCAAGTCGTAAGCGCGGGAGAGCAACCGTTCCGGATTTTCGCGAAGCTGTGCGGGGTCGCTTGCGCGCGGCGAGGTGAACGGGTGGTGCAGCGCATAGAGGCGGCGATCGGTCTCGTCGTATTCAAACATGGGAAAGTCGACTACCCACAGCGGCCGCCAATCGGGCTCCACCAGTCCAAGCTCGTGGCCAAGCTTGGTACGCAACGCGGCGAGCGATTCATTGACTACCTTGGCTCGATCGGCGCCAAAGAATATCAGATCGCCGGCCTTGGCCTGCGTGCGCTCGATAATCCCGCTCACGGCCGCATCCGGGAGAAACTTCAAAATCGGCGATTGCAGACCCTCGCGCCCGCGCGCTGGATCGTTCACTTTGATGTAGGCCAGACCCTTGGCGCCATAACGGGCGACGTACGCGGTGCACTCATCGATGGCCTTGCGGCTGAGCTCGCCGCCGCCCGGCACGCGCAGTGCCGCCACGCGCCCCTTGGGATCATTGGCCGCCCCGGAGAAGACCTTGAACTCCACGCCGGCCATGAGGTCGGCGACCTCGATGAGCTCTAGCGGTATGCGCAGGTCCGGCCGGTCGATGCCGAAGCGCTGCAGCGCCTCGGCGTAGGTCATGCGCGGGAAGGGTTCCGGCAGCTCGACCGCGAGCACCTCGCGGAATAGCTCCCGAATCATGCCTTCCATGAGCCCCATAATGTCCTGTTCATCGAGAAAGGATGTCTCGATGTCGAGCTGAGTGAACTCCGGCTGCCGATCGGCACGCAGGTCCTCATCGCGGAAGCAGCGCACGATCTGGTAATAGCGATCGAGTCCCGAGATCATGAGCAGCTGCTTGAAAAGCTGCGGTGACTGCGGCAGGGCGTAGAACGCCCCCGGATGTACGCGGCTTGGCACGAGAAAGTCGCGCGCGCCCTCGGGTGTGGCCCGCGTAAGCATGGGGGTCTCGACATCCACAAAGCCGTGGTGGTCAAGATAGCGGCGCAGCACACCGACGACGCGCGCGCGTGTGCGCAACTGCTGTTGCATCGCCTGACGGCGCAGATCGATGTAGCGATACCTGAGGCGAACGTCCTCGCCGACGTCCACCTCATCGAGTTGAAACGGCGGGGTCTTGGCCCGGCTGATAATCTCTAGCTCCTCACCGAACACCTCGATCATACCGGTGTTAAGGCTCAAGTTCTCCGTCCCCTCGGGGCGCCGGCGCACTTTGCCGTGCACGCGCAGCACGTACTCGCTGCGCGCCCGATCCGCCGCCTCGAAGGCCGCCGCCACATCGGGATCGAATACCACCTGCAGCAAGCCCTCGCGATCGCGCAGATCGATGAAGATCACGCCGCCGTGATCCCGCCGTCGATGGACCCAGCCGCAGACCTCTACTTCGCTGCCGAGCAACGCCTCGGTCACCTCACCGCAGTAATGAGTTCGCATCCGATAAACCGCTGAATGTCCGTGCCAATGGGAGAAACCGCCTCTGCCAAGCAGGGCGGTGATGCGCAGGCAATGGTAAGAAGCCCGCTAGGGCCGCGCAAGCCGCGGCCTGCGATCGGGCGAGCAAGAAATCAAGCCTCTGTGGATGCCCTGGCCGATCCCTCCGGCTTGCCGCCTGAAGTCTTGCTGGTGGCGGATTTCCCCTCGCCGGATTGTTTCTCGCCAGACTTGCCCTCGCCAGACTTGCCCTCGCCAGACTTGCCCTCGCCGGACTTGCTTTCCTGGGCCTTTGTTTCGGAGGGCTTGCTCTCGCCGCCACCCTCGCCCGCCAAGTTGCGCTTGTTATCGGTCTTGAAATCCGTCTCGTACCACCCTGCCCCCTTGAGCCGAAATATCGGTGCGGAGATCAGTTTGCGCAGCCGCGCTTGCCCACACTTCGGGCATTCCTGCAACGGGGCCTCGCTGATCGCCTGCAGAGCCTCCAGCGTATGGCTGCAGGCATCACAAACATACTCATAGATCGGCATCGTACGTTACCCTCGCTGAACTCACCGGATGGCGATATAAGGCCCAATCCGGCCAACTACAAGTGGCCCATAATATCCAACTTCGCTGACATGCGATATGCAGAAGATCACGGTAGCCATGAACGCTGAGTTGTTCCCGGGATCGCCGAGTTGCGCTTGGCAATCCGAAGAAGAAGCCGACTGCAAGTTGGCGATCCCAGAGGAATACACTGACAGCGAAGCTGGCGGGCTTGTTGAGGAAACTGCACCGCTCGGAGTTGGGCGTAATGGGATGAGTTTAGGGGCCCTGCGGTAAGAAAATGAGCGGCAGGCATGGCCATACCGCTCGGGGAAGATTTGGTAACGCTCTAGAGAGTTGGAACCCGAGTCAGTGTCGACAAGCGCTGTGTCAACATTTGGTTGCGTGTCATTTCGCTAAAGCCGGTGTGGTTCAAGAAGTCGACGCGCACGGTGGCCCGCACCGCGATATCGCGGTTGTTGGCTGCACTCAATACCGTGCTACTGAATCCTTGTTTAGTAATCAAATGAAAGGCTTCAGTGAGCCCGTTGGCATCGTTGAGCACCAGCCGGCCGCGGATCTGGTCGCGCAGACCACTGACGTCGATTTGCGGAGCGGCGCCTGCTACGCCGGCACGCCCCCGCGCGTTGGCAGCACTCTGAGCCAGTTGCTTGGTCATGGTCGAGCTGACGATGCCGGCCTCGGTGAACTTAAAGCTCGTCACCAATTTTAAGCCATCGACCTGTGTGAGCATTTCGACTCCGAACTTCAGCCGCATGCCCGCAAGATCAAAGCCGCCCCGCAGCTTTGCCATCTCGTCACGGCTGATAGCCGAAAATGGCGCGAAGACATCGACGCCCTCAGGTGCTGGGCCAGGCTGCGTGCTCGTGGCGGGGGCCGTTAATGGCAGCGCCAGCAGCATGCCCAATGCCAACCCCTGGATTTGTTTAGGCATGAGCCGTTTACTGCCCGTGCCAGAACGAATGATTGTTCTCATCGTGCTATCTCCCGAACTCGTTACGCCCGGGCAGGCTGAGAACAAACATGCTGAGCCCGGTACGATTGATCCCTTGCGCGAGCGGCGCCGGGGGGCGCACGCTCCAGTCCTCGATGGTGTTGAAATGCGCGCGTGCCGTGGCAATCTGCGCGCGTGCGGCCAAAATCTCACCGTTCCAGATCTGCTCGAAGAGCGAGCGCGGCACGACCGTGGTGCCCGCGGCCGGATCACCCACTACTACCTCGGTCGCCGTGACGCCCTTGATAACAATGAAGTGCCTGTAACCCTTGGTACTGACCAAGGCGATGGCGGGTACGCCGATCTTCTTCAGCCCGTCCAACGTCAAGCGAAAGCCGCCGGAGTGCAAACCCCGGCTGTCGAGATAGCGCTTCATGTCCAGCATGGAGAAGCCTTGGGAGCGAATTTTCTGCTGATTGCCGTGCTGAAACATGGCCCGGAAGACCTCGGCTTCAGTCGTAGGCATGGCGTAGTGGTACGTTAGCAGCGTGGCGACGGCGGCCGAGCCGCAACTGAAGTCGTATTGCTGATGGATGGTCGTCTCCCACTTGGCCTGCTTGAGGCTCGTGGCGGACATAAAGAAGGAGTGGCCAAAGCCGGGAATCCCAAGATTGGCCGCCTGCGCCGTCGCTGTAAGCAGGATGCTAATCAGGCCAGCTATAAGCAGCCGAGCCGTCAGGGCGCGCGCTCGCACCCGTCGTGGTGATAGGAGATGGCTGTGGTCCTTGACGTCCATGTTACGTCTCAATGCATATTGACAATGACGGCCGCGGCGACCGCGGTTGAGTTGCCATTGCCGGTGATGAAATTGTTGATACTCAATCCTGAACCAGAAAGCGCGCCCTCGCCCACCGTGATCGCGCCGGTGTGGACAGTGCCGGCCATGATCTGGACATTGTTGACGCTGGAGCGGACCTCCTGACGGTTGGTGATGATGGTCAAATCACCCGCGCGCCCGCGCATGGTGGCCAGATCCTGTGAGGGGACGACTTCAATGGCGGCGAAGGGATTGCGGCTCGTATCCCGCTCGGCGGCGAAACCCTGGCCGCTCGAGAGAGCCAAAGCGCAGGCTACTAGCAACCCGGCGCACCCCCTGGAAAATTGACTCTTCATGGCATCCTCCGTTTGTTTTGTTGTACTGACACGGCATTCTTCTGGCGACCCGATGAGGGTGGCCGGCGGGGGGATGCCCCGCCGGCCCGATCGCTATGGCAGTGTTGCTTAGCGAATACCAAGGTTGACATTGGAATGCGCGGCCACGGACACCCCACCGACGGTCGAGTTATAAAGACCGGATGAGATGTTCATGTTGTTGATGCCGCCGAAGGTTCCAGAGGCCACGTTCAGGCTCACGTTGCCCGTGCGCAGCGTACTGCCGTAGCCGGCCCCGCCAGCCCCGCCAGTCCCACCGGCCGCGCCGGCTCCGCCGGCTCCGCCATTGGCCTGCGCCCAACCCGCGTGTGCCGAGCCGCCGACGCCGCCATTGCCACCGGCACCGCCAGCGGCACCAGCCCCACCGGCTCCGCCCGTGGCGCTGGCGCTGCCGCGCCCATTGCCGCCATCACCGCCGTTTCCGGCGGAGGCGTAGGCACGGCCCTGACCGTTGCCGCCCTCACCACCGTCTCCGGCCGTGGCGTTGCTGTTGCCGCGACCCGTGCCGCCGCTTCCGGACCTGGCGTTGCCGCCGTCGCCGCGTGCGAACGTGTTACCGCCGTAGGCATCGTCGTGGCCTTTGCCGTTGGCAGTTTGGTCGCTATCGCTGGCGGCTAGGCTACCGGGTCCGCCGAGCGCGTCGCCGGAGCCTCCGGCCAGACCGGCGCCAATGCTGCCTGCAGGGCCGCCCGCGCCGCCCGCGCCGCCCGCGCCGGTGCCGCTGCTGCTGGCAAGGCCACCAGCGCCGCCAGCGCCGCCCACGCCGGTGCTGCTGCTGCTTGCAGAGCCACCATTACCGCCGTTACCGCCGTCGCCGCCGTCGCCGCCGTCGCCGAGGCCAAGGGAGACGGCCGCGTTCACGGCGAGCGCGCCACCACCGGCCGCGCCGTTACCACCGGCACCACCGGCCGCGCCGGCACCGCCTACGCCGCCGAGCATGAGGATCGGCGCACCGGTCACGGTGGAGCTCATCTCCTGATAGGAGATCACGTTGGTGACCGTGTTTGTGTTGAAGGACTCACTCCAGGCTTTGGCGGTTCCGCCGGCACCACCGGCACCGCCGGCTCCAGCGGTACTGGTGCCCCTGCCCCAGAGCTTGGCGCTCTTGCCGTGGACTTTGGCATCGTCATCGGCACCGTCCGAGTTGGCAGAGCCGCCGTAGCCGCCATTGCCACCGTTGGCGTTGGCGTTGGCGGTCGATGTCACGGTGTTGTCCTGATCCCCCTCACCTTGGAAAGACGTGTTGAACGGGTTGGCCGAGGCGCTCGCCCCGTACAAGGTAACGAACGCCAAGGCGATAGAGCTTGCAAGTACTGTCTTCTTCATGATGATCCTCACTCCTTAGAGCTTTATGGTCCTTGACGGGCCCGTTGCCCCGTGCCCATCAAGTCTGTGGTCCGACATGGTCCGCTGATAGACAAAGCAATTGCGGTGCCAACGAGCGGCGTGTACGTATAATGCTTTGATAAAAAGGAATAATTGGAAATTTGCGGGGTGTTTATGAAGTGCTAAGCGGATCAGTGGAATGCAAAGCAGGCGTTACAGCGAGAAATCAGCCAGGACCCTAAAAGTCCGATAACATC